>PBRL01000003.1 GCA_002725925.1 Chloroflexota bacterium
TCAAAATCTGAATACGTTGTATCGAATACGGGATTCCCATCCTCATCCCTTTCGACAGGCGTCAATTCGTCGCCGTCAACCCCTGTGAGGTAATAAACACCAAGAACCATGTCCAGAGTAGGGGAAACAATCGGAAATCCCGAACTAGGAGAAAGCATATTATTGGTTGAAAGCATCAATCGGTTTGCTTCAATGACCGCTTCTCTAGAAAGTGGAACGTGCACAGCCATCTGATCACCATCGAAATCAGCGTTAAACGCTGTACAAACTAGTGGATGAATCTGAATAGCCGAACCATCAACCAGAACCGGCTGAAAGGCTTGAATTCCCAATCGATGAAGAGTCGGGGCTCGATTGAGCATTACAGGATGGTCTTGAATCACCTCTTCAAGCAGATCCCAAATCTCTGGACGAGCTCGCTCTGTCATCCTTTTTGCACTTTTGATGTTGTGAGCATATCCCTTCACAACTAGTGCGTTCATTACAAACGGCTTAAACAATTCTAAAGCCATCTTTTTTGGCAAACCACACTCATACATATTGAGCTGTGGCCCAGAAATAATTACGGACCTTCCACTATAGTCCACCCGCTTACCGAGAAGATTTTGTCTGAAACGACCTTGTTTACCGCGAAGCAAATCAGTTAAAGACTTGAGTTTATGGTTATGGCTGCCTTGTATAGCCCGACCACGACGACCATTATCAATAAGTGCATCAACTGCCTCTTGGAGCATTCGTTTTTCATTTCGAATGATAATGTCAGGAGCTTGAAGATCTATTAAGTGCTTCAATCGGTTGTTACGGTTGATAACCCTTCTGTATAGATCGTTCAGGTCGCTTGTAGCAAATCGCCCACCGTCAAGCTGAACCATCGGGTGGAGTTCTGGTGGCAGCACAGGTAAAACTGTGAGAATCATCCACTCAGCTTTATTTCCACTCTTTCTGAAAGCTTCCACAACACGAAGTCGTTTTATTGCCTTCTTGCGACGCTGCCCAGACGTGTTACGAACTTGATCTAAGAGATCGATTCGGACCGAATCCAAGTCAGTATTCTCGAGGATCTCGAGCACTGATTCAGCACCCATAGATGCTCTGAATACATGGCCGAATTTATCACGTAACTCACGAAATCGTGCCTCCGTAAGTAAATCCATGACTCGAATCGCCTCGAGGTCATCAATTTTATTTTGAACATCTACTTTAACCGTTGCTTGTTGCTCTTCGGTCAACTCGGTAAGTTTTGTGACAGCATCCTCACCTTTAAAACTTTCGATTTCTAATGATTGTGACGCTGCACGTTCTGTAGCTTGTTTTTCTTCCTTAGCGGCCTGAGCTTTTGTTTGCTTTTTCTTAGGTTTATCCAGTTCGGCAAGTTCGGTGGCGATACGATCAGCTTCTTGCTTTGCATCGAACATAGCGCGCATAGTTGATGCCAACACTGGTTCGACATTATTTACAGATATAGCGTCTTTCAAATCCTCGTCAAAACGTGTGATTTCAGCATCTCTATATGCTTCCAGTTGCTCGATAGCGTTCTGACGTGCCATATCGTCCACCGACGTGACAACATACTGCGAAAAGTACAGGATTCTTTCGAGGTTACGAGGTGAAAGATCAAGAATAAGTCCCAGTCGCGAAGGGGTTCCTTTCGAAAACCAAATATGCGCTACGGGAGCCGCTAACTTCACGTGACCCATTCGTTCTCGTCGGACTTTAGATCGCGCTATTTCGACACCGCATCGATCACAAATTACCCCTTTATAACGAATCTTCTTGTACTTACCGCAATAACACTCCCAATCTTTAGTAGGACCAAATATCCGTTCACAAAACAAGCCGTCTTTCTCAGGCCGTAATGTACGGTAGTTGATTGTCTCCGGTTTGGTTACTTCACCGTATGACCAAGCTCGAATCTGCTCTGGAGATGCCAGTGAGATTCTAATTGCGTTGAAATCGGCGCCTGATTGTGTCATATCTGGCCGTTTCCTTCGCCTTCCAGGGGTTACACCCCTATAGTTGAACTAGCTAATTGCCAGCATTCGTAATTAGCCCACACGTATTTCGCATGAACTGTAGTTCATTTAATTCTCTTCATCATCGACGCCAATGATTGCATCATCGGCTTTCTCAGATTCCTCTGAAGCTAAACCTTCCAAAGAATCTTTTTTCTGTTCGCCGTTGTCATCAGATGAAAAAGCCTGCGGCTCAGAGTCGTCATTCTCATCTGAGATGTCTACTGAATCAACGGTCAGCTCATCAAGTGAGAGCTCTTCGATATCTAATGCATCAAGAGGTTCATCGCTCATATCACTCCAATCAAGAGGGGCGCCGAGTGTCGCTGACATCTCCTGTGAAGCAGTCTGGGTTTGAGTAAATCTTTCAACATCCTCATTTAGAAGTTCAACTGAAAGCCCTAACCCTTGCAATTCTTTCAACAGAACATGGAAAGATTCCGGGACACCAGGCTGGATCACCTCTTCACCCTTCACGATTGCTTCATAAGTTTTAACACGGCCGACCACGTCATCAGATTTGATCGTAAGCATCTCTTGAAGGGTATAAGCAGCCGAATAAGCTTCTAGCGCCCACACTTCCATTTCACCAAACCGTTGACCGCCGAACTGAGCTTTACCGCCAAGAGGTTGTTGAGTTATAAGTGAATAGGGACCAGTGGATCGAGCATGAATCTTATCTTGCACCAAATGGATCAGTTTCAACATGTATACATTGCCAACCGTAACTGGCGAATCGTATTGAAGACCTGTCCGGCCATCATAAAGTATTTGCTTACCAAAAATCGGTGCTGATAAATTCCTTTCNCGCGAAATCTTTAACGCCTCCTGCATAAGTTCTGAAGGCTTCAAACTATCANTTTTCTGNNCTGTGACCTCTTCCAGCCANANACGCAAACAAGCGTCTCGAGCGGTTCCACGATTCGANGGAGCATCACTCCATAGNCGATCTCGATCAAAACNACGTTCATTCAAGTAGTCATCAACCTTAGCCCAATCTATATCATCAGAATCAAGATCACGGTGATTTTTTGCCTTAGATTCCCTTACGAACCAAGCCCTGGCAAGCTGATCTTCGATAACACTATCCTGCGCTCCGTCAAATACGGGAGTGCGAGCATGGAAACCGAGGGTATCCGCTGCCCAACCCAAATGGGTTTCTAATAATTGTCCTAGATTCATTCTAGAAGGCACTCCGATAGGNTTCAGCATAATATCCAGCGGAGTTCCATCCGGTAGAAATGGCATATCTTCTCTTGGCAAAACTTTAGAAACAACACCCTTGTTTCCGTGTCGACCAGCCATCTTGTCCCCTTGGTTGATCTTCCTGGTGTGTGCGACCCAAACTCTGACGGTCTTCGTTACGCCAGGCTGTAAATCATCNCCATTTTCCTTTGTGAGAATGCGCACATCGGTAACTTTGCCGTGCTGCCCATGCGGCACTCGGAGGCTAGTATCCTTAACATCGCGAGCTTTCTCACCGAAAATAGCTCTCAGAAGTTTTTCTTCAGCGGTCAGTTCAGTCTCGCCTTTAGGTGTGATCTTCCCGACCAAAATATCACCNGGAGTCACCCACGCACCGATCCGCACAATACCTTCTTCATCTAGATCCCTAAGGCTCTCTTCTCCAACGTTCGGGATATCGCGAGTAATCTCCTCAGGNCCCAATTTGGTTTCACGGGCCTCTACTTCGTGTTTATCAATATGAATAGAGGTGTATCGATCATCTTTGACAAGGTCTTCACTTAGTATGATCGCATCTTCATAATTGAACCCCTCGTAAGTCATGAAACCGACCAGCAAGTTCTGACCAAGCGCAAGTTCTCCATTGTCAGTCGATGAACTATCAGCCAATGGNGAACCGGGAACAACCCTGTCTCCTTTATAAACAATTGGGTGCTGATTTATGGAAGTCCCCTGGTTCGAACGANNGAATTTCGTTAACGGGTACTCAATTTCCTNCCCATCTACGCCCAAAATTTTTACATAGTCACTTGTCGATTNCGAAACAATTCCTTCAATTTCGGACATCACAACTTGACCCGAGTCACTAGCTACACGCCATTCCATCCCCGTTCCAACTAAGGGAGCTTGTGGTTGAACCAAAGGAACGGCTTGACGTTGCATATTCGAACCCATTAAAGCTCGGTTAGCATCATCATGTTCCAAAAACGGGATCAAGGCAGTTGAAATACTAACGATCTGCATTGGAGAGATGTCTAAATACTGAACTTCATCTGGATGAACATANGTATAAGCTTCGCTACCACCCTGTCGGACTTCAACCAGTTGTGTAGTGATCTGGCTCTTAGCGTCCATCGGAGTGGTCGCTTGGCCAATAGTGTTTTCCTCCTCGTCATCAGCAGAAAGGTAATCGGTATCAGCTTCATCAGCAGTCACATACGGCATAACCTTCACATCACGTGGACTGAGTGCATTGACCAGCACTGCAACTGGAATTGTGATCGGCTTGTGACCCTCCGCAACAACCTTTCCATCTTCGTCCACAATCTCTTCGAGGGGNGTGCGGCCTTGGATATCAGCGTTAGCACTAGACATGGAGCGAAGAATTTTTCTATACGGAGTTTCAATAAATCCGTAAGGGTTTAGGCGTGCATAAGTCGACAGTGAGCCAAGAAGTCCAATGTTAGGACCTTCTGGAGTTTCAATGGGACAGATACGTCCATAATGAGATGCGTGGACGTCACGCACGTCAAACCCTGCACGCTCACGTGAAAGGCCACCGGGCCCAAGTGCAGAGAGTCGTCGTTTATGAGTCAACTCGGCCAAAGGATTAGTTTGATCCATAAATTGTGATAACTGCGAACCACCGAAAAATTCACGAACAGCAGCAACTACTGGTCTGATATTTATTAGAGCAGCAGGAGTTGTTGTTGTCGGATCCATCTGAGTGGTCATCCGTTCTTTGACAACCCGTTCCATTCTCAGCAACCCTAGTCGAAGCTGATTCTGAATCAGCTCTCCAACAGCTCTTACCCGTCGATTACCCAAGTGGTCAATATCATCATTTGCCGCACGTCCATTATTTATCGTAATCATGCGTCGAATCAGTTCGACTATGTCTTTTTTTGTAAGAGTGCGAGTCTTTTCATCAATACTCAGTCTGCGATTCAGTTTGTAGCGACCGACTCGCCCGAGATCGTATTTACGGTCGTTGAAAAACAGATTTTGGATCAACTCACTAGCATTTTCAACACTCGGAGGCTCACCTGGGCGTAGTCGGCGATAAAACTCAAGAAGAGCCTCATCGACCGTGGAAGCCGCTGTATCTTTCGCAAGCGTAGCTTCCATGTAATTGTGAACGGGATCGTCATCCACATCAGCTACTAATTGACGAATATCATCATCAGTTGCATAACCGAGTGCGCGAAGCAGTGTAGATATAGGAGCTTTACGCTTACGGTCAACCTTTACCGAAAGAAGATCCTTGTTACTGGTTTCAAGTTCAACCCACGCTCCACGGTACGGTATCAACTTAGCACTACACAGTTCGCGGCCCGTTGCAGGATCTGTCTTTGTCGTGAAATAAGCACCAGGTGAGCGAACCAACTGAGAAACAACAACTCTCTCTGCACCATTAATGACAAATGTTCCATTTTTAGTCATCATCGGAAGGTCACCGAAGAAAAGTGTCTGTTCCTTTACTTCTCCGGTTTCTTTAATTACAAGTTGAACCGTCACATAAAGTGGAGCGGAATAGGTGATCTCACGAGTTCTGCAATCTCGTTCAGTATTTTTCGGTTTACGAATTTCGTGACTTAAGAATTTTAGGTCAAATCGACCACCAGAAAAATCTTCAATTGGGGAGATTTCCTGAAGAAGATCTTTTAATCCATCCGTCTTGAGCCATTGAAATGAATTAACTTGTACTTGCACAAGACTAGGAACATCAACATTGTTTGAGATGCTGTTGAACTCTTTGTAATCGGGTTGTTGAGTTGGGGCTAATCTGCGATCAGCGATAACCATGCACACTCTCCTAAAAGTGATAAGGATTTTGACAGGATTTTGACTCGCGCGTACGACTCACGAACTCGAGCGCGTAACAACCCAAGTACGCACGGAACAACATCCGTGTGTGCTTTGGGTAATTTAGGGATTAAAAAATATGAACCAGATCGAAATGGAAGAAGATGGACATTTCTTGGACGACCTCGAATTTTAGGCCTATCCCTGTCTTGATGTCAATATATACGGAGGGTCATTTTCAGGCGCTATTACATGTGGGATTCAGTTGGCGAGGAGATTTTCAAACTTGTATGGTAGATGGAGCTAAAAATGGCGATTAAGAATACATTCTGCGCTAACTGTTAGAGCTTTACGAAATTGTTGAACGTCAATACCGAAACAGCTTCTCACAAGGAAGCCCAAAAACAGGTCTCAACTCTCACGTTTAGTGTTGGCGGGATGACCTGCGCGTCCTGCGTCCACCACGTCGGCAAGGCGCTGCGCGAGTTACCGGGCGTAATCGAAGCAAACGTGAGCATCGGCACCGAGACTGCAACCATCGAGTTTGCATCCGCATCCGCGGTCATCACCAAGCCAGCGGTCCGGGCCGCGGTTTCAGGAGCCGGTTACTCGATTCGCGGCTTTGCCGATGAAGACGCGTCGATCTTTTCCGATGGCGACAAGTCCGTCCGCGAAGCTGAATTAAAGGGCACGCGCAACATGATGGCGTTCAGTCTGGCTGTCGCCGCGTTCGTGATGNTCNCCATGAACTATGCGTCGATCGANGCCCTGTCGNGAATCTCTCCGACCGTGGCAAACGTTGTTTTCCTGGCNCTGACCACCCCGGTCCAGTTCTGGGCAGGATCACGTTTCTACCGCTCGGCCTGGAGCGCAGCACGTCTCCGCACTTCCAACATGAACACACTGGTGGCTATCGGCACTTCCACTGCCTTTTTTTACAGTGTAGCGGTCACTATTATGCGTCCGGCGTTCGAAGGTTCACTCACCTTTTCCAGTTCTGAGGCGGCGGTCGGCGGCAGTCACGCCACCGGNACATATTTTGATGTTTCCGCGGCGATTATCGGGCTGATTCTGCTGGGTCGCTGGCTCGAGGCCAGGGCCCGCGGAAGGACCTCCAACGCAATCAAGAAGCTGATCGGCCTTCAGCCATCGAACGCTATAGTGATNAAAGACGGCTCNCCGNTCGAGGTCGATATTGCCGAAGTTNAACCGGGCAACGTGATCGTTCTTCGCCCGGGTGAACGCGTTCCGGTTGACGGAGAAATTTCGGAGGGCACTACCGCCATCGACGAATCGATGCTTACCGGAGAACCGGTGCCAGTCGAAAAACAGCCGGGTGACGGCCTGTTTACCGGAACCGTTAACGGCACGGGTGCGGTCCAGTTCGTAGCTTCTGCAGTTGGACGAGAAACGATATTNGCCGGAATCGTGAGGATGGTCCAGCAAGCGCAGTCNTCCCGCGCACCGATCGAGCACCTGGTGGACAAAGTGACAGCGCTTTTCGTGCCGGTAGTCCTGATCGTCGCAGTGGTCGTCTTCGCCGTGTGGTCATTCCTGGCTCCCGAGCCGGNAGTAATAAATGCGCTGATGATAACCGTTGCGGTGCTCGTCATCGCGTGTCCGTGCGCACTTGGCCTCGCAACGCCAACCGCCATCATGGTCGGNATGGGCCGGGGAGCCTCGAGNGGCGTACTCATTAGAAATGCCGATGCGCTCGAACGCGCTCACAAGATCGACACCGTGGTGTTCGATAAGACCGGCACGCTGACCAAGGGAAAGCCAGTAATCACGAGTGTCAATGCGTTTGGCGTCACAGAAATGGAGTTGATTGGGCTGGCGGCTGCGGCCGANTCAGGGTCCGAACACCCGCTCGCGGTGGCGGTCCTTGCTGAAGCAACGGTTCGCAATNTTGAGATTACAAAAGCNTCTGGCATNAAGGCGACGCCGGGNCGCGGCATCTCGGCCTCGGTGGACAGCTCGACAATCCTTGTTGGCAGCCGGTCGTTCATAANTGATAACACCGACCCCTCGAGCGAGTTCACCGAAGCGGGGTTCAAACTCGCCGAAAAAGGTGAAACGGTTNTGGCCGTCGCGAAAGACGGCACATCTGTCGGGTTGATCGGCGTGTCGGATACGGTCAGGCCGGAAGCCAGCCGCGCTGTCNTAAGTCTGAAGTCCCGCGGAATCCNCACCGTNATGATGACAGGCGACAACAGCAAGACGGCCGAGAAAGTCGNCGCCGAAATCGGTATCGACGAGGTCATTGCNGAAGTGTTGCCGGATGGCAAATCGNCCGAAATCTCCAGGCTTCACATGGNCGGTGCCACAGTGGCAATGGTTGGCGATGGGATTAACGANGCACCGGCACTTGCGACGGCGGATGTAGGAATCGCAATCGGCAGCGGTACTGATATCGCCATCGAGGCCGCGGATGTGACGATTACTTCTGGTGATCCAAGCGTGGTCGCCGAGCTTATCGATCTCAGTCGCAGCACCATGCGTACGATCAAGCAAAACNTGTTCTGGGCTTTCTTCTACAACGTCATGTTGATCCCGATCGCCGCCGGGGTTCTTTACCCGATATTCAGTAACGGGACAGTTCCTAGTTTCCTGCAGCCGGTCATCGGTCAGGTCGGCTTTTTGAACCCGATCGTTGCTGCTGCAGCCATGGCCGTAAGCTCTGTGACCGTAGTAACAAACTCGCTGAGGCTCGGGAGAAGAACCTGGAAGCGAGACACTACCGGACCGCCGACCACGCCCGAAGTTGGCATCCCGGTACGGGCAACGAACCAGACGATTTAATATGCCCAGCGATTTGCCAGAATTGAAACCCGGTTAGGGTTGAGATTTCAATAATTACGGAAGGCCCAAAAGGGAAATCACGATGAAAATACCGTTTCTAAGCGGCAAATCCGAAACCGCGACGGACCCCGTTTGCGGCATGAACGTCAACACATCCAATCCCCCGGGCGGCGTATCCACGCATAACGGCGAGGTCTACTACTTCTGCGGACCGGGATGCCGTGTCGAGTTTGAAAAAGACCCCGAGGGTTACATCTCAGGAGAAAAATCGATAGAGATGTAGACTGTCTAGAAATTTTCATACGTTTATGCAATCAAGATGATCGTCCACAGAATCTAAATTAGAGACAATTTAGGCAATCGGTTTTTGATTTCGCACCATCACAGGAGAAGGTTCTTCTGCGAAATCTCTGTTATATGAAAGTCGGTTACATATCCAATCGATAGGAATCAAATGAGTNCACGTGATTTCAGTTCCATAGGTAAGTTACCTACATCACCAGCCGTTTATGCCCTTTGCGCTGNAGACAGGGCTAATGATTTTATTGCTTACGTTGGAATCTCTTCCAACCTGCGAAATCGTGTTTATCAGCACCTCGTTATGNGTGACAGTAGCGCAGTGGTGGAATCATCTCCTGTAAAAGTGAATGTTGACTCTGTTTCTTCACTAAGGTGGTGGGTTCATGAAGAATTCAACACCCGTGATCGACTTGAAGGGGCAGAGTTGATTGCATTTGAGATTCTTGAACCTACGATGCGCAGTAGAGGTCGTATAAATACATCTGGCTTGAAGTTCAGTAAAAACAAAAAATTTCGTGAAACGATGATTAAGTTGTTTGAGTCGGATCAAGCAGGAACACNAAATTTTCCAGGGATTCGTNATCTAACNAGAAGAATTGCAGAGTTGGAAAAGCGTGTCGANGATCTGGAATCAAGATGATAGTCCACAGAATCTAANTCAGAGACAATTTCAAAAACATTCAATCAGGAATACAAATGCCCAAAACTGAACCTCCAGCAACCGACGGCCTNGCCATCGTTTACACCCATCCAACATGTGGTTATTGCGACCTTCTCAAGGAAGACCTAACTAAAGACAATATCGCGTACCGGGAGGTAGACGTCTCGAAACAACCCGAACAGTGGACAGAGGTAGAACGACTTTCGGGCGGCGATAAAATCACACCGGTAATGATTACGGCAGAAGGTGACGTGGAGATCGGTTACAAAGGTATTGGCTGTAATTACGGATAATTACTTGATCCCCTGATTCCCGTTCGCGGGCCCTTGCAGGCTGTTGACTGACCTCGGGTTCCAGCCGTACTCTCAATGTCAGCGGTTAATTCCGCGACNAGGTCCCGTGGTGTAGCGGCNTAACACGCCTCCCTGTCAAGGAGGAGATCGGCAGTTCGAATCTGCTCGGGATCGCCATTCAAATACAAGAAAAGCCCTCGGTTTATCACCGAGGGNTTTTAGATTAATTCCGCATCAGATATCAGAAACCTTTTGTTGAGCTCAATGGCAAAAAAGTGTAGAACTCACATAACCTATAAAAAATGTTCCACCCTAACTAAAAATGNCNGCATCNTCTCACAACACACTCCAANTAGGCGATGTCCACATNACCGGACTCACTGACGGCAGCATCACGTTCGATCCCAGAATCTTATTCCCCGAAACTCCACTCGAGGCATGGACACCGTTCCACGACAGATTCCCTGAGTACTTCGAAGGCCAATATTTTCGAAACAATTTAGGATCTTTTGTTTTAACCTCAAATGACCAGCGAGTAGTAGCAGATTCAGGCTTTGGCCCACATGGCGACATGATCGGATATCCAGCTCCAGGAGAACTAATTAAAGACTTTGAAAAAAATAACATAGCACTCGACACCATCAACACAGTTTTTCTCACCCACTTACACGGGGATCATGTCGGGTGGAACCTACGCGAGGACCTGCCAGAAAGACCAATCACCTTCCCCAACGCCCGCTATCGGGTTCATCAAGCCGATTGGAATCATTTCACGAGCAAAGAACTACTGGATGATCCTATCGGAAGCGAAACCACAAAAAGAAGCGTAATGCCGCTGGAGGAACAAGGAGTGCTGGATCTAATGGACGGCGAGACAGAACTAGCTCCCGGGATTACCGCATTCCCAACACCAGGTCATACTCCCGGTCACATGAGCCTGCTAATCGCCTCCGGCAANAAACGAGCTTTACTTGTAGGCGACATACTCGGNTCACCAATGCAGGCAACTGAAACTGATTACCGTTACACCCCCGATTGGAACGCGGAAATGGGAATCCAAGCCCGCAAAACTATTCTTGATCAAGCGGAAAAAGAGAATGCCGTTGTTTTTGGAAGCCATCTGAGCTACCCAGGGTGGGGCACGATGATACGGTGGGACGGTCGAAGATATTGGCAGGCATTGTAATAGCCAAAGGCCTGATCAGCGAAAAGTTCAATCCGCAAACGACAATTACCAATTCATACCGTAGCTATCGCTATAACGACATGAATCACTCAAGAATTTCAATGCACATGGAAAGAATAGTGCATAAATTATTGTCCGCTGCATGCGGTTAGCAATTATTTGCGGTATACAGAAGCGAAATAAAAAATCCTTACGTTCTACAACGAAATCCCTAAGAAAACTTATGACGAAAAAGAGTATTTTCAAAGCCAAGCGTGTTGCAAATGAGAATGTTTCAGCATGGCTGGATGATCACGCAGTAGTAGTTGAAAACGGTCTAATTACCGCAGTCGAGCCAGCTTCTAATATTTCAGGTGCCAACGAATCGTACGAAGTTTTCGATCTCGGTGATGTCTCGATTCTACCCGGACTNNTTGATGCTCATTCGCACATGCACTGCAGCGCCACACCNGAAGCACAAACNCTNGCGCTAACTGAAAACGTCCAACAGTTAACAATNCGAGCCACTAACAACATGCGGAAAGCTGTGCTTGCNGGGGTCACAACTATTCGTGATCTAGGCTCACGAAATGAAGTTGCTTTCCAAGTCCGAGAGATGATCGACAACGGCCATGTTCCAGGACCGCGGCTATTACTCGCAGGCACTCCTATCACTATTACAGCCGGGCATTGTTGGTTCTTCGGCACCGAGGCTGATACAGAAGACCAAGTTCGACAAGCAGTTCGAACGCAATTGAAACTTGGCGCNAACGTCATCAAGATGATGGCAACNGGAGGAATGTTCACACCAACGGCAAACCCAAGGAANCCACAGTATTCCGTTAAGGTTTTAAAAGCCGCTGTTGAAGAAGCACACAGGATAAATATTCCAATCGTCACACATACTCTCTCCGCTCAGGGAGTTAGAAATGTTGTCGAGGCGGGCGTGGATCACCTAATTCATTCACGTTGGTATCACGCAGATCCCAGCCAAGGATTAGATTACGATNCCACAACTGTCGAAAAAATGGTCGCCCAAGGTCAATGGGTAGACCCGACCATCGGACACCATCTACTCGGTCAAGAAGCCAAAGAAAGAGGTGAACCTGGACCAAGTGATCCCCATTGGTCTGTTTCGAGCACAGTCGTTGAGGAACACGAACACATCAATACCCTCAATAGAATGCATGACGCTGGTGTTAGGTTTACAACCGGCCTTGACATGGGCATGCCATACGGNACTCACGATCGTTCATGCGCAAATGCCTGGGCATTCGTTGAAACTCTTGGATGGCCTAATTGGAAAGCAATACATGCTAATACGGCCGGAACTGCCGAAGCTCTGGNCCTAAACAAAGAAGTCGGACAACTCAAAAAGGGACAGGTTGCCGACATTGCGGCGTTCAGTGGCGATCCATCCAAAGAGATACGCGATATGGACTGCGCATCGACGGTCGTAAAGTCAGGTCAGGTCATCAAATTAAACNACAAGGCCCTCGTTTAACTAACGCCCCAAAGCTTTCTTCCCGGCTTCGATGGTCTCTACTATGGAGTCCACATCAAACACACAACCTCCCCATGTCCCTCCACTGGCAGACTGAAGGGCAGCCCACAGGCGAGANTCATCNGGCAACTGCGGATGCGGTGCTAAGTCACTTGGAATAGATCGCCTTTCCAGCTCATCAGTCCCCCAATCAACACCTTTGTTTTCGCCACTGATCCCAATGAGGTTCAGTGAACCTGACAGATCCTTTCGATCTATGTTGATTTCGATCAGATCCCCGTCTCTGACACGGCCAATCGGACCTCCTGCGAGTGCTTCTGGCCCAACATGACCAATACAGGCTCCTGTTGATACGCCAGAGAATCTTGCATCAGTTATGAGCGCTACGTGTTTGCCATATGAAAGATGNTTCAGTGCAGCTGTCAACTGATACACCTCTTCCATGCCCGTTCCAAGAGGNCCACCACAGNTGACTACCATGATGTCNCCNGCTTTGATTTTGTGTTCTTCATCCCGAGATTTAATNGCACCCATCGCAGCCCGTTCTGACCGGAATACTCGAGCGGAACCAACTTTTCTATAAACGCCGTCACTGTCAACCACCGAAGGNTCTATAGCCGTACTTTTGATAACAGAACCCTCCGGGGCAATATTCCCTCTTGGAAAGGTAACAGTGCTAGTAAGCTTTTTTTCGCCCGCACGCTTAGGCGACATAATGACGTTATCGGGATCTACACCATCCACATCTCTAAGATACTTTCTAACATCGTGACGCCGCTCGGAATCTTCCCACCAATCAAGGTTCTCATCCAATGTCTGACCGGTAGCTGTAAGAACGTTAGTATTTATAAGGCCCAAACTACGTAAGTGGAGCATGACCTCTGGAACACCGCCAGCNGCATACAGCTGGGTGGTAGGGTGACCGACCGGACCGTTTGGTAGCACATCAACCAACCTGGGGACCTCTAAATTAACTCTGTTCCAGTCTTCAACGGTCATACGTCTCCGTCCGGCGGCATGAGCAATCGCTGGCATGTGCAGNAACAGGTTGGTCGACCCCCCGCAGGCGGCATGAATCGCCATTGCATTCTCAAAAGCCGAATCTACCAAGATATCTCTCGACGTNACTCCATTACGTTCCATCATCACTAAAGCACGTGCGGAGCGACGTGCTATATCGTGCCAGGCAGGAGTTCCNCTNGGTGAAAGAGCNGAATGGGTAATTGCAAGACCCAGTGCCTCGGCAACAACCTGTGAAGTACCAGCGGTTCCGAGAAATTGGCACCCTCCTCCAGGCGACGCACATGACCTGCATCCAACATCCTGTGCATACTCAAGAGTCACTTCGCCTTGAGANAANCTGGCTCCAATTGACTGAATCTGCCCAGTATCCTCTCCTACGTAAGGTTTCAATGTTGTTCCTCCAGGAACAACAACCGTAGGCTGACTGTNCAGGCCAGCCAAAGCCATCATCATTGCAGGCAAACCCTTGTCACAGGAAGCAACCCCCAACACTCCTCGCACTGTCGGCAATGAACGCGCAATACGTCTGAAAACCTGAGCCGCGTCATTCCGGTAAGGGAGTGAATCAAGCATTCCAGTNGTTCCTTGAGTCCGACCATCACAAGGATCCGAACAGAAAGCTGCAAATGGGACNGATTTCAGTTTTTTTAACTCTTNAGCCGCNTCCGTAACCATGTCACGCAATTCGAAATGCCCCGTATGCAACCCAAGTGCTATCGGGGAACCATCTTCGTCTTTGACGCCACCAACGGTTGAAAGAATGATGAACTGCTTTCGCATCAACTCCGAAGGATTCCAACCCATTCCGGCATTCTGCGTCATCCCAAAATGATTACCACTCGGCTCTTCAATCAGAAACTCGGCCGTAAATGGAACAGTGCCCTTAGGACCATCAGCATGGGTTTGGATCTCACGGTTGGCAGGATCCTCGCCAATGCCAAGAATATCGCTAATCGCAACATCTGCTGTATCGTGATCGGGATAGACACGTGAGGTCATTACTGATTCCAGTCGAATTTGTATTTTTGTAAAAAGAGATTCGCGACAAAAAGAATAATACTTCTAAGANCGGCTTGATTATTGTTCTACATACAAACCTTTAGTTAAAAAAGTAATCGCACTAAGGACGATCGCAGGATATAAGTCAAGACAGACGGATCAGAACCTGAAAACTTGGACTACAATCCACCCATATCGCCAATAACAGCTACCNCAAGGAACTCAATAGTTTGAAAATTACGGATATAAAAAGCCACGTCGTCATGCCGATCCCAGGTCTTGCATGGTTGTTCGTANAAGTCGAGACAGACGAGGGAGTCACAGGACTCGGAGAATGCACAGATTACGCTGTCAACGGACACTTAGTGCGTGGTCTCGAGGCGATAAAACCGTTGGTAATCGNTGCGGACCCAAAAAACATCGAAGAAATCTGGCAACGAATTTTNCATGTAAATTCCGATCTGAATGGACGCGGCTATATATCTCATCTAATTAGCGCAATAGACATCGCCTTGTGGGACATTAAAGGCAAAGTTCTNGGGGCACCCATTTACGACCTGCTGGGAGGTCCGGTCCACGAAAGTGTCCCTCTTTACACACATGTTCGAGACATCAGCTACGGTAAGGGCATCGACGTGCTGATAGAAGAGGCGAAGCTGACCGTTGAGGCAGGCTATGAGGCAATCAAAACCGACCCCTTTCCAAATCGGCGCACAATGGGTGAAACGCACTATGGCGCAAGCATGGTCGAACGCATGGAACCTAAAGCCATTGCCGATGCCGTCGAGTGGATGGAAGCTCTAAGAGAGACCGTTGGCCCCGACTACGAAATTCTTGTAGACGCTCATGCGAGAATGGACGTTGCTTCAGCAATTAAGGCAGCAAACGCCATAGAACATGTTGACCTTGTATGGTTCGAAGAACCTACACACGTGGAAAACCATAATTCTCTTCGGCAAATTCGTGAGAACACCAGCGTCCCACTATGCGTAGGTGAACGACACTTCACGCGCTGGGACTACGATGAAATTCTTCGTGACCGTCTGGTCGATTACATAATGCCCGACATTGCGTGGTGCGGAGGCATCAGCGAAATTCGACGTATCGCTGCTATGGCAGAAACGCAATACATAAGGGTCAGTCCCCACGACGCACTAGGTCCAGTGGCAATTGCAGCCTCTTTTCAGGCTTCTATAGCCATTCCGAATTTGTATCGCGAGGAATGCCTGCACACGTGGTTTAAAACTTTTGAAAAAGTCATCACACCCATGTTCGACATTCGAAATGGCTCAATATTCCCTAATGGACGACCGGGACTTGGGATCGAACTTATCCCTGAAGCAATGGACGAATTCAAGATCGATGTCGATTCACGCGAAGCGCAACCGGGATTGTGGCAGTCGAATAAATCCACCAGTGCATGGGCCACTCAAGATGATGACTAGCCCTGATACCTCTTACAATTACCTGAACATAGGACAAAAATTAGAAATCTTCGAGGGCAGGATTAAACCAATTGCTGCCCGAACGACGCTAAACAGCGATCGAGCCAAGATAAAACTACATGAACTAAAACCACGCTCCACGTCACAAGAATGAGGAACTGGATAGGTGTCGTATACCCACATATTCGCCGGAAACCCATTGGATAGAGGCGACATTGAGCGTCGAGACGAACAATTACTCAAGGAGATGATTTGGCAAGACAGTGCCAAATTTTTGCCTTTTCACAAACTTAATCCGCTGATACTCAAAAAGGGACAAGCTGAGCTAGCCTGGATTAGCAACAAATTTCTAAAACAACTGCCTAAAGAAATCGGTGACCCTAAATTTCTGGGTTTCGATAGTGAACGAAATCCCTGCTTTGCTGTTGATGTATCGTTGGTCAAAAAGCCATCTGACATCTCAAATTATACGGACCAGGCAGATTTTGAAGATGGTCGTTCAGCTGCCATTTCAATAACTAACGAACAGTCTGGAATCCTTGCACAAGCACGTTCAAATCTAAACTGGCACGCACAGCACAGGTTCTGCTCTGTTTGTGGTACTGAGTCCCAAAGTCAACGCGGCGGATTAATGCGGGAATGCCGTAAATGTAAAACACAACATTTCCCAAGGACTGATCCGGTAGCCATCATGCTTGTTTACAAAGGCGACAGGTGTGTGATGGGTCAGACACTCGCTCGCTCAAATTCGACTTTCTATTCATGTTTGGCCGGATTCATGGACCAAGGAGAATCAATAGAAGAAGGTGTGAGGCGAGAGGTTCGAGAGGAATCCGGATTAGAAATCGGAAAAGTCACATACCATTCATCTCAACCCTGGCCCTTTCCGTCTTCCCTAATGATCGGCTGCCACGCGGAAGCAATATCTGATGAAATCGTATCTGATCCCGGCGAAATGTCAGATGTAAGATGGTTCACTAAAGAAGATGTGAAACTGGCTCTCGAAGATAAATTAGACGGGGTCAACATCCCTGGGCCTATCGCGATTGCCCACCACCTAATTAAAGCATGGGCATACCAAACCAAGACCTAGCAACTCAAAGAGATGATCTCCACAAGAATTTGCTACTTCTGGCAAGAATCCAATATTTTTCTTAGCGTTGGCACGCTATTTAGGCAGACGACTCTTAACCTGGCAAAACATCCCTGAACAATCTCACCATATTTCCACCAGCTATCTTTTCAATTTCACCAGAGGTAAAACCTGATGCCGATAGGGGATCCCACAGATTTGGTAATTCGCCTGAGTCCTCCAGCCCTTTTGCCCAGGTCAAGTCTTCTTGCTCGGTGTTACGTAAATAAGGAACATCTCTGGCAGGATCACCTAAAACCCAATCAGGACCCAGCCCAACCACATCGATTCCACCAACTTCAGACACATAGCGAATCTGCCGAATAACATCGCTAATTTCTGCCTGCACACCATTTTGTCCAAGTACCAATCGTGAACAAAAATGTATACCTATCACCCCTCCATTATCGGCCATTGCGCGTATCTGACCATCCCACAGATTCTGTTGTTTATCCGCGATAGCTCGACCAGCAGAGTGAGAATTCAATATCGGTTTAGAAGTAGTTTCAAGCGCATCGATAATGGTTTGAGGGGCAGAATGTGAGACATCAACTATCATTCCACGCTCATTCATTATTTCTATCGCCTCTCGCCCAAACTGCGTAAGACCTGGTTGATCGGGATCGTCTTCCTGTGACTGTGAAGCCCCCAATAAGTTAGGCATAGCCCAGTTAAATTGGACATGCCGCAAACCCATGGGAAACCAGGCATCGATTAAACCTGTGTGTGATCCGAGAATCTTGCCCCCTTCGTTACCAGCAATAACAGCCAGCTGGCCTATTTCACGGGCCATCGCAAGATCCGAGAACTCTCGAACGACACGAACTTTATTTCGAGGGTTATCTGCAATGGCGTGCAATTTCGTTAGCGCATCAAGACCACGCTGCCGAAAACCATCGTAACTGTCATAGGCTTCAAGGTACTTCTGTTTTGTTGGCGCTTCGATCCACGAATCAACCGTGAGGTGGAGGATCTTACCCGTAACTCCACCCCGAAGATCTCGCAGGTAGTCCTCGGCCCGTTGGGTGTGATCATGTGCAAGATAAACAGGAAAATCCGACATTGTGCGATTATTACTCAAGATCTAACAAACTAACAAGACCACTATGCCAGTCATAGCCATGAGGCCGACGACAGGCATTTATTGCAGGGCTTGACCAGTAGTACAAAACGATAGAACGATGCCGAGCGTGAAATTCTTCTAATGTGTTACCAAAATAGTCAGTCATACGTCCTAGATACTGACCAGATTGAACGATTTCTCCTTCTCTGACCGCCGGGTGCCACACGCCGGATATGGTCGCATTAATTTGAGACCGGCGGCCTTTAAGTACTTGTTGGTGCGGGCGCGCCGGATCTCCATCAACCATACCCAGTGTTTGCATGGCAGCAATGTAGCCTTCGAAGTGGGTAGCTGTATCTTTTTTAGTTGGAACCCCGTTTTTGCCGCACTCAACCCATATATTAGGAATTCCCGCTTCCAGAAGAGCTAAGCAAAAAGGTGGAATCGAAGCCTCGTCACTTCTCGGCTCAATGTATTTCACCCCGAACCCACGAGCAAGCGAAAGCGACCTCTCACTCAGGTCTCCGGAACCTTGGATAGGGATCGGAACCCACGGCATTAATGCCTGGGCCATCTCTCCTGCATGCGAATCGATCAGATAATCTGAATGTTTTACCAGCTCGAAAAGTGTGTCGACAAGCAAGTCACTGTATGTGCCATCGGAATTGCCCGGTCGAATAAAATGAACTTCCTTCTGATCGACAGGACTCAACTGCATATTTCGCTCCATGAATGCTCGCGTTGAAATCACCGGAATCACAACAAGAGTGCCTGAAAGCTCCATAGGATCCACAGCCGAAATAAGTTGTTGAGCAGCCAGAATTCCTGAATACTCTCCTGCATGCATCCCGGACATCACCGTAAGGCAGGGCCCTGGTTTGGCACCGCGTATACGCGCTACGGGAAGTTCAATCATCTCTCCAGAATGGTGAGCACGAATGACTAACAGTTCTTCATAGCCTGGGTCATTCGGCCATGAAGATCGAAACTGGTCCAAGCCTACTGATTGGGTTATCACCGATCTCTCTCCGTGTCGTATTGGTAAACTTTCGCCGCTGCAAGCATAAAATGTCGCTTGGTCTGGTATCTCAAGTCAAAAGAGAATTTATTTGAAGATTAAGTCAGTCAGATCCGTACGGGTAAGCCTACCGGAGCAAACAAGTACGGTTAAGCCGCGCCGCCCGTCATGGAATAAATCAGCTAAACGCGCTATGCCTATAAATTTATATCCTAGGTTTTCGCGGTACCCTCACGACATGCCCGGAGGCCAACTCGATACAGTATGGGTGAAAGTGGTTGCAGAAGACGGCACATGGGGCCTTGGACAGTGTGCATTTGGCGAACCTGTATCCGCCTTCATAAACACTGTGATCGCTCCGATTATCGAAGGCCAAGACTGCATGGCAATCGAACACCTAAATGACTTGATCGTTCGAGTCTCTCAGAGGTTCGGAACTTCAGGTACAGCTTCGACTGCAATGAGTGGTGTTGATCTAGCTCTATGGGATCTCAAAGGNAAGATTCTCAGACAACCCGTTTACTCACTTCTTGGTGGACCGGTACGTGACTCGATTACGTGTTACGCAACGTCTGACGATCTAGACTGGTCGNAGGAGTTAGGTTTCAGCAAATTTAAGATCACCAACCCATCGCATTACTCCGATGGAGATGCCGGAATCAAGGCTGTAATCGAACACGTTTCACAAGCGAGAGAACGTGTAGGCGCAGAACACGACCTTATGATCAATCCGGTGATGTCTTACAACTTCGAATTTGCGCAGCGCCTACTTGAACATTTGCGACCATACAATCTNCGGTGGTTTGAAGAACCGCTAGTTCCCACTGACAATGACGGTCTCGCCAGACTACGAAAATCGGCACCATGGGTCGCGATCGCAACGGGTGAGGATCATCACGGTCGACACGCGTTTCTTGACCTCGTTGAAAAACGTGCTGTAGACATTCTCCAACCTGACATTAATTGGGGTGGAGGTTTAACCGAGGCAATGAAGGTCCATACAATCGGAGAAACAGCTGGGATCGCTACCATCCCGCATGGCGGTGCCAACAACCCGTTTGGACAACACTTCGCGATGGCAGCCACTGAATCACCAATGGCGGAATACTGGCTGGGCACAGATCCTGGCGTGCCACTGGAGGACACCGTCCGTATACCTGGCACTCCTACCCCAATAAACGGCAAGATAGTACCATCCTCAGAACCTGGTTTTGGCATGGAAATTGAGCTAAGTGACATCAGTGAATGGGACACGAACTGAAATGAAGATAAAGAAAGTTCGCTGTGTACAGATAAACAGCCCCGTGCTCAAACCTAGCCCCAATACAAGACCTGGATGGAACACACACACCATACGATCAAATCCTATCGCAAGATACCCAGAATTCACCCGAGTCGACGGCCACAAGCCAGGTACAACACAAAAAGCCTGGGTACAGATCACCGCCGAAGACGGAACGTTTGGTCTAGGGTCTTTCGCTCACGGTCAGATTGGCGCATCGNTGGTCGATTATTTCATAGCTCCTCTCATCGAAGGAAAAAACGCGCTGGCCATTGAATTAATCAATGATTTAATCTGGCGTTCGAACGAAGGATTTCAAGGTGGGATCGCGACCGCAGCTCAAAGTGGTGTCGACCTCGCTCTCTGGGACCTCAAGGGCAAACTACTTGGCAGACCTGTCTATGAACTTATCGGTGGTCCCAGTCGAAAAGCGGTCGAACTGTACGCCACCGGTGACGATCTTGAATGGATGAAGGAGCTTGGCTTTAAGAGGTTTAAAATCAGTAACCCATTTTTTTACGAAGAAGGTTCTGAAGGACTTGAAAAGCTTGAAGAGCACGTCGCTAAGTCCAGGGAGATAGTGGGCGAAGAGGCTGAACTGACATTCAATCCAGTCATGTCGTTCAATGCGGATTTAGCATTACGAGTAGCTGAACGACTCCGCCCATATAACCTNAGATGGTTTGAAGANCCCCTGCCACCATGGGACCTTGAAGGTTACATCGAACTGAAACGTGCAATGACCTGGACAGCGCTGGCAACTGGTGAGCACCACTATGGACGCAAAAGTTTCCACCAATTGATTTCAGCAAGAGCAGCTGACATCCTGCAGCCGGACATCGAGTACACAGGCGGTCTTTCGGAAACCTTGAAGATATACACAAATGCTGAAGCCGCAGGGATCGAAACTATTACTCACATAGGTGGCAATACCGCATGGGGTCAACATTTTGCAGTGGCCATGCCAGAATCCTCTTTAGCAGAATGGTTTATGCATACAGATGTTGGCCAGTCTCTGGGAGNTAGGCTATTACCAGGCNTTTCAGCACCTGAAAAAGGAAAGGTTGTGCCGTCTGACGCGCCGGGATTCGGGTTGGAAATCCCGGAGAATTGGATTGTTCCNTGGNAACATGGAAATCAAGTCCGGGTCACTTATCTTGCGCCTAAGGGCTCTGTGAAATGACTATCCCAAAACATACGATCGTAATCGGCGGAGGCATTGTAGGTGCTTCNGTAGCTTTTCATCTTGCAAAGAGTGGCGTACATGTAGATGTCATTGAATCCCATCAACCAGCACAGGGTGCCTCGAGGGTCTCTTACGCATGGATAAACGCGCGAGACAAGCATCCGGTTAACTATCACGAACTGAACCGTAGGTCTCAGGATATGTGGAGAAGATTCGAAGATGATCTCCAAACAGATATTGGCTTAGTTTGGGGAGGTGAAATGCGTTGGACAGCCACGGAAACAGGGGCGCTCGAGTTTAGATCTAGAGTGGCTGAACTCCAAGCATGGGGATATTCAATCCGTGAAATATCGCCTAGCGAAGCCGCTGAAATAGAACCAGATATAGCTTTCGGGAATCCTACATCTGTGTCCTACACAGATTCTGATGGACATGTAGACCCAGAACGAGTTGTAACGGGATGCCTTTCAACAGTCAGTNAACTTGGAGGTGAAATCCGTACTAATGAATCAGTAACAAGCTTCATCAGATCACGTAACTCAATCACCCACGTAGTAACCACCAAGGNCACATATGAATGCGACTCGGTAGTAATAGCTGCAGGTGCAGAAACACCAAAGATTGCAGAGATGTTGGGATCTAAATTTCAAAACACCCATTCTCAAGGCGCAACGGTGATCACCGACGTCTTACACGTCCCTCTATTCAAATCCATCGTTGCCATGCACAGCCCGAGAGATCTAAACGGTGTTCTTATCAACTCACGNCAACTAACCGATGGACGGGTAATGATTCACGGCGGCACTCACGCGGGCTCAATTGCCGATGAATCCATAGAAGATGCAGAGATGCTTATCCAGGAAACAGCCAAATACCTCCCGGCGACGCAGGACCTCACGGTTCAAGAGGTCCGCTCGGCATTGCGACCAATGCCTCCGGACGGTCTCCCNGTACTCGGACGCCTGATATCAACCCCAAATGTATATATCACCTACACACATTCAGGTGTGACTCTAGCCCCAATGATAGGAGAAATGGCTGCACTGGAAATCCGTACAGGTGTGGAAACCAAAATACTGGCACCCTACAGACCAGAAAGGTTCGACCAATAAGGGTTCGGATAAGAATTAAATCNNAACTTCAGCGATAACTTCATAACAAAAATGCACATCGTCGACGCTCATCCACATATTTATTCAAACAATCGGAACAAGTATCCAACTATTACTGACCCTTGGAATCCTGGCGAGCCAGCAACGGCAGAAGATTTGAAATTCAAAATGGATTCGGCTGGAGTAGAACGTGCAGTTTTCATACAGACCAGCACATTCTACGGATGGGACAACCGTTTTATTTTGGATTCAACCCGTCAATTCGCTGAATGGGCTACTGGAGTTGTAACTTTGAATCCAGACGATGAACAACACCTNGAAATTCTTGAAGATGCGGTGACGAATCATTTTGTCCGTGGTTTGAGAGGCACGCCAGACAAAGACAGGAACATTGACTCCAATAATGTGGAAAGACTATGGACCAAAGCACGTGATCTCGGGATAGTTGTCAATTGCATGGTTATGGATGATCTTGATNTGGTCCCACAAATTGAAGAACTATGTCTTAGATTAGATGACCTTCGAATCGTAATCGATCACTGCCTGATGCTTAATTCGACTAGAAAAACCGAACCAACCATCGAGTCCATAAAAAAATTGTCACGCCTTCCCAACGTCTACGCTAAATTGACCAGCGGATCTCACGGGTCGGCCCGAGTGTATCCGCATGAAGACATGCACGGACTTTTAATGCAGGTGATCGATGCCTTCACTCCTGATANATGTGTNTGGGGATCCAACTTCCCAAACGCNCTTTGGTCGAAAGGTACGAGCTATGCCCAAAACCTTTCGCTATTTACCGATGAATTAGGGCTTTCACAAACNGACCAAGAAGCNATATTGGGTAAAACTGCACAAACNCTATGGTTTGGCAACCACANCCCNNCACAGCCGTAGAATCCCNTACAATCACCGAACCCAGACAATGACTACAANCCATCAAAANCGACCANNAATGAAACGNCCNCTNTCCGTACACGTAATGGCAAAGCCCAGCGGNGCTATTTGNAANATNGATTGCACATACTGNTTCTACCTTGAAAAAGAAAAGCTCTATCCTGACAAAGCCCGCGGNCAGTGGAAGATGGGCGACGAAGAGCTCGAAGCTTACGTAAAACAATACATAGAGGCCCAAGACATCCCNGTNGTNAACTTTGCNTGGCAGGGCGGNGAACCCACNCTAATGGGNGTCGATTTCTACCGAAANGCCGTAAAGCTTCANAAGCAGTACGCCGGTAAAAAACANATTTCAAANGCTTTTCAGACCAANGCAATCCTNATAGACGACGAATGGGGTGAGTTTCTAGCNAAAGAAAANTTCCTCNTCGGTGTTTCGATAGACGGGCCCGAAGATATCCACAATCGATACAGGGTCGGACGCGGCGGTGAGGCGACATGGGACAAAGTGATGGCCGGCATTGAAGTGCTCAAGAAGCATAATGTGGAATTCAACACNCTTACNGTGTTACACAAACACAANGCNGACCACCCTAAAGAGCTATACCAGTTCCTNACCAGAGAAGTAGGNAGCCATTTCCTGCAATTTATCCCCATCGTCGAACGAGTAGCCGANAANNTNCCTNCCCANTTCCTNCAGCTGGTTGGACCNGAATTTAGGGACGGNGCAACCGTTACTGAATGGTCNGTNGGNTCCGAACANTACGGNCGCTTCTTGAATGGCGTATTTGATCANTGGGTCCGAAAGGATATAGGACAGTACTTTATACAAATTTTCGATACCACCCTGGCAGGGTGGATGGGCCAAAACCCGGGACTTTGCATATTTGCAGAAACTTGCGGCGATGCAATGATCATCGAACACAACGGTGATGTGTATTCATGTGATCATTTCGTCTATCCAGAGTACAACCTCGGCAATGTAGCGGATACAACCATCCGCGAAATGGCNGAAAGCCCAAAACAGCGTAAATTCGGAACCGACAAAAGAGATACGCTTCCAGAGTACTGCCGAAAATGTGAATTCCGTTCCGTTTGTAACGGCGGCTGTCCNAAACAGCGATTTACCAAGACGCCGGACGGTGAAGANGGATTAAACTATCTTTGCGCAGGTTACAAGACATTCTTCGGCCATACCGAACCCTACATGAAGGCAATGGGTAGAGAACTGCGGAACGGTCAGCCGGCTGCAAACATAATGCAGAAAACCAGTCTNATACCAGAGTCATCTCACGATCCGTATGCCGGGGTGCGGCGCAACGATAATTGCCCCTGTGACAGCGGGAAAAAATTCAAACGATGCCATGGATCATCCTGAGGAATTTCATCACCATACGAGAGCTTGCTGTTTTTTTTCTTGGCAACCAATCGTAAATATCGTAGTGAAAATCAGATATTTCTCGAACACTCTGCACTTTTCTAGAAAAGTACTGCCTGTCGAATAAAACAAAGGCATTCAAAACAAGCTATTTGTTCAAATAATATGTCGACATGTTGACAGGTGCGTCTATATGGATTTCATGCCATAATGCCGGCGATCATTCATTAATCGTAGTGGAGTCGCTTATGTCCAACGAAGATCGTGAACTTATCGCGCATTTGCTCCGAAGATCCGGGTTTAGCGCAAATCATTCGGACATAAATTCAGCATTAAAAGTTGGTTACGAGAAAACTGTTGAGAATCTTCTGGACCCAACAACAAACGAAGGCACATACGAAGACCTGTTAGACCGTTTTCACTCCGAGCATTGTGATGAAGAATCACCACGCTGGTCGGCCGTGAAATGGGTTTTCAGGATGATCAACACTAAAAACCCCTTGGAAGAAAAAATAACTCTCATGTGGCACGGTGTATTCGCTACAGGATGGGCCAAGGTAACCAACGGGCCGATGATGACCGGACAGTATGAAATGTTAAGGGAGCACGGTCTTGGAAACTTTCGGACTCTTTTACAAAAATTATCGCGTGATCCAGCCATGCTCTATTGGCTCGATCAGCAAACCAACCATGCCGATGCTGTCAATGAAAACTACGGTAGGGAGCTATTAGAACTATTCAGCATGGGACGAGGGAACTACACCGAAGATGACGTTAGATCGTGTGCACGAGCTTTCAGTGGTTGGACGATAACGCACGTTCTGCCTCGCTACCCAACAGGGTACTGGCCATCGGAATTTGTATACAACAGTGACGACCACGA
>PBRL01000004.1 GCA_002725925.1 Chloroflexota bacterium
GAATCGCGTTAGACCATAGCCAGTGAACTCACTTTTTACGCATGAAAATCTCAAACCTTCGTCGGGACAATTGATCCGCCACCCTCTTCGTTGTACCTAATAGCCTCGTCTACCATTTCGAACACCGATAAACTTGGTGCATATCCAAAATCGTTTCGCGCCGCCGACAGGTCATACTCGTAGAAGGTAGGATTCATAGGAAGGTCGACGGTCGAGTAGGGAATCCCTGTCTTTTCAGAAATATAAGGAATCAGTACGTCCCAAGTAAACGGTTCCTTTGAACCAAGCTGATAAACGTTTCCAAAAGTCGCAGGATTACACACCGCTTGTTCATATCCATGAACAATATCGCGAACCTCGATTTGATGCTTCTTCCATGGTCGACCGTTTACATCCCGAGCGACGATAAAGCGTGGTCCCCCAGCACTACTATCATGCTCGCTTTGAAGAATTTTGAAGGTCGCTTTACCCGCATCATCCGTACGAATTTTAAACTGCTTCAAGAAACTACTCAGGTGGAACTGCCCAAACTTTAAGATTTCACCAGCGCCCCAGACATTAGCGAATCTGATGATAGTACCTCGAAGATTGTCTTGCGCGTGATAGCGATTCAATAAGCTCTCACACAATACCTTGGAGTAGCCATACCAATCTGTTGTCGACAGTGGCAGAGAATCCTCGGCAATAGGTTCAGATATTCCATCTTCAGGGTATTTGTACATCGTGGCATCAGTACTAGTAATCAAAACGTGCTTTAAACGATCACCCAGATTCTTCGAAGCCTCAAGCACATTGAACGTACCCTTCACGTTGGTATCAAAATATTGTTCAGGAGTGAACGGTCCACCAGCCTGAAAAGCAGCACCGAGGTGCAGAATCACCTCTTGCCCATCCACAGCCGCATTCACATCGCCAGAACTAGCGAGATCACCTTCAATGATCTCAGCTCCTATAGCTTTCATCTTCTCTATCTGTCTATCCCCTGGCCAGACCAGCCCTGTGACCTCGTGTCCATGGTCCAAAAAGTTCTGCGCTATATTTGCGCCTACTCGACCAGTAATACCTGTTATTAGTACTTTCAGCATCATTAAATTTCACCTCGCCTCAGTGCACGACCTGATCTCGTTCCTAAATGCTTTCCATTACGCACAGCGAACTTACCATTCACTATCACGTGCGGCATTCCAGCCGGGCCAACACGGGAATTCTCGTAGGTAGCGCGATCAATGACCGTGTCAGGATTAAATATCACTAGATCAGCAAAATAGCCCTCTTGTATAAGCCCTCTATTGGCAATTCCAAACTTGGTTGCAGGCATGTGCGTCATTTTGTAGATTGCGTTTTCAAGAGATATCACGCCCTCTTCTCTTACATACTTACCGAGTATTCTCGGGTATGTTCCCCAAGCTCGCGGGTGAGGCTTAGAGCCACGATCGAGTCCATCTGTACCGATCATCGTAGAAGAATGAGCCATCACCATACGAACGTCTCCTTCATCCATGCCGAATGCCGCTACGAGAATGGAATCAGAGTAGTCGTGCAATAGCTTGTTCGCAGCTTCTTCACCAGGCAGATCGAATTCTTCAACAAAGCTCTGTAGTGTTCGACCCTCTTCCTGGGCGTGGCCAGGCACCGAACATAGAAGCACTTCCGATGGCTCGGACTTACCCATAGCTCCATCTTCACTGTCATTGAACGTTCCGTTTTGAACCAGCGCGAACAACATCGTACTACGGGCGGTATACGGATACTGATCGGCAGTTACATCCCCGCCTCGCGCTACAGCATCCTCGATCATTTCAAGGGACTGGGTGACCATGCCCCAGTTTGTTTTACCTACCGATTTGTGATGAGAAATCTCGACGGAAGTACCGCTTCTCTCGCCAATATGAAGTGTTTCTTGCACTGAATCAAGCAGACCTCCACCCTCATCACGCATATGCGAAACGTAAAGTCCCCCATATTTACCGACCACTTTAGATAACGACACGACTTCCTCTGTATCAGCGTATCGGCCCGGCTCATATACCAACCCGGTCGATATACCGACCGCACCCGCCTCCATGCCCTCAGTTACGTTAACGAGCATCGAGGCGAGCTCTGTTTCGGATGGCGGTCGATCCGCGACACCGCCCATTGCCTCTCGTCTGACGGTGTGGTGACCAATCAATGCTGCAATGTTCAATACAGGTGACGTCTTGTTGACATGCTCGAGATAACCAGCGTAGCCAGTCCAATCAGGAAGTGCCACACTGGGCTCGTTAATCGCCTTCATCTGAATCTTGCCAGCAGCTGATCCAGCTGCCCCAAATCCGCAGTTCCCAACAATTGCAGTTGTAATGCCCTGCAAGATATTGTGGCGAACTTCCGGCTCAATCAAAACATGAAAATCGTCATGCGAATGAACATCGATAAATCCTGGAGCTAAGGCAAGTCCACTCGCATCGAGAATCTCCGCTGATTCAACATCGATACTTCCAGCTATAGAAACAATGCGATCGCCTTCAATTCCGACATCAAGCGCAACTCCTTCAGAACCTGATCCGTCTATTACTGTTGCGCTCTTAATTATTAGATCAAGCAATTGTTACTTCTTTCTCGTTATCAAAATATCGTCGTATCTTGAGGCACCGAAACACCAAACATACGATAGTTCGCACCGTGCCGTGGTTATAACTCCGCTGTAAGCTCAGCACAAACCAAATTGATGTTGAAAATGCGTCGATTAGGAGCTACCTTCTCGACTAACAAATCATTTCAGCTTGAATGTGCCTCAATTATCGGTGCACATATTCAAAAATTACGGATTATCTCTACATGCCANATTCAACCAAAATCGAACGAGTCGAAACAATACTTTGGGACCGGTGGCTACTGATCCGCATCTACTGCGAAGACGGTACNGTCGGTATCGGTGAAGGCGGAGTCCACGGCTGGCAANGACCAACCAAGACGATGGTCGACACGATGGCAGATTATCTCAAGGGTAAGAATCCCAATTATATTGAGCATCACTACCAGTGGTTGTATCGATCTTCTCACTTCATGGGATCAGTCGTTCAAGGTGCGCTTTCGGCTATCGACATCGCTCTATGGGATATCAAAGGCAAACGATTGGGCGTGCCNATCTACGATCTAATGGGCGGTAAGACTCGCGACAAAGTCCGTTGTTACATGCACGTCGGTGGCACAACTAAAAACGATCTCGTGGAGAGTGCTAAAGGGGCAGTGGCAGACGGCTTCACCGCAGTGCGATTCACACCATTTCCACCTGATTATTACCTCCACAAATCGTATACCGAATGGGCAGATGAAGCGGTAGATCGAGTTGGAGCCGTCAAAGAAGCGGTTGGGAGCAACGTAGATATCTGCGTCGAAATCCATCGTCAAATGTCTCCGGCAGAAAGTATATGGCTGGGTCGAAGACTTGAGCAGTTCAACCCATTCTTCTATGAAGATCCTATGCTTCCCGACAGCCCAGCTCGTATGGGCGAGGTGGCCGACCAATGCAACATTCCAATTGCCACGGGCGAACGGTTTACAACGATTTTCGAGTATGAACAGCTTTTGGAGGCAAACGCAGCGTCATATATTCGACCTGATCTCTGCTTGTGCGGCGGGCTCTCAGGATCGAAAAAAGTTTCCGCCATGGCAGAAGCAAAACATGTAAAGGTCATACCACATAACCCACTTTCACCAGTCAGCACTGCCGCATGTGTCCAACTCGATGCATGTATCCCTAACTTTGCGCTTCAGGAGTACACCGGTGAATCCGAACCACCAAAAAGTGATCTATTGATAACCCCTTTGGAACTCGTAGACGGATATCTGATCGTTCCAGAAGGTCCGGGACTCGGTATCGAACTGAATGAAGTCGCTCTGTCCGGACCGGAAAATCCAAAAGTACTCAATACTCCTATAGGCTTCGATGGTAGTGTCCAAGACAGGTAGACCATGAAGCGTATTTCAGGATTTTTGTAAATTCCAATGCGCGACTCACCAAAATAAAAGTCAGGAGTGAAAGATTGACTGTCATTCCAATTGCAATAGTCGGTGCCGGCGGCATGGGTGGTCGCCATCTGCGGGCACTGGGTGCGCTTTACGACAGTGGCATGGCCAACGTCGAGCTAGTGGCAGTTTGCGACACCCGCGAAGAAAACGCTCTTCACCTTGCCGACAAAGCAGAAGAAATGCTCGGAAGTCGTCCGGAAGTCTTCACCTCAATGGAAGACATGCGAAAAAAACGCCCGGATATTGAAGCTGTGGACATCACTACCGATTCTGGTTCACATCATCTAGTCGCCGAAATGGCATTCGACCTTGGGTACAACGTCCTATGTGAAAAACCGCTTTCCCTAACAATCCGAGGATGTAACCGTGTGATCGATGCTTGGAAACGCAGCGGCAAGATACTCAGCGTGGCTGAGCAGGAACGACGTGACCCAATGTGTCGACTCAACAAAGCCGTTTTAGATTCAGGCGTAATCGGTGATCCGTATAGCGTCTTATGGGGATCAGCAGGAGGCGGTAAAGAAATCATCATATTACCTTGGCGGCACTACAAAAACATCGGTGGGATTTTTGTTGATGCCGGAGTGCATACCGTTGACCAGATGATGTACTACTTGGGTGATATCGAAGAAGTATTCGCAGTTTCAAAACTCTGGGAACCTAAGCGATATCGAGGCGAACGCATAGGAGTCTCTGATTTCTACGATCACTGGAAAGATGAGGTGCCGAACGAGATCGACGCAGATGCGGAAGACATGGTTATTTCCACTCTCAAATTCAAGAACGGTGCTATCGGTCAATGGACTTCATTTTATGCCGCACACGGCCAAACAACTCAATACGGGATGATTTACGGCAGTAAGGGTTCAATAACGCCTGCAAAAAACCGCAGAGGTGACCAATTAACAGTGACCATAGATAGTGTAGGCACGATAACTGGTGATGAAGTTCTGGAACTCGTCCCGGACTTTCACCTCGACGAACTTCCTGCCCGGCTGTTTGGTAGTGACAAACTTGGATCGTACAACAGGCCCATTGGAGATTCGGATCGATTCCTTGTAGCTTTAGAATACTATGAACTCGGCCAATGCATAGCGGATGGCACCATGCCTGAAGTAGATGCATATACCGGCCGAAAGGACCTGGCTGTATGTAACGCAGCTTTAGAATCATCGGTGCTGGGTCGACCGGTGACCATTGAAGAAATCGAAAGCGAAGAGACTGCCCAATACGAAGCAAGCATCAACGACCATTGGAACATTTAAATCTTTTTTACTGCCTGCCAAATTAATTGCAGACACATCAGGCACATATGAGAACAAACTTGAATATTGCAAAGATCGAAACTTTTTTTGTGGATCGCTACCTAGTGGTAAAAATCACTACTGAAGACGGAACAGAAGGTGTTGGAGAGTCGTGTTACTGGTCCTATCCAAAAGCCGCTGAGGCGACAATCCATGCATTTGCCGATGCGTTAATCGGTATGGATGCGAGAGATATAGAACATATATGGAGCTACTTATGGCGGTATAACTCTGCATTCAGAGGCAACAGCATCGGTGGTGCGATTAGCGCTGTTGATATGGCACTTTGGGATATCAAAGGCAAGGAACTGAACGCTCCTATTTGGGACTTACTTGGTGGAAAGTTTCGCCAGAAAATCCGCGGCATAGCTCAAGGAATCGGTGGCGACACTCCTGAACAATGCTCTATTGGAGCTAAGAGGGCACTCGATCAAGGGTTCTCTGCTCTGAAGTTCACTCCAATGCCCAAGAACTGGGCGGAGTTGACTTACACAAAGATGATCGGTCTAGCAATAGAGATGGTCGCAGCCGTCAGAGAAACTGTTGGTTGGGATTTCGACATCGGAATCGAGATTCATCGAAACATGCAGCCACACGAAGCCATTGCGTTCTGCGAAGAAGTCGCAAAACTAAGACCGTACTTCATCGAAGATCCCATCGTCCCCGACTCCGTTGTTGCAATGGCAGAAGTGGCTGCAAAGATGAGACTTCCACTTGCGATCGGCGAACGAAACATGGGCATATGGGAGTTCCGTGAATATGCTCAACTAGCAAAGCCTGCATTCTTCAAACCCGATATCGCGGTTGCTGGTGGAATCACTGGCGTAAAAAAGATCGCAACCATCGCTGAAGCTCATCACATCAAGATTTGCCCACATAACTTCCAGGGACCTATTGCCACGGCAGCATGTATCGCTATTGGTACCGCGTCGCCATCGTGGGATGTTCAAGAATCCGTCGAGGAAGAAGTACCACCAAGACGCGATATGACCGACGAGATCATGAAGCTCGAACGAGGCTGGTATACACCTTCGGATAAACCCGGACTAGGAGTGATATTTAACGAAAAAGCTCCCACCATGCATCCATTTAACCCCGCTAAAGCGCCACCCCCAATCCGTGAAGACGGTAGTGTCGCGCTGAAATAGAGTTCGCTAATCAACCCGTCCAAAGTCATCTTCTAAACGAACAATGTCGTCTTCACCAAGATAATCTCCAGTCTGCACTTCAATGATCTCCAGTGGCTCGACTGAAGAAATGTTCTCAATCCTGTGGTGAGTATTGCGTGATACAAACATTGACTGCCCTCGACCAAGAATGTGCTCTTCCTCTCCGACCATCACTTTTGCGGTACCACGCGCTACGACCCAGGTTTCATCACGATGACGATGCCACTGTAATGAAAGACGAAATTCTGCTTTTACAGTTATACGTTTTATCTGAAAACCAGGCCCACTAACCAAAATTTCATATGATCCCCAAGGGCGAGACTCGCGCTTCTTCTTGGAAGGTTCGAATGTAACTTCAGACTGATTGGTCAAATAGTTCTCCTTGAGTATCGAGGTATATAACCTTTCTAATTGAAATTCTAACGTCTAACATCAAATAGTTGGTAAAACTGCAAATGCAATCATCATTTTCTTACAAGGNGTACGCTAACATTTTGGCACAAAAAACTGCGATGCTATCCGGGGGGCTTGAGTGTAACCGGCAATTGTAATTTCCCGTTTCAGTTATCNGTCGAAGGCATCAACTTTAAGAACGAATTACCAGAATATGATACCCACGCAAGATCGCAAGCCAAACATACTTTTTATCCTCACCGATCAACAACGCCGGGACTCGATGCGAGCATATGGCAATAAGTGGATCAAGACTCCTAATCTCGACAAACTTGCAAACAAAAGTTTTGTATTCGAAAACACTTACGTAACCCAACCGGTATGCACACCTGCACGGGCTTCGATCATGACCGGGCTTTACCCATACGCGACGGGACTACAACGCAACAACATCCCCCTCAACCGCGATATACCGACGATTGGAGACATGATCTCTGATGAGTACTACAACGCCCACATGGGTAAGTGGCATCTCGGCGATGATATGACAGCACAACACGGTTTTGATAAATGGGAAGCAGTCGAAGACTTCCAACGTGTGCGCACTACCCGAAAAGAATACCGATACCAAGAAGCTCCATACAATCAGTGGTTACGTGATCATGGTGTTGATCCCCCGTCGATGCAAGTCTCCTACGAAGGCTGGGTCGGTGTGGCTGAGTTGACCGAAGAACAAACACAGGCAGGGTTCTTAGGACATACTGCGTCTAATTTCATATTGGATTATCCAAAAGGAAGCCACGCTGATNAACCTTGGATGTTATTTGTAAATTTCTTCGAACCGCATCCACCGTATACCGGCCCATTGAACCATCTTTACAATCCACAGGATGTNGAAGTCGGTNCTGGATTCAGAAAACGGCCAGACTCCGGNTCACTGGTAAATCGTTTGAGATCTGATTTCTACATGAATGGTGGGAATAATCCACTAGGAACAGTTGGTGGAGATCACCATGACACCAGTACCGAAGAAGGCTTTCGAAAACTTCGGGCTCAGTACTTCGCAAACGTCACACTTGTAGACAATCAACTAGGAAAGATATTCAACTCACTGGAGAAAAGCGGNCANGCTGAAAACACCATAATTGTGTTCACNAGTGANCACGGTGAGATGGCNGGCGACCATGGAATGCTCGAAAAACGATCGCTCTACGAAGAAGCGTCAAACGTGCCGCTTCTCATTTACGTGCCATGGCTAAATNNCAATAACCAACAAAGAATCGCTGGGTCGGTTGGACAGGTTGATCTCGTTCCAACTCTGTTGGATTTGTCAGGCAGTGATATCCCCGAACATCTGGAAGGCAAATCTTTGGTGCNGGTTTTACAAGGTGATGAAGATCTATCNGANAACGATGTATTCATCCAGTGGAACGGGATGGGGGATCGTAATCTTGGTTCACCCGAAATAAACCGCATGGTGTCCATTCCATGGCGAGGTGTGGTCACTGGAGACCGNTGGAAGCTAAATTTATCTCCGGGTGANCAGTGTGAACTTTATGATCTAAACAGTGATCCCCACGAATTAGATAATTTGTTCAACATTCNGGAACATNAAGATCGAGTCCGCGNAATGACCGCACGNATCAGGATATGGCAAGACGAGACAGGGGACGACATGCCNCTGCCCGCGGTTTAAACAGCAGCTAAATGAAGTTGTTTACTTACAGCAGGATTAACCGATTCCCAATAACGATCGAATACGCTGCGAGCCTCATCGTAAGACCGTGTCGCAAATAACTCAACCCTGAATGAGCGGACACGATCACGACCACCTGCGTACCAAGAAAGATGGCGTTGCATCTGTATAAGACCTACGTTTTCAGAGAAATGTTCCATTATTAATGGCATGTGACGATCAATAACACGAGTCTGATAGTCGTATTTACGTTCAGGCGAAAGATCCTCAAAAGTTTCATCAAATATCCATGGCTTGCCGATAGCAGCCCTACCAATCATGACCGATTGACATCCCGTTGCCGTCTGCATCTTACGCGCATCTGACATGGACTTAACATCACCATTTCCAGTAATCGGAATGCTCACAGCATCAACAACCTGAGCGATCATGTCCCAAGTCGAAAGACCTGTGAATCTCTGGGCTCGAGTTCTTGGATGAACCGTAATAGCGTCAACCCCGACGTCTTCCCCCATTTTCGCCACTTCAACTGCATTTAGATGTTCTTGATCCCATCCGCTCCGAATCTTAATAGTGAAGGGAACCGTGATCACTTTACGCATGGCTTTGAGGATTTCGGCCGTCTTCTTCACATCCTTCATCATCGCGGAACCACGGCCTGTTTTGGTAATTTTCGGGACAGGACAACCCATGTTCAAGTCGATGATATCTGCCCCTCGGTCTTGCAGCCACTGGGCCCCAGGGACAAGTGTCTCAACGTTGGACCCTAATAATTGAAGGGCAATTGGCTTTTCTTCTGGCAAGTATTTGGCGATGTCGTATCGTGTCTTAGAATTCTTACGAGTAAGTCCAGTTGCATCGATCTCTTCACTGGTAGTCAATGCGCTACCGCACTCCCGCGCGACGATACGGTAGGCAACATTAGAAATTCCGGCCATTGGAGCCAGGCGTGCCAATCCCTTTACTTCGATATTGCCAATAAACATCTTTTGAGTATACGAAGTGTTTGAAATAAGTGCGTTAGTGAACTCGTCGAGTTTTGGAGCCGCTGACCTTCAAGAACGTCACCAACATAATTAACCGACGAGAAAACATTATTGTGCCCAAGCCACAATGGTCTCAGACTCTATAAGAAAACTGCAGTCCAGATCAAAAACCACTGAATCAAAATGGAACTACAGAGAGAAATGAGAATCCTTGCGGTGAATATCTTACAGAGAAAGTAAGTAACGAAAAAGTTGTGTCGTCGATAACAGC
>PBRL01000005.1 GCA_002725925.1 Chloroflexota bacterium
CGATATAGAGCAGATTAGAAACTTGTATTCAACGATTGATTCCGAGTTTGGTCGAATCGATGTAGTTGGGAATGTTGCGGGTGAGGGAAACATGGGTCGACCTGAAGATCTTCCGTTAGACAAATTACAAGAGTCTCTTCAGAACCTTGTGGTCGGACGCTTTGCCTCCTGCCAGGAAGCAGGACGACGCATGTTAGAACAGGGCAGGGGATCGATTATCAATTTCGGATCGATTGGGGGCTGGAACTCTCTCGGTCGTGGGCATACGCCATACGGGATGGCGATGGGTGCTGTGATACAGATGACACGAGAATTATCCACAGAATGGGCCTCTCGTGGCGTGCGAGTGAATGCCATTTTGCCTGCGCAGGTTTGGAATGATGGTTTGCGAAAAAGAGTGGCTAAAGTCCCGGAATTAGAAGAAACTTTCAAGGGTGGGATTCCAATGGGTCGCTTAGGAAACCCCGAGGAGATAAAGGGCCCGGCGATATTCTTGGCGTCAGATGCATCAAGTTTTGTAACTGGAGCGATACTTCCTATGGACGGCGGGAATCTTTCATTGAATGCAGGTGGTACATACCCGGGAAGCCCAAGAGCATACGCATAAAAAGAACAGCAATAATCGTCCCTGTTACGGCCAGTTAAGGTCCGAATCTCTCTATGTGAATCTGGTTGAAGTCCAGGCCGGTATCAAGCAAGATATCTGCTATAGATTCAACAAATCCTGATCCACCGCAAACATATGCTGACTCGGGTTTTACCCCCGTATTCACTAGTGCAGAATCGATCATGCCCTGGTCAATTCGACGTGTATTGCCGATCCAATCTTTTGATGTTCCTCGCGTTATGGTCGTGACCACGTGGAGACTCGGGTCATTGTCGGACATCCTCTCCAATTCCTCTCGGTAAAGTATGTCGTCCTCGGTCCTCACGCTGAAAAGCAACAGGGCAGGCGCATTATTTTTAACAGTGAATCGATGTCTCAGCATTGAAATGATTGGTGCAATCCCTGATCCGCCTGCTACGAAAATCGATGACTTGGTATGTGAGGGCTCCCAGGTAAAGTGTCCGCCGATCGGTCCTCGAACTTCGATCATTTCACCAGGTTCTACCGAGTCGTGGAAATAGCTTGAGACCTCACCGTCATCAATCAATTCGATAGCTATTTCGATTAAATTGGTATCTCCAGGTGACGAAGCCAGAGAGTAACTTCGTTGTGCTTGGTACCCATCGGGCGCGGTAAGTCGTACGTCATAGTGCTGTCCGGCTTTGAAATTTCCACCTGTTGGTACTTCAAGGGTGAACAGTTTGACCCGGTCTGACGCGACCCTCACCTTTGTCACTGTAGCCACATGCCATGGCTTCTTAGTTTGGTATGACAAATTTCAGTCGCCGTTGTAGCGCTGTTCGAGCCAGGGGTCCCCATACATGTGATACCCGTAGCCTTCCCAGAATCCTGGTTCATCTTTTTCCATGAACCTCAGGCGCCTTATCCATTTTGCCGATTTCCATAAGTAAAGATGAGGTATAAAAAGCCTGACGGGCCCACCGTGCTCTGCAGGGAGTGGCTTGTTTTCGTAGGTATGTGCAAGTATTCCCTTGCCATCCATTAAGTCTTTGGCCGGGATGTTCGTCGTATATCCACCGTCGCAATAGGCCATGACATATCCATCAGGTGGACTAATCTGCGCGTCAGCTAGCAACGTGTCGATTGCAACTCCGCGCCAGTTTGTGTCTTGCTTTGACCATTTTGTTACACAGTGGATATCGGTATGAATATCTGTTTGTTCGAGACTGTTGAGGGAATCCCATGACCAGGTTCCGATAGTCTCTCCTGCGATTTCGATTGAGAAATCCCAAGTGTTGATATCTACCCTAGGAGTGGGACCCGCAGATAAAACAGGAAATCCGTCTTCAAGGTACTGGCCGGGAGGGACTGGACGTGTTGGAGTATTCTTGCGCCGTCCAAAGAAATTGTCGTTGATCATGTGTCGGCCTGTTCTAACGAAGTGTGAGAGTCAATTATGTGGGTAGTGCGGGTGTCAATCAATCTGGTTCACAGCAGTATATTGTGAGCATTATCGCTATAGGCTTGTCATATAAAAATGAAAGAGAGGAATGTTGCAGTGAGACTTGAAGGTAAAAATGCAATTGTGACCGGTAGTGGGAATGGGATTGGGAGGGCCATTGCGCTTCGATTCGCCCGTGAAGGTGCAAATGTCACAGTTGCTGAGATTGAAGAAGATTCAGGACGCGACACGGTCGAACTGATTCAGAAGGCTGGGGGTGCAGCGGTTTACAGTAAGACCGATACATCAGATGGGGCATCGGTCAAGCAGACGGTGTCGAATGCTATTGGTGCTCACGGAGATGTAGACATATTGATAAATAACGCAGCTGCGTTTGTCTTTGGCAACATTGAAACGATTACGCCTGACGACTGGGCACGAGTATTTGGTGTCAACGTCATAGGGTATGCGAATTGCGTGAGGGAGATTTTGCCGTCAATGCGCAGCAATGGCGGGGGGGCTATCGTCAACATTGCTTCAGTGTCATCATTTATCGCACAGCCTGAATTTATTCCTTACAACGCTTCGAAAGGTGCCGTTGCGCAACTCACTCGTTGTCTGGCAATGGATCTTGCAGCAGACAATGTAAGGGTCAACGCTGTTTGTCCGGGCTCTATTCGAACAAGAGCTACCGACCGTCATATCGATTCCTTAGGACTGGATCCTGAGAAAGCATATGTGGAATTCGGACAAGACTCTCTCATGAAGCGAATGGGTACTCCGGACGAAATAGCGTCGGGTGCTTTGTTCCTGGCTTCGGACGAGGCTTCTTTTATGACGGGTACGCATATGGTGATAGATGGTGGTGCAACTATCGATTGATCACGTTAGATGATTTGAGAGATATGCTCAATCAAAAATAGAATTAATCCTATTGCCAGCATCGCTAAAGCTACTAAATTGAGTACTCTTAAAACCAGTAGCTTGGGCAAATGCTTAAGGAGAAAGGCCGCACCAAGAAGACCCCACATAGCTGTGTTTAGCCACTGTTCGTCGTTGAGCGAGATCAGCGCCAGTACCAAGAAGATTAATGCGCCGGCGAATCCATACAGCGAGGGTGTGTAAAAAAAGGGCATGATTTAAGTCCTGTGATTAATGTTTTAGAAACCGTCGAGATTTACCAGTTAGTTAACGCCCCGTCGTTTCTACGAAGTCGCGGTGGCCAGCCATGTGGTTCGACCGCTGAATTTTCTGCAGCATCAATGTCGAACTCAACTCCTAGTCCTGGAACGTCTGGGCACCACGAGTAGCCGTCAGCCCATTCAATTTGTTGCGGAAACAATTCTGTGGCGTAGGAGCTGGGACGCCTCGGCATTTCCAGTACTCCAACGTTTGTGGATGCCATGCAAAGTGCTGCGCACGCAGCGGCAGAGACCGGACCAAGGGGATTGTGTGGGACGATATCAATGTAATGCGTTTCTGCCCAATGAGTAATTTTGAGAGCCTCGGTCAAGCCACCTACTATGCAAAGATCAATCCGGGCATAATCGATCAAATCTTCTTCAATAACTTCCCTGAAATCCCACTTCGACGCCCATTGTTCACCTGCAGCGATCGGTAAATTAACCTGCCTGCGTAAGTTCCTGTAGCTGCCATGATTTTCAGATCGGATAGGATCTTCAATGAAGAACGGTTTGAACTGTTCCAGATCTTTGCACATCTGTACGACGTGAGCAGTGTCGAGTCGGGTGTGTGCGTCAAATGTCATCTGTATATCTGGCCCAATGGCTTCTCTCACAGCGCTCATTTGTTCGACTGCAATCTTCATTGACTCAACAGGTTCTAATGTGGAGATTCCACTGCCCTCGAATTCTCCCCCTGTTTCAGGTTGCCCCCACCTTACAAATTTCCATCCGGCCTCGACTGCCGCTACCGAGTTGGCTACGAGTTCATCTATTGTTTTGCCCTGAGTATGGGGATAGCTGACGACCTTGTTTCGAACGGGACCGCCCATGAGCTTATAGGTTGGCAAATCTACGGATTTGCCTTTTATGTCCCAGAGAGCGATATCTATAGCGGAAATTGCACAGGTATAGACCTTGTCCGCTGGGAAGAACCCCGATCTGAACATTTCCTGCCAGAGTCGTTCGGTTTCCCATGGATCGGCCCCGACTACAAGTTCCGCGAGGTGGTCGATTGCAGAACCGATAGCACGGCCCCAGTTTCGTATGCCGACTTCCCCGAGACCGTGATGTCCGGCATCTGTGTCGACCCTGACTATCATGTAAGCGCGCCCGCCTTCATCTTGAACAGAGAAACTTCGGATTTGTGTGACTTTCATATATGTTGAACTCCAGGGCGATTGTCAATCCGGATTGCTGGTTAGTTTTTGCGTCATCGGACCGCCGGCAGTGTAACTCCTCGGTATACGTAATTACGCATTTAGACCGGGGAGGTAATTTGATTTGATATCAAGTTTTGCGGTTTAACACTAGGGCCGTAAGTATTTCGATATACGTTATATTTAGGCTAAATAGATATGTCTTTCGTAAGTTCAAGCAGGTGGTTATCGATAACGATTTCAAACTGGTGTTTAGTCGTGCAAATGGAAGTATGCATCGTTTTCCGGAATGTGGTATCGTCCGAGCGAGGGTCGGAACGTGAACGAATACATGCAGTGAATGTATCGTATCCGTCAACGCTTTAACGACCATCTAAAACAAGGAGAAAAATATGTCTTTAATCACAGGTGCAGGCCGTTCTGGGCTGGATCCGGTAGGGAAGTGGTCGCTAATCCTCGCTCCCATTTTATTTATTGTTGGTGGCGTTATGACTGCACCTTTTGGGTCTTACCACGTGGGACTTGTGGGGGAGATTGCAGCAGCGGGTGAGACTGCCAAGCTGGGATTAACCATAGGTATCGTTGGGGTTGTCCTATATGTGCGATCGATTCTGGGGTTGACTTCAATCACTCCTGAAGCTGGTAATGCTCTGGCGCGTATGAGGATCGCAAGCGCAGGTGCGGTTGCGCTATTGGCCATTCAGACGATTCAAACCGGAATGGCGATGGGAATTGCAGGAGGCGACACGGCTATCGGTGGCGCGTTCCTTGGAGTCCAGACAGCTGGGACTATAGTAGCCCTGCTTACGTTAATACCTCTTGCTGGCGGCCTTATTGCCGGTGGCTTGGTAAGTAAATATTTCGGTTGGGTACTGCTCGCGTTAGCTGTAGTTGGACTGATAACCGTTTTGGCGATTGGTCTTGACACAGAGACCGGAGGGCTTATTAATGGTGTCCTTCAGGGTGTTTGGGGGATTGTGATACTCGTTATCGGAATCATGATGATCAACGGAGATGGTGACTAAACAGTTTCTGTCAAAGATTTTTGCAGGGTGCGCAAAACTGCGCACCCTGCTTTTTTTAAGCAACCTGACAGAGTATTAGCTTACGATTGTTTTTTATTTTCTACCTAATAAATGGCCTACCGGAGTAGTGGCCATTCTGCTTCTTTAGTTAAGTCTTAATCGGTTAATCAGTGAAATAGCTACCACCGTTTGGCGAGATTGTTTGACCAGTCATGTAGTTTTGCTCGTCCGATGCGAGCATTACGGCAATCGAGGCGACGTCTTCTACTTGACCAGGTCGTTTCATAAGGGTTAGCCCTACAACGGTTTTTCCGCCTCCACCACGTAGTTCTTCTCTAGTCAGATCGGTTTCTATTATTCCTGGTGAAATTGAGTTGACGAAGATATTGTGGTCCGCTCCCCATCGAGCTAGTACTTGAGTTAATGAGATCAGTCCCGCTTTTGATGCAGCGTAGTGTGCTGTTGTTGGACCTCCGTACAATCCGCTCACAGAAGCGATATTGATGATTCTTCCTCCGCCGATACTGACCATTATCGGGAGTATTTCCTGAGATATTAAGAATGGACCTTTGAGGTTGACTGCCATGATGTCGTCCCAGTCTTCCTCAGTGACGGTGTCAATCGGCCCTTGTCGATTTATTCCCGCGTTGTTGACCAGGACGTCNACCCGTCCTTCTGCGTCCGATATTTGTTTTAGCCAATCTTTAATTGATTCTCGGTTTGTGACTTCAACACGATGCATATAAGCATTACAACCAAAACTGGTAATTTCTTCGTACGTTTCTTTTGCTGATCGCTCCTGAGTGATNTAGGTGATCCCAACTGCTTTAGCNCCCTCNTTTGCAAAGGCGATAGCCATCGCTTTGCCGAGGCCGCGACTTCCCCCTGTAACCAAGCAAACTTTGNCTTTTAATCGTTCGGTCAACTTGTACCTACTTTTTTTATCTAACGCGTTTAGTGCGGCTTCAACCTAAGCCGTTGATGCTTATGAGTTGTGAAATGAAGCTATTTCCAGTCAACTTCACCGGGCTCTATATCTTTGATCCAGAGTCCCGCCCCTTCTCGCCGCGGGAATGGGAATCCGGGTTTGCGATTAAAGTCAGCTGACTGTAAAGCGTTGATCTTGTCCGTGTTGATGCTTATGCCAAGACCGGGAGTGTTCCCAATAACAATCCATCCATCTTCTATGTGGTTATCCCAACTTTCGAAAGCATCTTCTCGTCCAGGGTCGACGANTTCCATCATGTTGTGATTTGGCAATGCTGCAGCGAGGTGAGCCATGAAGTTGGCTGGGCAGTTCATCATTGTTACCGGAAGCTCATATGCGTAACACATGTTNGCTACCTGGCGTGCACCCGTTATTCCCGAATGTCCGACTCCAACATTTGCCACGTCGATTGCCTGCTGGGAAATCAATGGATACATTTGCCCTACATCATTAAGATTCTCGCCAGAGGCAACCGCAGCGGAAATTCCACGTGAGACTTGCCTCAGGCCGTCGTAGTCCCAGCGGCGCGCTGGCTCTTCAGCCCAGAAGATATCGAAGTGCTCTTCGATCTGGTTTATGTAGCGTATAGCTTGTTTTGGCGACCAGTATTCGTTTGTATCGATCATTAAATACGGGCGGTTTTTAACTTTACGAAATGTATCGTTCATGATTCCGATCCGCCGAAGGTCATCTGTCATATTTAGGCCGATTTTGATCTTGCCGCCGTCTATTCCCATGTCAGCCATTCGGGAATAGAAGGCGTGAAGCTCGNCATCCGNAAGGTTATATCCGATGTCAGATGCGTAGGCTTTGGCTCTGCCTTCTCTTGCTCCTAGGGTNTGCCATAGAGGTTCATCATTAATCTTGGCCTTTAGATCCCANAGGGCAACATCAATAGCTGAAATTGCGCCGTTTATTTCACCCTCGTTATTGCCTTTATGAACCCAGTCAACCATTTCTTTCCATAGNCCTGTCACGCCACGGGGGTCTTTACCTTCTATTACGTGGAAAAGATCTTCAACGGCGTCGTTGCCGCCGGGAGCTATTCCGGTTATGCCCTCATCAGTTTCTATCCGCAAGATAGACATTCCCATAAGGTCATCGCCCTTGGGGTAATTGGCATCTCCTATGGCCCGGTCAAGTTNTTGGATGTATTTNTCGAGTTTATAGCCGGTAATTTTCATTGTNTTAATTTATGTTTTGATGCTTGTTTTCGATGNTNTTTACTGGTTTCTGGAACCGTGTGGTGGCACATAAAATGTACCGTTCACGCCAGTTGCAGCGGCGGCAACCTCTTCTTTTGTTGGAGGGTTGTCCCACAAACCAGCTCCGGGTCTTCTGCCGAAGGGGGAAGANCCACTTGAAGCGGTCACTGATTCAACTTTTTGTTTTGCGAGGGCTTCAGGGTCATAACTAACCCCGGTGCCAGGTTGGTTACCGCATACTGCCCATCCGTCGACGATCTTTATGCCTGATGTCATGACCCCGTCATCAGGTACGGGCCCCTGAGACTCTAGTGTTAAGAAGTTCGGCATACAGGGGGCTAGTTGGGCATTNAAGTTGCCTGGNGATCCCCCGAGCGTNATAGGTAGTTCAAAGCCATAAGCCGCATCCGCTAGTTGAAGCGCACATGTTATACCGCTCATACCGTGACTCACCTGNACGACATCAGCAGATCGGTTATGGAAGTATGGCAAAAAGTCACCTAGGGTATCTAAATTTTCACCAGCACATACCGGTGCCTTTATGGCGTCGGAGATCCTTCTTAACCCTAGGAAATCCCATCTCCTTGCTGGCTCTTCCACCCAGGCAATATCGAACTGCTCTTCCATCTCGCGAATTTTTCTTATCGCTTGCTTCGGATTCCAAAACTCATTGGCATCTATGTAAAGGTTAGGAAGGTCTGTAGCGTGCTCAAGGCCTTTCTTCATGCGAGCGATTCTTCTTAAATCTGCATCTTGGTCCAGCCCAACTTTCAACTTCCCACCCTTGAATCCATAATCAGTCGCCATTGTTCCGTACCAATCTTCTATTTCCTGATCAGAAAGCGGATANTCAAGACCAGATGCGTATGCCTGGACTTTAGGGTTGGATCCACCGAGTGTTTTCCATAAAGGCTCGNCATTGAACTTTGATTTCAGATCCCACATTGCGACATCAAGAACAGAAATGGCATCGTTNACTATCCCGTCGTGCCCCCCTTTGAAGGCACGGTCTACCATGCGTTTCCATAAACCGGTCACCTGTCTCGGATCCTCTCCCATAAGTATCCCTTCCACCATGGATCTGATCTGTGGAGCCGCGCCGCCGCCGCCGAAAGCGATTCCAGTTAGTCCTTCGTCTGTATAGAGTTCCAGAAGACTGGCACTTCCTCGAATTCTGCCGGATGGAGAATTTGCGTCACCCGTGCGGCGACTTACAGGAAATTCATATAGCGTGGTCGAGTACCCGGTGATTTTCATTGTTTTGATCTCTGAAATATCAATATTTATAAATGTCTAGGAGAAGTTGTTGTATTTGTCTTTCAGACTGCCGGAGTTTAGGTATCGGGCCGTGTCCCGTCAACGATTTTTGAGTTAGCTCGGTAATGCTTTGTGAAAAAACCACTGGAAATCTGTACCAATTTCCTTCTCACAGCAAACTGAAGGTTCTAGTACTGTTGATCCACTGATAGAAGAATCCTAGAGTGTTCNGTTCGAAAATCTCTGGGAGCCTGTTGCATCTCCGGAGTATGAAATGCGCCGCCCGTCTTTAATAGCGCTTGTAGCCATAACTGTATTAATCATAGGTGCAGCATTACCTGCTCAGGCATCCGACCCTATCGGTGAAAACGGTGTCATGGTCATCTTGATCGATGAAGGAGCTTCACCGGTACAACGTGATCTTGATGCTGTTGAAACAATAGCTCTTACCATGGCTCGTGGTACATCTGCAGGCACTATAGTCGCAGCATCATATGGTGTGGAATCTGACGAGTTTTTATCGTCTGACTCAGGCTCCGACGGCACAAGGTTGGTCACCGATGTGATAGTCAGCGTACAAGATCTGGAAGCTGGGCCGGTACGTTCAGATCAGTTCAAAGTGCTTGCCAACACCTTTTCTTTTCTTTCTCGGATTGATGCAACCCNAGGCTCTCGTGTGGCGTTACTTACNTCNGGACGAATTCTTGGGGAGTCAGAGAACACTAGGGAACGCCTTCGNAGCGTGGCTGATTTGTTTGCAGCAGAAGGATGGGCTATTGATGTCGTAGCTTTACCGTCGACTGAGGCGGTACTTCGCGAACTCATGAGTGGGCTGGCAACGGGATCAGGCGGAGTTTTTTATGACACCGGATCGGCTTTGGGATTTACTACAGCATTTGAAAATTACTGGCAGTTGAACCTAGATCTCACGACGGCAATGGATGTTGAGATGCACGATAACTCTGCAGCTGTAGTGACCCTCGATATCGCCCCCCATACAGATAATTTTTCTACTGTATTTGTTCGACAGCACGAGTCGGTTGACGTGGCTGTCTTCTCTCCCAACGGGATGCGCGCAGCAGCAGATATGGAAAGTGTTGAAATACACGAAACTCCGTCTGCAGTGATCGTCCAAATCAATTCACCTGTTCCTGGCAATTGGACTTTACAGGGTGTTGGCCCGGCATCAAAACTCGTAGCTGGTGTTGATGTGGATAACCCTCTGGAATTAAGACTGATTGAACAGCCACCATTACCAGTCGGGGAGCCGTTTGTCATGGAGGTGGCTGCATTTAACGGAGATTCTCCGCAACTGCTTTCTAGTGCTGTGATTGAAGCGACTATTAATAAAGCAAATGGTTCAAGCGTTGTGGTCGCTTTAAAAGACGAAGGCGAAAACGGCGACCGTTTCGCTAATGATGGAATTTATTCCGCTCAGATGAGTGCGCCAGAATCGCAGGGCCTCAATAATATGTCCATTGAACTCTCGTGGGCGGATTATGTTTCGACTATGAGGAACGATGCTGCATACCGGACTGAAACGTTCCCTACTTTGAGTCTGGTTGGGGTTTCCGATGTAGAGACGTCCGCGGGTGAATATGCAACTGTAGCTCGCGTACAGGTTTTAGTAGGCGACTACCCATTCTTGATTAGCCCTTCCGATATTAAAGCTGTTTTGAATGGAGATGGTGGTCAACTGCAGGCAATGGTCACAGCGGTCGATCAGCCTGAACCTGGACTCGGGTGGGAGTTTGACATAGCAGCTGTTATACCTGATTCTGGCGCATACGCAGTTGAAGTCGTGCTAGATAGCGTTTACCAAGGTCGAAAATACAAACGTGTCGCTCCCATGGCTACTACTACAGCCCTTATTTTGGAAGAGCCGTTTTTGATACTCGGCATGCCGGTGTTTGTGATTGCTAGCCTGGGCTTGTTATTGGTGTTGGTCGGAGGTTTCTTAATATGGGTTCAGCAAAAGACTTCTCCATTCGGGTATATCGTTGATGATTCGGATCAGGTAATCGTTGATTTTGCTGGACTTAACCGGAGTGTTTTGCGGAAATTATTTTCTAAAAACATGGTTGCATCATACGAGGCCTCCGGTCTGCCATTTGTTGGGGGGATGTTCAAGTTCAGCGGCAGACAGGTTAAGTTGGTGCATAAAAGGGCCGTTGGGGATCCGTCAATGCGTGTAGATGGGCGGCCAGCAGGGCCAGAATTTGATCTTGCAGAAAACGTATGGTTGGGAGTCGGTGCTCGACTTCTCACATTTCGACTTGCGCGGCCCCTTGCAGAATCTCAACCGATTGAAGACAAAAAGGAAGATCTTGCGGGCGACACAGTTGATCCCTCCGATTGAAGAGTGATNGTTTCAAGAACACGCAGCCAGGTGACCGGCCTTCGTGTTGTTACGTTTAGTCCGATCGAAACGGTGGATACGACCTATTTTGTTNGAATAGCCACTGTCTCGATCAAATCGCCTGGGTTTGGATCATTCANGGGATCACGTTCTCGTATCATTTTGACGGTTTCCATCCCTCGAATAACCTTGCCGAACACAGAGTGTCGACCGTCCAGGTGGGACGTGGGAGCAAGTGTTACGAAGAATTGGCTGCCATTTGTTCCGGGGCCGGCGTTTGCCATNGANAGNACGCCCTCAGAATCNTGCCGTAATTTCTGGTTGAATTCATCTTCGAATCTGTATCCCGGCCCCCCGCTTCCAGTGCCAGTGGGGTCACCACCTTGAACCATGAATCCAGGTATCACTCTATGGAACGTTGTTCCGTCATAAAATCCTGCCTGAGCAAGGTTTATAAAATTCTCAACCGTCATGGGGGCGTCGTTGGCGAATAGTAATACCTCAAATTCTCCACGTTCGGTATGGAATGTGGCTGTGTAAGACTTTGATGTATCAAGATCGCCTGATGGTGGCGCTGGGTCGGCCATGATTTCTCCTAAGTTCTGCTTGAGAGCTGATTGTTACTTCCAACGTTTAGTTTATTAACTTTCGCTGATTATTATTTTTGTTATCACGTCGCCTCGCGTCTGGGCTGTTGCAGGGTCTCGAGTTGTGATATTGAGTGCATCATGCAATCCTTCTACTACCTCGCCGAATACGCTGTGCATCCCGTCTAAATGAGGTGTCGGAGCAAAAGTGATGAAGAACTGACTACCGTTTGTCCCTGGCCCGGAATTCGCCATTGAGAGCACGCCAGGCTTGTCATGCTGTCTTGAGGCGTGGAATTCGTCTTGGAATTGGTAGCCGGGCCCGCCCGTGCCAGTGCCAAGTGGGTCTCCTCCTTGGGCCATAAAGTCGGGAATTACGCGATGAAACATTGTTCCTTCATAAAAACCGATAGTTGCAAGATTTATAAAGTTTTCGACAGTGAGGGGTGCTTCGTCATCAAAAAGTAATATTTCGAATTCCCCCTTATCAGTCTTGAAAGTAGCTGTATAGGTTTTTGATATATCCAGTGCACCGACTGGTGGGCGCGCATCATCTCCGGGAGAAAGCATTTTCACTTCAACCTGTGTCACTTNAGCCACCGTGGGNGCGGGTGTCGCTGTTGGGGGGGCTGCAGGTTCAGGAGTGTTTCCTCCACAAGCTGCTAACACCAGCAACGAAATAGTAAGGAGGGCAACCAACGTTTGGAGCGGTTTCATTCTGTTCTCCATAAATATTTGAGTGTTGTAATTGTCATACGGCATATAATTTTTTAGAAGGGAAAGTATATCCAACAACCCGACACAACAGCCCTTCTCTGTGTTTAATTGCACTCTTATAATTACCGTTCATGAAAGCAACTGCCGACGAACCTGAACAAACTACGGAACAACTATCTGGCGAACGCTTGGTTGAGTTGTATCGAATCATGGTGCTGAGCCGATATTTGGATCAGAGAGTTTGGCTATTAAATCGTCAAGGTAAAGCTGCGATAGCAGCTTCAGCACAAGGTCACGAAGCTGCCCAAGTTGCATGCGTAGAAGCTACGGATCCATCGAAGGATCATTACCTCATCTATTATCGTCAATTCACCGCCATGATTGCGTTGAATACTGAGCCTGAAGAAATGTTGCGAGGATTTTTGGCGAAAGCAGACGATCCCATGAGTGCAGCCCGGCAATTTCCACTTCATGGCGCGCACCCCCGAGTTGATTTGTTTAATTTTTCAAATGTGATAGCTACGCAGTTACCCCAGGCTGCGGGGGTAGCTTTGGCTGATAAATTGCGTGGGTTTGANGCTGTGACAGTTGTTTACTTTGGGGATGGTGCATCATCACAGGGAGATACACACGAAGCAATGAACTTTGCCGCCATACACAAACTTCCTGTGATTTTCTTTTGCGAAAATAATCGTTATGCCATTTCAGTTCCGCTAGACAAACAAATGGGAATTGAGAGTATTGCGACTCGTGCTTCCGGCTATGGATTTCCGGGTGTTCAGGTCGACGGCACGGATATCGTCGCTGTTTATGAGGCAACTTCTGCAGCCGTAAAAAGGGCGAGGTCAGGGNAAGGTCCCACTTTGATCGAAGCCTCTGTCGAAAGACTTTTACCTCACACGACCGATGANGACCACACTCGTTATCGATCGGCAGAAGATATAGCTCAGATGCCCGAACGTGATCCCATACGTACNGTGTCCGCTATGCTGCGCCGACGAGATTTGTTGACTGAATCTCAAGATGCGGCTATTCATGCTGCCGCAAAAGAACGAGTAAACGTCGCAACTGACATAGTGGATGCAGAACCTTATCCAGGCGTGGAAACGATGTTTGATCATACTGACGTTGATCCGAGAGGTCGTAATTGATGCCTGAGCAAACAGTTATCGAGTCAGTTAGAGACACTATGCGGGCTGAGATGCGCCGTGATGATTCTGTGATTCTTTTAGGTGAAGATATCGGAGCTCGTGGTGGCGTATTTCTTGCTTCTGATGGTTTTGTAGAAGAGTTTGGTGCAAACCGCGTGATTGATACTCCTTTGGCTGAGTCTTCGATATGTGGTGTAGCGTTAGGGGCAGCGGTTAATGGCATGCGTCCGCTCGCCGAGATCCAGTTTGCTGATTTCGTGTGGCCTGCAATAAACCAAATTGTTGGCGAGGCTTCAAAGGTGCGGTACGGCACCTTTGGCGTAAAGAAGGCTCCGATGACCATTCGAGTNCCTTACGGTGGTGGTGTGAGAGGCGGACTCTATCATTCTCAAAGTGTTGAAGTTCTCTTTGCCCATACNCCTGGTCTATCAGTTGTTGCTCCAGCAACCCCTTACGACATGAAGGGGTTGCTCGCTTCAGCAATTCGCTCAGATGACCCCGTTATTGTTTTAGAACATAAACGGACTTATCGGCTTGTCAAAGGTGAAGTGCCAAGTGACGAGTACACCATACCGATTGGCAAGGCTGAAATTAAACGGTCAGGGACAGAAATGACTGTGGTCACTTATGGATTGATGCTTCACTACGCTCTCCAGGCTGCGGAGTTGGCGGAGAATAGTGGTATTGATGTTGAAGTGCTTGATCTAAGGACACTACGTCCTATTGACGCTGATTCCATTGCAGAATCGGTCTCTCGTACCGGAAAGGTATTGATTGTTCAAGAAGATACGCCAGCGGTAAGTATTTCTTCAGAAGTAGCAGCGATCATTGGGGAACGATGTTTTTTCGATCTTGATGGTCCGATCACTCGATTGGCTCCCCCCGAAATTCCTCCGATGCCGTTTTCACCAATTCAAGAAGCAGCATTTATGCCGTCGTCCCAGACGATTTTTGAGGCTATAACAAAGCTTGCGGAGCTATAGATATGGCATTTGAGGTACAGCTACCACATGTTGGCGAATCAGTGACCGAGGCGGTCATTGGGAAATGGTTGAAATCTCCTGGTGATGTGATCGAAAAATACGACCCACTGGTAGAGGTCATCACCGACAAAGTGGTGATGGATGTGCCGTCTCCCACTACAGGTATCCTTACCAAGATACTGGCATCGGAGGGTGAGACTGTTTTGATGGGTGGGGTGATTGCGGAAATGGAACTTATGGAGAGTGGCCCAGACTCAGAAGTTTCAGATACACACACTCCGACGGGAAGTCGCATCGGTACCTTGGTTGAAGGAGCAAACGTCGGACCCACAGGTGGCGAGTTTTTGGATACGAGTTTGAAACCGCCTGAGACGGCCTCACAGGATGTCGCCGAAACTGTTTCGAATGGTGAGAAGCGTCAGAAAGGATTTTCACCTGTAGTTTCTAAGCTTGCGAACCAGCATGGAGTTGATTTAAACACTTTGACAGGTACTGGCCTGGGTGGGCGAGTGACTAAAAAAGATGTCCTTACCGCAGTTGAATATTCCCGCAGGGACGAATATCCGAAGCTTTCTGGTGAAGATCGTTTAGTTGAGCCAACCGCGATTCGAAAAATGATTTCCAACCACATGGTCAAATCTATGTCTGAGATTCCTCATGCGTGGTCTGCGGTTGAGGTGGATGTGACTGGAATGGTCGAGTGGCGTACGCTGAACAGGTTGTCGTTTGAGCAACAATACGGTGTCGGTCTCACGTATTTACCAATAACCGTATATGTGGTGGCTGCTGCCCTTATGTCCAACGAGATACTCAACTCTACCTGGTTGGATGAAAAAATCGTCATTAAAGGGGCAATTAATATTGGTGTGGCGGTGGCTGCTTCTGAAGGTTTGATCGTGCCTGTTATTCACCGAGCTAATGAATTGTCCATAGTTGACATTGCTCGCACGTTGGATGGAGTCATCAGCCGTGCCCGCGAGGGATCTACGACGTTGGATGATGTCCAGGGCGGAACTTTTACGCTTAATAACACAGGTGCGTTAGGTTCCATCTGGGGAGGCGCTATCGTAAATCACCCTCAAGCTGCCATCCTTACCACTGAGGCGATAGTTAAACGTCCGGTTGTAATGCAGGGAAACGGGGAAGACGTAGTCACTGTGCGCTCAATGATGAACATATGTCTATCTTTTGATCATCGGATCATCGATGGCGCTGAGGCATCGAAATTTCTCCAAGGGGTCAAACTGGGCCTCGAGGCGATTGACGGTGCTTCTGAATTTCAATGAACAGCGTGGTTGATTATAGATGAGCAAAGAAACCGTACGAGAAATTCAAGCACTAAGGTTAGGGACCGTGGAATACGGTAAAGCTCTCGATATTCAACGTTCCTTTCATACCATGTGTAAACGGATTGGCGCCTCAGATTTCCTGCTGCTGCTGGAACATAAGCATGTAATCACTATTGGACGTCGAGGAGATAAATCACACGTATTGGCCGATAAGGAGACCCTTTATAGATCAGGTATCCAGGTATTTGAAACGGATCGCGGCGGTGAAGCCACTTATCATGGACCAGGCCAGCTGGTGGTTTATCCCATAATGGATGTCAGGGCATTGTCTATCAGCCCTTTGAAATATGTGAGAATCTTGGAATCATCTATAGTCGACACTCTTGCTGTGTTGGGTATCCAAGCACATCTGGTGGATGGAGAGACAGGTGTTTGGGTAGGTGGAGTTCCAAACGAAAAGCGGCAACACGGGATAAATCCAAGTGGCAGGAAAATTGCAGCGATTGGGGTCAGGATATCTGATGGCATCTCGATGCACGGGTTTGCATTAAACGTTTCGACTGATCTTAGTTATTTTGGGCACATCATCCCATGTGGCATGCCCGACTTACCGATGACGTCCGTTCAGACAGAAACAGGGACTTACATTTCCGCTGATGATTGTGCTGAGATAATTGCATCGATACTTGCTAAAAAACTTAATCGAGAGCTGAGCTGGGTCGGTCTCGCTGATTTTGAAGTCCCTGTTCTAGGTGCAACATGAGGACTTGATTGTTCAGATCTGGAACAAAGTTTTACAGTCCGTCCATTATTTTGTAGATATATACGCATTAGGAATTTTGGCCGTTTCAACTAATTTCAGCATTGCCAGCACTGTTCACTGGCACAATCAACAAAGAGACCGGCAATACATTTTCACCAACAAAAAAGAACTCTTGTTACGGAAGGCATGTTAGAGCTAGCTTGTTTCTATTGTTAACAAATTACAAATGTGTGTTGCTTTTATTAGCGATTGGAGCATTAATACTGTTGGCGGCCTGTTCGACCCCTAACGCTGCACAATTCAGGATGTCCAGCGAAACAGGTAGCGCCCCCCATGAAATCTCGTTCACTATAGATGAAACGATAAAAGCTGATGCGTTCGATTGGGATTTTGGTGATGGTGTTGGTAGTGAAGAGCGGGAGCCTCACCATACATTCCAAGACGCCGGCACTTTCAGCGTTAGATTGACTGTTGTAAAGGATGGCAAGAGTTTTGTAGCTGAGAGCACCGTGACGATTCAACCCGGTGAAGCGGGTTGGATCGAAATGGATCAAGTACCTGATTCGATCACATACCTTTCATCTACAGAATTTTCGGCCAAGGCATTCGATGTCCTTGGGAATTTTATTGTTGACCCTTTGTTTAACTGGGACTGTGATCCTATGGTTGGTGCGATAAATGCCTCAGGAATATTTACCGCTGGCCAGAATGTCGGTAACTATCCAGACGCGATATCTGTTTCGTTTGAGCGGCTTGGGGTAGAGGTTGTTCAAAAATTCGGGGTAAAGATTATCGGGGGCGATCTTCATGCTGTTTTTATCGAACCGAACACACTGGATGTTCAAGTAGCCCGCTCTGAAAATATAAAAGTCCGCGCTATTGATTCGGCGGGGCATTTACTTGAATCAGCATCTTTTAGTTTTAAGGCCATTAGAGACGGTGACAGTGTGGATCCCACTGGCAGGTTCAAGTCGGGTACGGTCGCATCAAAGGGTGATGAATCACTGGTTTTTGTCGAAGTTGAATTGAATGGCCGGGTTATTGAATCGGTAGTTTCTGGGATCATAAGACCGGGGATTCTCGATCAAATACATCCATTTGACATCCCTGCATCGTTGCAGATAAGGGAATCCGTCCAGTTAACAGTATTCGGGACCGACCGGTTTGGGAATTCTCTTACGCTTGATGAATTGAAGTGGTCAGCATCCAGCCCAGATATTGGCTCAATAACTGATTCAGGGATATTCACCGCTGGAACAGCAGCAGGNGAGTATCTCGAGGAAGGCATCACTGCTCGGGGGATTCTTCACGGTGTGGAATCATCTGTNATTGTCCCGTTGACGATTGAACCTGGCCCGGCTGAATCATTNCATATTCTCCCCNATAACGACTCGGTNNCGATAGGCGCAGGATCNCCTTTTGTGGTGTTGGTATCTGATGCGTATGGCAATGTTTTGGATATNGAAGAGGAAGAATTTGAATATGAATATTCTATTGCTGGAAGAGGCAGCGAAATAGCGGTATTTATAGCAGGTTATGAGATNGGAGATTTCGAAAACGCAATCACCGTAACACTACCTGCNAATACNGCCGGGAACGCAATTGAACTTGTAGGTCAATCGGACGTAAATATTCGACAGCGCTCGTCGGACATAATAGCCGTAGAAGTTATGGATGAAGATGGCGGCGGGATTCTCTTCTTAGACCTTGAAACCGCGCAATTGGGCTCGGCGGACATCAACTTTTTCAATAACGGCGCAATGGAACTCTCACCGTCCTGGTCGCCTGACGGATCCCGACTTGTATATGCNTCNGATTTAACAGGAGAACTGCAGATTTACATGTTGGATCTGGTGACAAGAGCCACAGTTCAGATTACCAATGTGGCGGGTGGGGCTTCGATGCCGGATATATCGCCTGATGGTGGATCATTAGCGTTTGTCAGTTTGGTGAACGANGAGTGGCAATTGTATGTTGCGCCCATCCCTGAGGNTCTAGACGTGGCCCCGATTACAATCATGGATGCTAGACGTATCAGTGAAGATGACTCGGCGCAACACATTCTNCCTTACTGGTCTCCTGATGGGANACAGCTATTAGCTTCCCAGAACATTGCAGATGGATTGGTTCGTATGATGATCTTTGACCCTTCNCTCGCGACACCTGCGGAAGTGATAGGTCCATTTGGAAGTGTCGCTTTCGGCTGGACACGTGATGGATCCGGTGTTCATTTTGGATTGGGCACAGACGATGGCGCNCTTAATTTGGGGACAATTAACCTTGTTAGTCTTGAGCCTANATTGATTGAATCGNGGTTGGAATTTCTTGTTGCAAGCTGGTCTCCCGANGATTCTGAACTGATGGCAGTGGATGCCGGCATTGGTGCGGCCTGGTTTATGGATTCAGATAGCTCAGGGTTGCGGCGGGTAATTTCCGCCGATCAACTCCCGGCCAGAATGTCATGGCGTCCAAGGGCATACGGAGACCCGGTAGCCGATCATGATGTGGGCGCAGAGAAGAAGATGCTTGTACTTGGCGATAAGCCTGCACCACCGGTAGGCGCATTAGATATCACGTCAGAATATTCTGCGGTCATTGTGACTGATGTTGGAAATATCACAGTCCAACTTTACGATGACCAGGCGCCATTTACAGTAGAGAATTTTATAAACCTAGCGCGTATAGGNTTTTATGATGGTTTGGAGTTTCATCGAGTGATGGCTGGGTATCTGTCTCATGCAGGTGATCCTGAACCTACGATTGAAGGGTTAGATGGCCCCGGTTATATTTTCAATGACGAATTTAGTCGTGAGCTNTTACATGATTCCGCAGGCACGCTGTCAATGGCAAATGCTGGATCGAATACTAATGGNAGCCAATTTTTCATAACGCACGNTGCGGCCACCGAACTTGACGCTTTTGAAAGTGGAGTGGCAAAAAACTGTGCTGACGACGCTATAGCATGTCACTCGGTTTTTGGTCGCGTTACGATTGGGAATGAAATTATCACGGGAATGGCTGAGCGTGATCCTGATATAGCATCTACTCCTGGGATAAAAATTGTATATATATCAATAATGGAAAACTGATTGTTATTGACGTGCGTGCGTTGATTTGCTCAGTTTTTACCTGATGCCTGCATTGTTTGTCCGGAGAATCGTTTGTCATACCGAGTCGAGAGTCACAGTCAAATAACTCACCTTGAGTGCTCGCTTTCAGGTGAAATCGTAGACCATAAATATCCCCATCGTTTGAATCCAGAAAATGGTAAGCCATATTTGGCTCGTTATGACTTNGGAAAGGCAGCTGAGACGCTTACCAAGGANTCCCTGANGGATCGNGAGTCAAATATGTGGCGNTATCGTGAAGTNATGCCAGTTGTNGACTCGGCAAATATAGTGACGCTTGGTGAAGGGTATACACCTCTTCATTCGGCCAANCGATTGGGNAAACGCCTGGGNATGACCTCNTTGCTGATCAAGGATGAAGGGGTGAANCCGACGGGTTCGTTTAAGGCGCGNGGGTTNTCTGCTGCTGTTTCGAAGGCCCTCGAGCTAGGACAAACTAAATTGACAATGCCCTCTGCTGGCAACGCTGGCGGAGCTCTGTCTGCGTATTCGGCGGCAGCAGGAATGGAAGCTCATGTCTATATGCCTAAGGATGCTCCTTATGCGAATCAAGTCGAGTGCATAGCTCATGGAGCGGATTTGAATCTTGTTGATGGATTTATTACCGATGCAGGGCGTATTTCGGGAAAAGCTGCTGAGGAACATGGATTTTTTGATGTTTCGACACTGAAAGAGCCTTATAGGGTTGAAGGCAAGAAGACCATGGGATACGAAATTATTGAGCAACTTGGATTCCAGGTTCCGGATGTCGTGATATACCCAACAGGAGGCGGCACGGGCATTGTCGGCATTTGGAAGGCCTTAGACGAATTGACAGAACTCGGATGGATTGGTCCTGAACGACCACGTATGGTGTGCGTGCAAGCTGAAGGGTGTGCTCCGCTAGTAGATGCTTATAAGAAGGGAGTTGAATTTGCTGAGCCATTCTTAAATCCATCTACACTTGCCGCAGGCATGCGAGTGCCGGCTGCGATCGGTGATTTTTTAGTTATACGGGCCGTGCGACAGAGCGGTGGAACGGCCTTGACTGTCACAGATGACCAGATGGTTGATTCGGTCCGAGAGATGTCCGAATACGAGGGCATCTTTCCGGCTCCAGAGGGCGGAGCGACGTTGTCTGCGCTTCAGATATTGTTGGATTCACATCAAGTGGAGCGTGACGAGCGTGTTGTGCTACTNAACACAGGCTCNGGGATGAAGTACCTGGACGTGCTTGGTCCGGCGTTGGGCCTGTAACCTTTACATTGAATCTACAACTTTGGAGAATCCCAAGCGGTCACGTGGCTGAGAGTTCCTTCGGGATAAGTGCTCGCATACTCATCCGCTAGCATACCTAGAATCACTGAGTTGTAGCGCGATCCTTTATGTGGTCGACTTTGGCGAAGCGTACCTTCGTGCTCNAACCCAATGTGTTCAAACATGGTTCGGGCGGCGGTATTGTACTCTGGTATATCCACCCAGGCGCGGTGCAGTCCTAGGTGTTCAAAAATGTGCTCGAGCATTGCCATGACTGACGAGGAACCGTATCCGTGGTTCCACAATGATTTCAGCCCGATAAGAACTGACATTTGAGCATCTCCGAGTGGTTCGTCAATAGAAAGTTGACCTTCTCCAATGTGCTCGCCGGACACGGTATATATTGAGAATATATCGCGATGCGGTTCGTGGTGTGGGTCATGGAACACTTCATCCCATTCTTCGTCGGTGGCCCCGATCATTTCCTTAGGCTCGTATCCCAAGTGAGCTGGGTCACCGTATGTATATCGACCGAACCAGGCATCAGAGACATCCTTATCGTCTAACCATAGAGACAATCTCTGGACATCTTCGCGTGTCACAGGGCGTAACTCGACCAATGAGGGCATATTGTCCTCCTCGCATATGTTCACGTTGTGCCATTCTCGTGTGATGGACGATACACGCTCATCAAAAGGGGTCTCAACGTATGTTCATGCACTCGAACCCGCTCGAAGTATATCGCAAGTCGAGCTTTTACTATTTGCATCATCCGTAAAATTGATTGTTCAGGAATTTGTTATTTTTATTTGCGCTACCTGATACGATCTGTCTAGAGGATTTGCAGGTCACTTGAGAACCAAATGAGTGCGGACCCTCTTTATTGACGATTAGTTTGAGGTGGATATATGTCTGATCACTGGAAGATGGAAGCTGAAATTGAATATTGCGTCCCATGTGGATACGCTAACTTAGCTGCGAGCATGGTTAGCGAGTTGTTTCAGGCAGCTGGACCAGCACTAGCAATTTCTCTTAAGCCTGGTCACAGTGGCGCGTTCAAAATTACAGTTGATGGTCGTGTTCTTTGGGACAAAAAAGATCAGGGCCGCTCACCGCACATCATGGAAGTTAAAGACATGAAGGCACAGGTTGCGAACATGATCGAGTCAGGTGCTGTAATACAGACTAGTTAATAGTCTCTGTATTTCGGGTGCGTGGGCCAGAATCCCCTAGAATCCCATTGTTAAGGATTAACCAGAATATCGGAGTTTTCAATGACTGAAGTCCCGGCCAAGGTGTGCGCTGAAATCGAATATTGTGTTCCGTGAGGATACCATTCAGTGGCTTTCTGGATGGGGAGCGAACTTTATGCGGCAGGTAAGTCGCATGTGGCTGTTACTCTCACACCTGGACAGGGTGGGGTTTTCAAAGTCATCCTAAATGGTGAGATAGTGTTCGATAAAGGCAAATCAGGACGATATCCATCTTTGCCAGATGCTAAAGAAATACAGGGTAAGGTTGTAAATTTGATTGAAGACGGTTAATCCCGTTAGCTAAACGACCACAGAGTTCGGAAAAGACCTTCAGTCTATGATCTGTGTGATGTTTTACAACAATGTGCTGCCAACTGTGTTGAATGGCAATTGATCGTTTATTGGGAAGTGGAGATCGCACGTGAAAGCTGCAGTCCTATTCGAATCGAATAAGCCAATGCCAATAACCGAGCTTGACCAGTCGGAGCCTAAGACTGGTGAGGTACGAGTTAAGATGTTGGCTGCTGGAGTGTGTGCTTCTGACCATCATGTAATGACTGGCGATAACCCGACTCCGATGCCCATAGTTCTTGGTCATGAAGGGGCGGGGATTGTTGACGCTGTGGGCCCCGGTGTCACTATGGTGAAAAAGGGTGATCGTTGTGTTTTGTCATTTGTTCCGAGCTGCGGGCACTGCAGGTCATGTCGTACCGGGCTGTCTAACATATGTGATACCAACAGAGAAACGGGGACACGGCAGTACGATGGAACCTATCGGCTTTACACCTCCGACGGGACTGAAGTGCACCAGTTTGCAAAGTTGGGAGTATTTGCCGAATCAGTTGTGATTCCACAACAGGCATGCTACCCGATGCCAGATGACGTGCCAATGGAAGTTGCGGCTCTAATCGGATGCTCTGTTACGACCGGTATAGGGGGTGTGATTAATCAGCCAAATATGCGCACGGGAATGACTGTTGCTGTTATCGGAGTCGGCGGTGTAGGTCTCAACGCTCTTCAAGGGGCCGCCTTGATGAACGCGTCACGGGTGATTGCGGTTGATATTCATGATCATAAACTGGAGTTCGCCTATAAGTTTGGGGCTACCGATGTGATCAATGCCAGCGATCAGGACGCTGTTGCCGCGATTCAAGAAATGACAGGCGATGGGGTTGATTTCGCGTTTGATACTTTCGGTCACAAGCTGACAACCCAGCAAGCATATAAAGCAACGCGTAAAGGTGGCACCACTGTTATTGTGGGATTGGCGCCAGACGGGATGAATGCGGAGATTCCACTTGTTGAGTTGGTGCGAAATCAGAAGACTCTTGTCGGTAGTTACTATGGATCAGCAAGTCCTCACGAGACGTTTAGAAAAATACTCGACTTTTATAGGCAGGGACGTATAGATGTGGGGGGGATGGTAACTCGTAGATACAAACTTGATGAAATCAACTTGGCTTATGAGGCCCTTGAACGTGCCGAGGATGGTCGAGGGGTGATTGTTTTCGATTAATTTTTTAACTTTGATGCTCTTTGAAACAGGTTGATTGTTCATTTTTTCACTTGCTGCTAAAAGGGGTGACTGCTATGCTCCAAATCGATCTTTTTTAAGTCGTTGAACAAGTATTTGGCAGTTGATGTTCGAGGATTATTTTCGGCAGTACGCACTGCTTGCTATATTCGCTGTTGCCGCGGTGTCAGTCCCCGTTGGCATGCTTATGATGAGTTATCTGGCTCAGTTCATACGGGTCAGACCTTCACGTCCCACGTCTATTAAAGAAAGTGCGTACGAGGGTGGCATGCCACCTTTTGGTGATAGGCCAGCCCGCTTCAATTTCCGCTACTACCATTACGCGTTACTTTTCGTCGTTTTCGATGTAGAAACTGTGTTTTTATTCCCGTGGGCGGTTAAATACGGTGTCATGAGTAAGCAGTTCGGTTTTGCAGCGCTAGGGGCTGTGGGANTATTTCTGATAGTTGTGACATTTGCATACGCGTACGCTTGGCGAAAAAGAGCTTTAGAGTGGGTGACAAACGAATGACCGGCCCTAAATTGACAGATCCCTACGGTGTGCCGGTGGGTGCCGACCCAAGAGGGCCTCTTCAGTCCATTACCTTTGATTTAGATCGAACTGAAGGTGATGCTGTGAATAAGATGAAGTCGACTCATCTAGAGCCATTTCCTGATCCGGTTTTGGAGGTCCCAGATGAACTTCAGCGGAGTGTGATCATCAGCTCGGTTGACTATCTCCTTAACTGGGCACGTAAATCATCGGTATTTCCTCTCCAATCTGGNCTTGCCTGTTGTTCATTTGAGATGATCAGTGCAGCTATGGCNAGATTTGATCTGGCCCGATTTGGAATGGAGGCACTCCGGGCTTCGCCCCGTCAGGCGGANCTATTGATTGTTGCTGGCACGTTAACATGGAAAATGGCTGTCCCATTACGTCGTCTGTATGACCAGATGGCGGAACCTCGGTGGGTTATTTCTATGGGTGTNTGTGCTACTTCGGGCGGGCCATATTATCAAAGTTATTCGGTGGTTCCAGGTGTAAATCACATCATGCCNGTAGATGTNTATGTCCCAGGTTGTCCTCCGCGTCCAGACTCNTTGCTTTACGGGATCATGCAACTGCACGATAAGATTCGTCGTTACAGCATTANTGGTCGGGCGGCAGGACAGCTATGACTACAGTCTGGAGTGGCAAGGCGCTTGCTGAAGCGATTGAAGATTTCGCTCCTGGCTCTGTTGAAGACAGTGCTGGAACGGATGTCTGGTTGAAGGCGGAATCTATAGCTGCCGTGTGTCAAGGCTTAAAACAACGTCCAGAGTTCAAATTTGATTTATTGAACAGTCTGACAGCAGTGGACTATATCGATCACTATGAGGTGGTNTANCACCTCACTTCACTTCCTATGAATGCATCTGCTGTTTTAAANTCGCGTGTCGGTATGGGTAGAACCGAGGCTTCGGTTCCCAGTGTGGTATCGATCTGGCGCGGGGCAGACTACCAGGAGCGTGAGGTCTGGGATTTGATGGGAATTAGGTTTGACGGTCATCCAAACCACAAGCGGATTATGTTGTGGGAAGGGTTTCCTGGGCATCCGTTGCGGAAGGACTATGTCACTTACGATCAATCGATTGTCAANGCATTNCCAAGNATTTCAAAAAATGCGAAATCAGGCGAATAATGGCGATTAAGACGCAGCCTGTNACTGTCAACTTGGGACCCCAGCACCCATCTACGCATGGAGTGTTCAGNATGCGAGTGATGTTCGANGGGGAGGAGATTGTTGATGTCGAACCAATTTTTGGTTATCTGCATCGAGGTTCAGAAAAGCTTGCTGAAGAGCGCACTTATACGCAGATAGTAACTTTGACAGATCGCATGGATTATGTGTCATCAATGCTCAACAATCAGGCTTATATTCTGGCAGTGGAGAAGTTGGCAGGCATTGAACCTTCACCTCGAGGTGTTTGGCTTCGAATGATCGCATCAGAGTTACAGCGGATTGCGAGTCATTTGGTGGCTACAGGATTTCTTCTTCAGGATCTTGGCGCACTTGGGACCCCCCTCATTTACGCGATGAGGGAAAGGGAAAACATTCTCGACTTGTTTGAAATTATTTGCGGGGCACGTATAACTAATTCGTACTTGCGTCCCGGTGGCGTCTTCATGGATGCTCCTCCGGAGTTTTGGCCCGCGCTCGACCGTGGTTTGGCCGATATTGTTAATACACTTGATGAACTTGAAGAGTATTTAAGTGGAAACGAAATAGTATTTTCACGTACGAAGGGTACCGCGGTCCTTTCACCTGAATTATTGATCAATGCGTCTATAACCGGCCCGATGCTACGCGCTAGCGGTGTGGATTGGGACCTGCGACATCGTAATCCATACGACTATTACGGGAAGATCAGCTTCGAACGGAAATTGCATACAGCGTCTGATAATTATGCTCGTTATTGGGTAAGGGTTCAGGAAGCCCGAGAAAGTGTCAAAATTATTCGTCAGTGCATTGATCAAATCGAACCAGGTCCAGTTCGTCCGTCATTTGATGATGTGCCAAGACTTTTGCGACCTCCTGCTGGTGATGCCTACGTGGCGATTGAGGGCTCGAAAGGTGAACTGGGGTTTTATCTTGTAAGCGATGGTGGGATAGCCCCATATCGAATGCATGTCCGTTCATCTTCTTTGATTAACTTGACCCTCTTGCGCGATATGCTCATCGGCGGTCAATTCGGAGACCTATTCGTAACTTTTGGAAGTGTCGACCTCAATATGGGCGAGGTGGACCGATAATGAATCAGGCGTTCCTGGATAATTCTTTGTGGAGAAACATTTATTGTGTCCTCGCGGGTGATAGCGCAGGTTGTGCCGCTCGTGATTACGCCTCGGGTTCGTTGCCCGGAGGTTTGGAGTGGCTCGCGTTTGCAATAACGGCATTGGCGATCATTGGACTTGTAATTAATGGAGTGCTAGGTGGGGTTATTGTGCTCATTTGGGGTGAGCGACGACTCTTCGGTCGTTTTCAATCACGGACGGGACCTAATCGTTGGGGGCCGTTCGGGATGCTCACGTCGGTGGCTGATGCTATCAAAACTATGTTTAAGGAAGACGTCGTACCTGCTGATGCGGATCGGATTCTTTTCAACCTTGCTCCTATTCTGATTGCTACACCTGCGCTTTTAGTTTTCGCAGTGATTCCGTTTGGCATTGGGACCTATGTTGCTGATTTGAACGTCGGCGTGTTGTTCATAATGGCTGTTACATCTTTGACTACACTTTCGGTTCTTACCGCTGCATGGTCGTCAGCCAATCGAATAGCTATTCTTTCAGCGCTACGCTCGGTCGCATTGCTGATCAGTTACGAAATTCCGATGGCTCTTGCGCTGGTAGGTGTCATCATGCTTGCTGGATCTCTATCGCTCGGTCAGATTATCCAGGCACAGGGCATCCCATTTATTCTGGTTCAGCCCCTGGCATTCTTCGTATTTTTTATTGCCGCAATGGCTGAGATGGCCCGAGCACCGTTTGACTTAACTGAGGCTGAATCAGAGCTGGCAGCAGGTTATTTAAATGACTATGCAAGTATGAAATTTGGCTTGTTCTTTCTCGCAGAGTTTATGGCTGAAATTAGCACATCCGCCATTGTTACTACGTTGTTTCTTGGTGGTTGGAAAGGTTGGGAGCCTATTCCGTCTCACTTCTGGTTCAGCGCCAAGTTGATTTTGGTTCTTTTTGTGATCATCTGGTTCCGAATGACTCTGCCAAGACTACGTATTGACCAAGTGCTTAAATTTGCATGGAAAGGCCTGTTTGAACTCACGCTGATAAATATTGTTGTTACAGCTATTTTGATTGGAGTATGGCCGCAACCTACTACAGCGCAATTGTGGATGATGGCAGCAGTGAATTGGCCCGTAGCGATTATTTCTATTTGGCTGGTGAGTAAGCTGCTGGGCACTACAAATTATGAGAAAACTAGCCCAGACTCGGAAGCTCCGGTCTATTCTGTAGCTACTGAATCAATTCCAAAGTCGTCTGCGTATATTGCGAATTCGGTAGATGGTCCGAGCGTTGGAGCCGTTTCTAAAAAGGGAGGTGCTTAATGATTGGACTTGGGCTACCTCGTGGATTCTTAGTAACACTAAAGAATTTTGTACGACCTGCAGTGACTGAACAGTACCCGGACCGTCATGTTGGTTTGTTAGGTGCGGCGAAAGAGGCCGGGATGAATCCGTTCCAGTTTCTGGTAAAAAATCCGGCAGATTCCCTGAAGGCCATAGCAGGCCTTGCTACCGTGCCAGTTGCAGTAAAGCAATCACCTCGGTTCCGTGGGAATGAATTCACATTTTTCGAGGATAGGTGCACGGTTTGCGCAAGTTGTGCGAAATACTGCCCGTTGGGAATTATTGAGATTGTGAGCGTGCCAGGCAAAATTGATGCTCAGGAAGGTGAGAGCTATCAGATCGAGGTTTTCGACATTGATATCGGTCGATGTATGTTTTGTGGTTTGTGTGTAGAAGCTTGCCCATATGATGCTTTGCATATGGGGACGAAATTTGAACGTTCAACTTATATACGTAACGACTTAGTGATTACTAAAGATGAGTTAGTTGAGGCTGAAAAACGTCCGAGCTCGTTCTATCGGCCCCAATTCGAAGAAACCGGATTTGATCCGTTCTCTGAGGAAGTCAAAGACTTCCACGATGCTGGTAGGCATGAGCGTCCTACTGATGAAGATCTGAAAAGAAAATGGGTCGATGAACGATGATGGAAGTTTCAACTTTAACCACGTTCGTCTTCTGGGTGGCTTCCGCTATGACTTTGGGGCTCGCAGTGATTGTTGTGACCCAGCGAGATGTTTTCAGGGCTGCAATAGCTCTTGCCGGTTCATTTCTCGGAGTTGGCATTCTTTACTTCGTGCTTAATGCCGAATTCGTTGGTGTAGTGCAAATACTTGTATATGTGGGTGCTATTTCAGTTTTGATGGCGTTTGCCGTTATGTTTATTCAGGACGTTGCATCCGGTAGTCGTCCTTCTGAAGGCCGGTTGTTTGCTGTCGTTGTCTCTGTGTTGCTTTTCTCGGCATTCGCGTTCACTACCTACAACTCTAATTGGTCTTCAATGGATGAAATAACGAACCCGGTAGCCCTTCATGCTTTGACGGATGGATATGTGGAATTGGGTACTGGTGATGACATATCAATACTCAAAAACCGTTCGCCAGACTTAGATGGCGTTGTGGTTGAAAACGGTGGGGTTTTGGTTGACAGCACAGGAGCAATCGGTGTGATGCTGATACGTGAGTATATGCTGGCATTTGAAATCATTGGTTTGTTATTGGTCGCCACTTTGATTGGAGGATTGCTTTTGATGCGTGATCGGGCANCAGAAAATGAGCCTGAGAATGGNGATGCCCCGGCATGANCATTGANAACGTGCTCTTGGTTTCTGCAGCCCTATTCGCAATCGGTGCGTATGGAGTGATTTCACGACGAAGCCTTGTGACTGTGATCATGTCGCTTGAATTGATGTTTAACGGAGTTGTAATTGCTGCCGTAGCGTTTAGTAGATTCACCCCATCAGCTGCGCTTATTAGTACGAATCCGTTGACATCTGAAGCGATACGATCATCGTTGACGGGGCATACTTTCGCAATATTCGTTACTGCNGTAGCAGCTGGAGAAGCTGCATTGGCGTTTGCTCTNGTNTTCGCGATGTATAGGGCGGTGGAATCGGTNGAAATTACAGATGCTTCTGATATGAAAAACTGATCGGNNTNGNACAAGCANGGATTTTTGANTTAAATGTGGATTGACTATAAAAAAACACCNAANCTCATATCTGCNCAGATGTGGAAAGACCTCCTCGAAGGGGAAGGGCTTCCGACTATGTTGATACCTGATGGCGATATTTTGGATTGGGCNGAAAACGCGTCCTTTCGGGTCATGGTCCCGAAAGGACGAGAACACGTGGCCGATGAAATATTGAGAAAACTGTAATAAGGAATGCTTGTGATCACTGAGGGTCTTGTCTGGTTAATAATCGCGCTGCCAATCATCAGCTTTTTGGTGAATGGAGTATTAGTGCGTGCCTTCATCGGATCCAANTCTAGATATGCTGGTTACATNACGATNGCGGCTATTGGCGCGTCGTTTGTCCTTTCTTTGATTGCGCTGGCGACAGTGATGTCTGATGGNNCCCTTGATTTTGAAACCCANCACTGGATATTTATCNGTGGGNTGNACTTGAGTTTCGGTCTAATACTTGATCAGCTGTCAGCAATNATGCTGTTGGTCGTCAGTGGAATTAGCTTGCTCGTGCAGATTTATGGTCAGGCTTACATGGAAGGNGACAAGAGCTACACCCGATATTTCGCCTATATGTCGTTATTTACAGCTTCAATGCTTGGACTTGTTCTGGCTCGAAATATGATCCAGATATTTGTTTTTTGGGAACTGGTTGGAGTTTCTTCTTACCTGTTGATAGGTTTCTGGATGGATCGTCCTTCAGCTGCGGCNGCAGCGAAGAAGGCGTTCATAATGACTCGCTTTGGAGATTTCGGATTTCTTTTGGGAATCCTATACCTGTATTCGNTAGATCCGTCTTACATGGATGTTTCTGTGCTTTATCAGGCTTTGGAAGGCCACCAAATTGCCGCATCCGTTACTACCTGGGTCGCACTTGGCCTGTTTGCAGGAGCCGTCGGTAAGTCTGCCCAATTCCCACTTCACTCTTGGCTTCCCGATGCGATGGAAGGCCCGACTTCTGTATCTGCNTTGATCCATTCNGCCACCATGGTTACCGCNGGGGTATTTTTGATCGCNCGTTTTTTCCCGTTATTTGAGCATTCCAACGTTATGACCCTTGTTGCTCTAATNGGTGGGTTTACTGCCGTCTTTGCGGCTACGATGGGTTTGGTTGCAAATGACATCAAGCGGGTCTTNGCCTATTCGACGATCAGTCAGCTTGGTTACATGGTTCTGGCATTGGGAGTTGGCGCCTATGCNCCTGCTATATTCCATTTATTTACGCATGCATTTTTTAAGGCAGCATTGTTCCTAGGTGCTGGATCGGTTCACCATGCGGCCGGTACATTCAATATGAAATATATGGGCGGCCTGAAGAGGCATATGCCCTGGACATACTGGGGAATGATCATAGCCAGTCTTAGCTTGGCCGGTCTCTTTCCATTCTCCGGNTTTTGGTCAAAAGATGAAATTCTTGGGCATGCCTCTGAAGTTGGAACTACGACCGGNAACATCGTTTTGGCTTTAGGATTGATAGCGGCCCTTATGACAGCGTTCTACATGTTCCGAGCAATATTTCTGACATTTCATGGAGAATGGAATGGTGGGNGTGAACAGGAGGAGGCGGACGCCCAACTTTCAGGCGATCCTCCACCGGTAGGAAATACGCCTTCGCACCTTGGCGAGTCCCCGTGGNTGATGATTGGTCCTGTCACNTTGTTGGCGATCCTTTCTATCTTTATAGGATTCTTTTCCAATCCTGTTGTTGAAGTGGCGTCTATCGATAAGCATGCGTTTGCTCATTTTGTGACAGTGGAAAATGAAGATGTATTTCCAGTAGACGAATATGGTGATCACAAAGCTGCGGAACATGCTGGTGCTGAACCTAAATTTAATTTTGTGGTTGCTGCCATCTCATCCCTATTGGCTCTCATTGGGATTACCGTCGCTTATGCGATGTATATCAAGGCATGGATCTTGCCGTCATCGATAGGTGCGCGATTCCGACCGCTCTACAATCTGATGTTTCGTAAGTATTACTTTGACGAGCTATACGAAAATATTGTGGTAGCCAAAGGTTTTTATAAATACCTTGCCGATGGTTTGCGTTGGTTCGATGAGCACTGGGTCGACAACGTAAATATTCATCTTTCCAATTGGGTCGCCCGAGTTGGGAAAAGTGGTGTATTAATTCAAAACGGTCAAACACAGACCTACGCTGTCGGCATGGTCNTAGGCGTCGTTGCAATTGCAGCGGGATTCCTACTATGGGGTTGATATGTAACGTGGGAATTCAGTTACTGGAAANGGTATATATCTTGAACGTTACATCGGAGGTTACCCGTGTTTGAAGGGTTGCTGACGATTACGGTATTCCTGCCGGCNANGGTTGCAATATTGGTTGCTCTTTTTGCACGTGGAAAAGAGGTCGANCGGCAAATACGTTGGATTTCGATCGCTGCCACCGNAGNTACATTTGTTCTGACAGTTGTGGTTTACGTTTCATATGACCAAACTGTTGGCGGTATTCAGATGGTGGATTACTTCGAGCGATGGATACCCATCGATGCATTGAGATCTTCCTATCTGCTTGGAGTTGATGGATTGAGCGCACCATTGGTGCTTCTCACCGGGATACTTGGGATGGCAGCGGCTTTCAGTTCATGGCGTATCGANAANCGTGTCCGTGAATATTTCATGTGGTTGCTTCTGCTTGAAACGGCCGTCCTAGGAGTGTTTGTATCCCTAGACTTGCTGCTCTTTTTCATATTCTTCGAATTTGAATTGATCCCGATGTTCATGCTTATCGTGATATGGGGAAGCGGTCGACCTCGTTATTCCGCGATGAAGTTTGTATTGTTTACGCTTGCGGGTGGGGCGTTCATGTTGGTGGGCATTCTCGCGATTTATGTAACGCCNGATGTCAGCACGTTGGCGATGGTTTCGATTCCTGAGTTAGGAATTATCGGCATTCCTGAGCTTATAGCTGGTGCGAAATTAGTGTTGCCAGCGGCTTTGATATTTGGATTGTTCTTCATAGCTTTTGCTGTTAAATTGCCACTTTGGCCAGTGCATAGTTGGTTGCCAGATGCNCACACTGATGCTCCTACGGCTGTTTCGGTTATGTTGGCCGGNGTTTTGCTCAAAATGGCAGGGTATGGGCTTTTGAGGATTAATCTTGGCTTTTTTCAAGAGACCCAAGGTTTCACTATTCATGATGTAGCCGGATTGATGGCGATGATAGCTGCAATTTCAGTTATTTACGGCGGTATAGTCACGGTTCGCCAGACGGATATGAAGAGGTTAATCGCATACAGTTCTGTTAGTCATATGGGTTTTGTCATGCTCGGCCTGTCTGCAGTTGGGTCCTCTGNAGTAGATACATCTGNTGCCGGGCTCAATGGTGCAGCGTTACAGATGTTTACACATGGCACTATTACCGGACTTGCCTTCTTGATGGTCGGGCTATCTTACGATCGTACTCATACTCGACATATTCCTCATCTGGGCGGATTATGGAAGAAGATGCCGTTGATAGCGATATTCTTCCTGATTGCAGGATTTGGTTCATTAGGGCTTCCATCTTTATCTGGATTCGTGGCGGAGATCATGGTGTTTCTCGGNACGTTTTCGGTCTGGCCATGGGCTACAGCTGTTGCTGCGTTTGGTGTGGTGTTAGCCGCCGGCTATACGTTGTGGATGGTTCAACGGGTGTTCTTTGGCGCTCGCCCTGCAACACCGGGACTTTCTGACCAAGNCTACGAAAACCTGACTGATGCCAGCTGGGTCGATATGATCCCTGTAATCATATTGGCTGCTCCTATTTTTATTNTTGGCTTGTGGCCTTCNGTTGTTACCGACGTATTCGATATTGGTATCCAGGCGGTGCTTAGGTAATGACNGTTAATGACTTTTGGGNACTGTCCCCTGAAATTGCTATGGCGCTTCTCGCNTTGGTGGTAATTTCTGCCGACCTCGTCACTCGAAACGTGGTGAAGGTTTTGGTTATTGCCTTTGTTGGATTGACAGTGCCNCTGATTCTNGCGTTGAACCTCTGGTTTGGATGGTTTGGCGAGCCTGTCACAACTTCAGCGCTATTCGGAACAGTTGAGGCCGATCGCTTTTCGCTCTTTTTCAANTTCCTTCTTATTACCGTTAGCGCAGGTACCATTCTCGCGTCTGCGAAATATATTGCCAGTAATCGAATGAAAAATTACGGCGGAGAATTNGTGTCGCTATTACTACTATCAGTGACAGGGATGATGCTCCTCGTTTCGGCAACTGAGTTGATAACAATTTATGTNGCACTGGAGCTCAGTGCNTTACCGATTGTCGCTCTTGCTGCTATTCATCGCACTAAGCAAGGAATCGAGGCGGGNACTAAATTCTTCGTCTTGTCCGCCATATCCAGCGCCATTCTGCTTTATGGATTNGCTTACATTTACGGATACGCTGGTAGCACTAACCTCGAGATGATCATGGAGCGGTTAGCCGTTATTCCAACTGAGGCGGGCGTTCCATTTGGTTCATACGCTGTTTTACTGGCCGTGATATTGGTGGTTGCCGGATTTGGGTTCAAGATGGCAGTTGTCCCTTGGCAGATGTGGGTGCCGGATGTTTATCAAGGTGCCCCAACNCCGGTTGCAGCTTTTCTTTCGGTAGCCTCNAAGGCTTCGGCATTTGCAGTAATAATGCGGATNATGTATTCGGCCTTCGGGGATCCTTCCATGATGCAGGATTGGTCAGGGCTTTTTGCAATCNTNGCAGCTATTTCTATGACTGTTGGTAATGTGNTGGCTTTGGCCCAATCGAATATAAAACGACTGCTCGGTTACTCTACGATCGCTCAAGCTGGTTACATTTTAGTAGGCGTTGCTTCCGTGCCTGCAAATCAGGTTGGTTCGACTTTTTATGGAGCGGGTCCTCAAGGTNCGATGTACTATCTTGCCGGATACGCGTTTACGAACTTGGCCGTGTTTTTCACCGTTATTGCGATCACCATGCGTACTGGTGATGATTCAATNGACGGTTTGAAGGGAATGCTGAAGCGCTCACCTCTTCTGGCTTCTCTTCTCGTATTTGGAATCCTNTCTCTCTTAGGTATGCCTCCCACAGTTGGTTTTATGGCGAAGGTTGTNGTTTTTGGCTCGGCGTTGAACGCTNACCTTGCGTGGCTGGNTATAGTTGGGGTGGTGAATACTGTAATCGCTGCATATTACTATCTCAGGGNTATCCGGATGATTGTTTTTGACGATCCAGTAGATCCGTCCACTTTCAGTGGTGATAAGCCGGTTNTGGTTGCTGCTGGGGTTGCGGCTATAGGAACCGGTATATTCGGACTTGCACCCTTCCTTTTGCTTGAATTTGCTGAGAGCGCCCTGACAATTGTTTCGGGCCTGTAATTCGTCTGTTAAGTATTTGCGATCTGTTCGGAAGCACCTAAATAAGTCGTAGACTTNTATTCACAATCANATTNACGAGATAGAACTAACGATATGCCCGGGTATNACAACATAGGAATTGTCCATCACGGTTTGTTGACCGAAGCAGAGGAACTTGCCAAGCAACTTGCCGCTATCTANGGAAAAGGTCGAAAGTGGTGGCTAGCAACTCAAGATACTCTTGGGGAATGTCAGGAAAATCTCAACTCGTCAGATTTGATTATCACAATCGGCGGCGATGGTACGATCCTGCGAGGNGTGCATGTTGCGGCCTCTCGNGACATACCCGTTCTCGGAGTCAATATGGGGCGGGTCGGCTTCATGAGTGATATTGAATCTAAAGATGCGATCAATGAAATAGGTTGGTATCTGGANGGGAATGCTCGAATTGAACGCCGTTATATGCTGAGTGCGACAATCCAGGGNAGGGAATCTCAGCCTATTATTAGTCTTAATGACGTGACGGTTGCACGTGGTTCTATCGTTCGTGTAATTGAAGTTAGTACTGTTGTCGATGGAGTCCATTTGGCTACTTATAGAGGTGACGGTGTGGTTGTTTCTACCGCCACTGGATCCACCGGNTACACCCTTGGACTTGGCGGNCCGGTCATGGATCCNGCGTCTCGTGATTTTCTTGTCAAGCCAATTGCTACACATATGAGCCAGTTTGGGGGAGCGATACTGCAGGCGTCGTCNACAGTNNNGCTCACCGTTCAATCGGAAGAAAATGCTACGTTAAACGCAGATGGATTTATCGATCTGTCGTTGGCGGATGGCGAAACTGTTGTGATATCTCAAGCGGGNAATTACGCTTCATTTTTACGCCGTAAGCCNGCAGCTGAATTTTGGGGCGACTTGTCAAGGCGATTAGGACTACGAAAAGGTCCACTTAAATCTCCCCGACGACACGGTCTATAGCATTACAAAACTCGGTAAAATAATAACGTTTTGCGANCTAAACGNCCCACCACTCTGTCAATTGAACGTAAGTATGAAGGAGATCGTATCTCGCTTCGCGTTGACACNGCTAGATTTGNTGATGGNCCAGAGTTTGATCGTGAGATAGTTGAACATCCTGGTTCGGTTGTGCTTGTGCCCATCACAGATGATGGGACAGTTCTATTGATTAGGCAGTTTCGCCAGGCAGCCGGAAAAGTTTTGCTCGAGGCTTCTGCTGGAACTATAGAATCGGGTGAGAATCCAGAAGTGACAGCTCTTAGGGAGTTACGAGAAGAAGTGGGTCACAGAGCTGGAAAATTAATCCCGATTGGTGGATCCTGGGTCGCTCCTGGATACTCGACTGAGTATTCGCATATGTTCATAGCAACTGAACTCGAAGTGTCTCCCTTGCCTTCTGATGATGGAGAGGANATCTCAGTTGAAGAAATTGAGTTTGATGACGTGCACCGTTTGATAGCTGAAGGTGAGATCGAAGATCAAATGNCAATAGCGGCATTGTTATCGGCNAAACATGTNTACACGGAACATATCAANATCTCCAAAAATGACTAGNAAAATAATTTACCTAAGTGNCAGGCGAACTTATGTATAAACATGATGTCTTGATTATTGGTGGTGGACTCGCAGGTCTTAGAGCGGCTGTTGAAGTCACCCGTGCAGGGGTCGACGTCGCGGTGATATCCAAGGTTCATCCTGTTCGTAGCCACTCGAATGCGGCCCAAGGTGGGATCAATGCTCCCCTTACTGATCGAGGTGACGATTGGGAAGGTCATGCATACGACACGATCAAAGGTAGTGATTTTCTTGCAGATCAAGATGCCGTGGAGATTATGTCGGTCGAAGCAGGCGATGCTGTTCTGGAACTCGAACGCATGGGTGTGATCTTTAGCAGAGCCGATGATGGGAAACTGGGCACTCGAAGATTTGGTGGACAGAAGATAGCTCGAACATTCTTTGTGGGGGCGATTACCGGATCGGCTATATTGCACGTCCTATTTGAACAGGCGTTGAAACTTGGACTTAATGTTTATGAAGAATGGTTTGTNACAAAGCTGATCATCGAAGATGGCACATGTCGNGGTGTGGTNGCAATTGATTTAAAAACAGGGGAGATCCACACAATCAAAGCCAAGGCAGTCATAATGGCTGCGGGTGGAGCNGGTCGGGTNTTTGAACCGTCAACAAACGCACTGATTTGTACAGGAGATGGTCTGGCGCTGGCATATCAAGCGGGAGCACCGTTGATGGANATGGAAATGATTCAGTATCATCCGACCACCCTCGCTCGTACTGGGATCCTCATGTCNGAGGCAGCTCGAGGTGAAGGAGCCCATTTGCTTAATGCAGATGGTGAACGGTTTATGGAGAAGACTGCTCCTGATTATATGGAGCTTGCNTCTCGTGATGTTGTTTCNCGCGCAGAGCAAACCGAGATTGATGAAGGAAGAGGGATAGATGGCAACGTTCTGCTCGATCTTCGTCACTTGGGTCGNGACTTCATTGAGCAGCGGTTAGGGTATCTNCAAGAAGTGTCAGTCGAGTTCCTCGGAATTGATATGGCCGAACAACCGGTACCAGTGCAACCCGGGATGCATTACATCATGGGCGGAATTAAAACCGACGTAGATGGAGCTACCGTTGTACCGGGACTCTACGCAGCTGGCGAATGTGCTAACGTCAGCGTTCANGGTGCGAATCGTNTNGGGGCCAATTCTCTTCTTGATACAGTGGTGTTTGGCCGTAGATCTGCGGTTCATGCAATTGAATACATAAAGAGTGTCAATGACCATTCCACCTCGGAACAGGAACTCGCATNAGAACANGCACGGTTACAGGCTCTTTTAGATCGGCCACAGGGAGAACGGGTTGCAACNCTCCGGAATGATATGGCTCGAGGCATGACCAAGGGCATCGGGGTTTTTCGNGATCAGATTTCCATGGAGGGGGCTCTCGAAAATCTNGCGAACGTCAAGTCTAGAATGTCGGGATTTTCTATCGAAAATAAGGGGAAGGTTTTCAACACGGATCTGATGTTTGGTCTTGAGCTTGAATTTATGGTGGACTGTGCTGAAGCGGTGGTGGCCGGTGCGCTGACGCGTAAAGAGAGCCGCGGAGCACACTTCAGGACGGATATCACTGAACGTGATGACGATAATTGGTTAAAGCACACTCTTGTCTACAAAGATGAAACACAAAAACATGGCACACGTGTTCAAACATNCGACGTGAAAATTACACAGTGGCAACCGGTGAAGAGGGTCTATTAGATGCAAGCTAATTTGAAAGTCANGAGATTTGACCCCGCTGATGAAGGTGGAAAGACGTGGTGGCAAGAGTATAAAGTTGATGTTCACCCTGACTCGACAGTTCTCGACTCCTTGATTCACATTCGTGAGCAGGAAGACGGCACCCTGGCACTTCGTTGTGCATGCCGGGCCTCGATATGTGGCTCTTGTGGTATGAAGGTGAACGGGGACGCAAAACTGGTTTGTAAAACGCGGGTTGATGACATTGCGCCAAATGGGGAACAGTTGGTAATTGAACCAATGGGTAACCAGCATGTTGTGCGAGACCTGGTGGTTTCACTTGATACGTTCTTTTCGCAGATTAAGCGAGTGGATCCGTTCCTTCAGCCTANTCATGTCCCGGAGCAGGGNGAGTACATCGCCTCAAACGACTCTATGGAGAATCTTCTCACATCGATGAACTGCATCATGTGCGGTTGTTGTGTATCGGATTGCACGGTTCTCGAAGTCGATGCTAATTTCATTGGGCCTGCCGCGCTCGCAAAGGCGTGGCGATTCACCGAGGATCCTCGAGATTCTAAACGCGATGAGCGTCTCAAGGTTTTGAATGATGAAGCGGGTGGGATGTGGGNCTGTACGAGATGTATGAAATGTGTGGAGGTTTGTCCCAAAGGTGTGGCTCCAATGGATCGAATTATGGAATTGCGTGAGTCTGCTATAGAAGCTGGCAACACGAATACTCCCGGATACCATCACACCGAATCGTTTTACAACTCTGTAAAGAAGAACGGACGCCTGGATGAAACNCGGCTGGCAATGGATTCTGCGGGTTGGACAAANATCCCAAGATTGCTTGACCTTGTGCCAATTGGGATTGCTGCANTGCGGAAGGGGAAGTTACCTCCGTTGATACCGCATAAATCTAAAGATCATAAAAAAGTTAAAGACCTCTACGAGAACGTGGAGGGGGAATCCTCATGAAGTATGCTTTTTATCCTGGATGTGTCGCACGTGGAGGAGCTCCTGAACTGTACGATTCAGCGTTAGCCGTTATGGAGAGGCTCGGNATCGAANATGTTGAGCTAACAAAGGCTGCTTGTACTGGCGCGGGTGTCCTGCAAGAGAAAAATCTCAAAATGGGCGATATTTTGAATGTGCGAACTTTCGCAATGGCGGAGCAGATGGGGTTGCCTATCATGGTGCTCTGCTCNACNTGTCAGGGTGTTATGTCTCAGGCAAACCATAGGGTTAAGCGCGACCCTGAATATCTTGCTGAGATAAATAAACATCTTGAGAGTGAGGAGCTTGAGTACAAAGGAACGACTACCGTCAAACACCTTTTGTGGGCAATTATTGAAGACATTGGNCTCGATAAGCTGAAAGAAACGTTTACCCGTGAATTGACCGGTATGAACATGGCGCCGTTTTACGGTTGTTATATGGTTCGGCCTTCGGATGCGCTTGAGTTTTCTTCTAATCCTCAACGAGAAACTTCGTTGGAGGATTTGATCCAGTCAGTCGGCAGCAATGTCACAGATTTTGCAGGTAAGACTGCTTGTTGNGGNTTCCCGATCCTGTTTATCAACCAGNCCAACTCTATGAAGATGGTTGCTAACCACACTGGAACAGCCAAAGACCTTGGTGCNGACGCTATGGTTACGCCATGCCCACTATGCCACCTGAATCTTGACGGTTATCAGCCAAAAGCTCGTAGACAGGTTCGCGGTGATAAGGCCGANCTACCGGTTATCCACGTTCCTCAATTGATTGGACTTGCAATGGGTATGAGTGAGAAAACTTTGGGACTAAAAAAGCACATCGTTTCAACAAAAAAAATTGTACGAATGGCAGAGGCTTTACCGGCAAAGGTTTAGCTTTCAGTCAGCATTTGCTTCTAAGCCGGTACGGCGGCAATTATCGGTCGATTTTGTAAAAATCTCGTTTGTCTCAATTTGTGTTTGACTTTTGGTAATTGAAACAACCCAGTGGAGCTTTTTTCAATCACACAGATAGGTAAATGGCGCGGGTAATTGAAATTTCTCGTGTCCATTNGTTCATCTGTAGGGTTTTAGAGACTCATAGCACCATCGATCACGTGGACTTGTCCGGTAGTGTATGAGGATTCATCTGATGCTAAGTAAACAGCTAAATGGGCAATTTCCTCGGGAGTACCGACTCTGCCCATTGGTTGGCGTGCGATAAAAGCCGCGCGGGCAGCTTCGGCATTACCTGAGGCTTTTATGCGTTCTTCGAGAGAGGGAGTTTCGACTGTTGCTGGGGCTATAGCATTCACTCGGATACCATCTGAAAGATAGTCTTTTGCCACTGATTTTGTTATCCCTATGACAGCCGCTTTGGTCGCTGTGTAGGCGGCGCGGTCGGGTACGCCTAGCAGATGTGATGAGAGCGATGCCATGTTCACAATTGAGCCGCCTCCGTTTGCGATCATTGGCGGGATGTAGGCTCGCAGCATCCAGAATAGTGACTTCACGTTTAAGTTGAATGAGAAATCCCAGTCTTCTTCCGTTGAATCCAGAATTGTTCCTATCGCGACGTACCCGGCACAGTTGAATAGGATGTCAGGTGCCCCAGTCTCTGCGATGAGGGCAGTGATCGACTTCGGATCAGTAACATCGCAACTTCGTGTGATGATGCCATGCGTATTGTCGAGGGTACTCAGTTTTTTGGTGTTAATGTCTGTTGCCCAGACTTGTGCCTCTTCTGCAGCGAATGCCCGAGCTGTTGCTTCGCCGATTCCTTGAGCTGCGGCGGTTACGACCGCTGTTTTTCCTGCAAGCCTTCCAGGCATTCTTTGTGCTCCCCCATCAGTATGATTTAACGAATCTGCTAGATGCTGAATCTGAGATGGAACGATAATCTACGAATCGTACCTTAGGTATTTCAAGAACAGTACTGGCTTTTTAGTCGATCGTATTCGATCTTTTGGAAACGGTTAATTAGCTCAGGCGTTTGCCATGATGTTGACTAGTTCCTGGACGGACTCGGCAGATGCTTTCAGAGCCGCTGACTCATTATTTGTGAGTTCGACTTCGATGATTTCTTCTATGCCTTTTGCTCCGAGTTTCACGGGAACGCCGGCGTATAGGCCGTTGATGCCGTATTCTCCTTCAAGGAACGCTGCACAAGGCAAGATTTCTTTGCGATCGAGTAAAATCGCTTCGACCATTTGAGCGACTGCTGCAGATGGCGCATAGTAGGCAGAGCCGGTCTTGAGGAGAGCGACGACTTCTGCTCCACCGTCGCGAGTTCGCTGAACAATCTCTTCGAGACGGGTCGCTTCGATTAATTTAGAAACAGATACTCCACCCACGGTTGTGGAACCGATAAGAGGAACCATCGTGTCGCCGTGCCCACCCAGAACGTATGCCGTTACGTTGGTGACTGAGGCGTTCAACTCCTGGGAAAGGAATGTTCGGAACCGGGCAGTGTCGAGAATTCCGGCCATGCCTATAACCCGTTCTTTTGGGAACCCACTGACCTTGTACGCGTGCTGAACCATTGCGTCGAGTGGGTTTGAAACTACGATAAGTACAGCGTTCGGCGAGTACTTAGCTACCTCGGCGGTTACAGAGCCGACAATTTTCATGTTGGTCATCAACAGGTCGTCCCGACTCATTCCCGGCTTCCGCGGGATTCCTGCGGTCACCACGACTAAATCGGAGTCAGCGGTGTCTTCGTAGCTGTTTGCGCCAGTTATTTGAGCATCCGACCCGACCACTGGGCCAGAGCAGAGCATGTCTAGGGCGAGACCTTGAGGCTTGCCTTCGACGATATCAACAAGGACTATGTCGGCATAACCATTCTCAAATATGCGTTGAGCGGTGGTCGCACCGACGAATCCAGCACCGACCACTGTCACCTTGAACTTCATCTATTATTCCTTGTTTTTCACTACAGCCTATCGTTTCAGATGGGCAATTATTTAATCAAATATTAGCCGGGTTAATATGCGCATAGCACCAAAGTGGCTCACTAACTGTGATTCATCGATAATGATGATTTATTGCCACTTGTGAGGTTTTCCCTTTCGGGGAATTACTTTGCCAGTATCGGGTCTTATTGCATGGGTTTCGTTGGTTTTGGCTGCGGACTTATTGGTTACTCGTTCGATGCCTTCGATTCCTGGGGAGCCCATTGACTCTGCATGACCCATTGCTACGAATAGGATATCGGCTGTTTCGTCGGCGACTGCTGCGTCCCCTTCTTTTGCAGATATTGCCTGTGATAGTTCATTGAATTCTTCATCCAGGATACTGGTACGGTTCGCGATTATTTCAGTCACACTCTGTCCCTGAAATTGCCCTGAACCAACTTCAAACCGGTTGTGAAAATCCCAGACTTCACCTGCCATTCGGGCCACTGAGTCGACAAAATCCCGACGGTTGATGGTGTTGGGTGCGTATTTCCGTTCATCATTATTTTGTGGGGTATCTGGCATGATTGCGGTATTAGAGCGGGATGTTTCCGTGTTTTTTAGGCGGGAGGTTGTCGACCTTTGACTCGAGCATTCGAAGAGCTTTCACAAGTTCAGGTCGCGTTTGTGCAGGATCTATCACATCATCAATGTAACCACGGTTTGCAGCGATGTATGGGTTGGCAAATTGGTCTCGGTAGTCGGCGACCATTTCTGTTCGTTTCGCTTCAGCATCTTCAGCTTCGGCAATCTCTCGGCGTCCGATGACGTTAATGGCACCTTCCGGTCCCATCACTGCGATTTCGGCACCAGGCCAAGCTAGGTTGACGTCTGATCGGAGTTCTTTCGAACTCATGACTATGTATGCACCGCCGTACGCCTTGCGTAGCACGACAGCGATTTTTGGTACCGTTGCTTCGGCATAGGCATATAGTAGCTTGGCTCCATGTCGGATAAGTCCGCCGTATTCCTGATGTGTTCCGGGCATGAACCCGGGTACATCTACGAACGTTACAAGAGGGATGTTGAACGCATCGCAGAACCGAACAAACCGAGCCGCTTTGTCGGCAGCATCGATGTCGAGCATGCCGGCCATCTGATTTGCCTGATTAGCGACCACTCCGATACTTTGACCATCTAGACGAGCAAAACCAACCACTATGTTCGGGGCGAAATTGTGGTGCACAGCTAGAAATTCCGCGTTGTCGATTACTTTCGTTATGACGTCCATCACGTTGTATGGCTGATTAGCCTCGTCAGGCACAACATTCCTAAGTGACGAATCGCCTCNGTCAGGTGCATCTGTGGAATCGACTGATGGCGCTGATTCNGCATTGTTTGCGGGGAGGTAGGATAGGAGATTGCGGACATGACTGAAGCATGCTTCTTCAGATTCGGCTGTGAAATGTGCGACCCCACTTCGGGACGCATGAGCAGTTGCTCCACCTAGATCTTCATGCGACACGTCTTCGCCGGTCACAGCTTTTACTACATCTGGCCCGGTGATGTACATCTGTCCGATCCCTTCAACCATGTAAATGAAGTCGGTTAGGGCAGGTGAATACACAGCTCCCCCGGCTGCCGGACCGGCGATGATTGTAATTTGTGGTACGACTCCTGAGGCTAACGTGTTGCGCTTGAAGATTTCACCGTAGCCCGCCAGCGAGTCGATACCTTCTTGTATACGGGCTCCACCAGAATCATTGATTCCGATTATTGGAGCACCAGTACGCATTGCATGGTCCATTATTTTGGATATTTTCTTCGCTGCCACATGCGATAGCGAACCACCAAGTACCGTAAAGTCCTGAGCGTACGCGAACACCTTACGCCCGTTGACCAGACCATATCCGGTCACAACCGCGTCACCTTCGAATTGCTGTTTATCGAGCCCGAGATCGGTTGAACGATGAGTGACGAACGTATCGAATTCGCTGAAACTACCGTCATCGAAGAAACTCATTAAACGCTCTCTGGCGGTTAGTTTTCCTCGTTTGTGCTGTGACTCGACACGTTTCTCTCCACCGCCTAAATGGGCAGATTCTCTTCGCTTACCGAGCTTTTCTAGTTTCGAGTTTTGACCCATATTAGAGACGTCGTCGAGTGGGATTTCGTTGGTTATTGTGATGCCTCGCAGACTAAAGATTTGTCATGATTCGTTATTTGCTTGGAAAGAGTCTTTCTTCAAGCAGAGGGGAATTAATTGTGATGGAGTGCACACTTGTAAATCTTAACTTAGGTCAAGTAGCGCGGCAACTGGGTGTTTAGTGATTTTTTGGGAACGAAGGGTGTTAAAATCAGATTGTAGAAATTATCATAGAGGTATGTTTCCTTAAAATACCAAGTTAGCGTCCGGTCCATCGGCTTTGAGTCATCCAACCGTTATTTCCAGCTCCAATATAGGCGGGCATGAGTTCATTTGGGGTGAACGCACCTACGTTATGGGCGTTGTCAACGCGACTCCAGATTCTTTTTCAGGTGATGGAGTTTTGTCGGTAATCGGGAATGTTCAAGGGGCGATAGACCAAGCGCTCCGCATGGAGGATGAAGGAGCCGACATAATTGATATCGGCGGTGAGTCAACCCGTCCAGCAAGTATCTATCCGGATGCGCAGCCGGTCACCGATGATGATGAAATCTCTCGTGTGCTACCAGTTATTGATGGACTGGCTAGTCGTCTGAATATTCCTATATCGATCGATACCCGTAAAGCGAGTGTGGCTCGAGCCGCTGTGAGAACTGGAGCAGCGCTGGTTAATGATGTATCCATGATAGAAGACCCACAGATGATNAGCGTTATTTCAGACACCGATGTTCCTATTGTCATCAGTCATATCCGTAAGAAGGGGCATCAAGGCGAGGTCGTCAATGAAGTTATTGACGATCTTCGTGGAGCGGTTAGCGATTTGAGGAAGGCCAGAGTAATGAAATCTAAAATCATCGTCGATCCGGGAATTGGATTTGCTAAGAATGCTGATGAATCCATTGCATTATTGAGGAATATTCATCGACTTCGTACCGAACTTGAACTACCAGTGATGATTGGTACATCTCGAAAATCTTTTATTGGATCGGTTACCGATGAATTAGTGAAGGACCGACGATTCGGAACCGCTGCGACAGTTGCATGGTCGGTTGCATGTGAAGTTGATATCGTTCGTGTACATGATGTCTCAGAAATGGTGAAAGTCGTGAAAATGAGTGACATCTTGGCTAGACATTTTAAAAATGGTGCCTCCCGTGCCTAGTGGCCTAGTTACGGCTTACGTTGGGCTTGGAAGTAATCTAGGGGATAGATCTCGAAATCTTCAAGGCGCGATTGATCGGCTTGGGAAGGTTGGTATTATCACTGCCGTCAGTTCGATATATCAAACGAAGCCGTGGATGGTGGATGGTTATCAACCTCGATATCTCAACCAGGTTGTTGCGGTTAATACCATTCTTGATGCCCTTCAAGTTGTGACTGAATTACTTGCCATAGAATCTTCGCTCGGCCGGGTTCGGGAAGAGAAAAACGCCTCCCGCACGTTGGATTTAGACCTATTGCTTCATGGAGACATTGTGCTTGAGGCAAGTGGTGTAACAGTTCCGCACCCGCGCTTGCATGAACGGGCGTTCGTGCTTGTCCCCCTTGCGGAGATAGCGGCGGATGTGGTGCATCCGATTTTGGATCGCACTATATCCGACCTGGCTGATGAGTCTGATCGCTCAGGAATTAGTGGTATTGCGTAGTGAACAGTCAGATGACGCGAGCGGGTACTGGTGACGCTGACAAACATCCGTTAATTCGAAATCGAATTTTCGAATAGCGTTCGCAGCACAGAAGCGAGCAAGAAAATTATCACACCGAAGAAAACTATCGCGTTATACCCGATAAGCCATGAAAGTCTGCCAGCCAATCCGGATGGTTGAGTCGTTGGATTGAAGTCTGATTGGCGGAAGCGCCATACCAGGTAGAACATCCAAACTGCCAGAGCCAATTTCACCCCAAGAACAACGAACCAAACCGGTGAGGCGTCATTCCCCGTGAGACGATCGAACATGAGGATGAGGCCTGTGATGATGATTGCAATCACAGAAATGTCGACGAGTTCTCTATAGACTGAACTCAATGGTTGCAGGATGGGGCGAACCGCATCAGGATTGGCTTTTTCGACTGGCCTTAGCACCAAAGCGAAGAAGGCGCTTCCGCCGATCCACGCGACTGAGCTAATTGCGTGTGCCCATCGCACGATCAGTAAGATCCAATCTCCCGCAGTTATTTGTTCAAACATCCGGTGATTATGCCACTAGCTTTCGGTGACTGATCAGGTTTTTAGCTTCCAAGTATTGCATCTAACTGCTGATTCAACTGTTGCTCATCGATAATCCCGGTCCAAACGCGGGCTATGCTGTGATCTTTTTTTAAAAACACTGTGGTTGGGAAGGAGAAGATTTCATAATTAGACTGCACTTTTGAACCGAAATCCGCCATTATCGGGTATGTGAGTCCGAGTTCTCTAATAAATTCAATGCCGGCTTTTTCAGAGTCGGCACCCATCTGCTGGATACCAATAAACGCAATATCTTCGCCATATTTTTCATAGGCGATCTGGAGATCAGGCATTTCAGCTCTGCAAGGTGGACAGGATGGAAACCAGAAATTTATTAATACTGGCTTTCCTCTGTGTATATCGAGATTAAAATTTCCGTGGAAGAATGTTTCACCGGATATAGGGGATGCGATCTTCTCGTCACTATTCACGCAGCCGATGGTGATAAACATGCCCACCCATGCAATTAGTACTATCCAGGAGATTTTATTAATTTTGAGTTTTATGTGTATACAGCTATTTCGGTTCATTGTCATGATCATTCCATGTGATCAACAACACTATGCGTAACGGCGCGTATGTTTGGGCGTCGTTTTCGAGGAGATACTGCAGATTTCGACCTGCCTTTCGTTTAACCCTGGCAGTCTTCTCTCATCGTGTTTAGCTGCTCCCTTATAGCTGGTTCGATGTTCTCAATTCCAACCCGTATTTGTTCCATGCTGTCTCTATTCCGAATAGTCACGGCATCGTCATCTTCGACCGTGTTAAAGTCGACCGTTACGCATAGCGGTGTGCCAATTTCGTCCTGTCGTCTGTAGCGACGACCAATGCTTTGAGAATCATCGTATTGAGTGTTGAAGTGTGGACGTAAAATGTCATAAACACGCCTGGCGGTAGGGACGAGCTTGTCGTTTCTAGATAGTGGCAGAACTGCTATTTGAAATGGCGCTATGTCTGGATGGAATCTAAGAACAGACCGCTTTTCTTTTCCTTCTCCTTCTTCGTCATAGGCATCTGCGAGGAACGCAAGAGCCGATCTGTCGGCACCCATGGAAGGTTCGACGATGTATGGGACGAAACGTTTTTTCTGCTGGTCGTCGAAGTAAGAAATATCTTTTCCGCTTTTAGCTGTATGAGCTTTTAGATCAAAGTCGGTTCGGTTTGAAATTGTCTCAAGCTCCCCCCAGCCCCAAGGGAATTCGTATTCGACATCAGAAGAGGCCTTGGAATAATGCGGCAATTCATCTTTTTCATGTTTTCGTAGAGTTATTTTTTCATCTCGAATGCCATGGGTCTTGAACCAGTTGATTGAGAAGTTCATCCAGTACTCGTACCATTCTTCGTCTGTACCAGGTTCACAGAAAAATTCTAATTCCATCTGCTCGAACTCCCGTGTGCGGAAGGTGAAATTGCCGGGTGTAATTTCGTTACGGAATGACTTTCCAATCTGTGCGATCCCGAACGGGATCTTTTTTCGGGATGTTGTTTGAACGTTTTCGAAGTTTACGAAGATCGCCTGAGCTGTCTCCGGACGCAGGTAAACGGTTGCGGTCTCATCCTCTACCGGGCCGATGAAAGTTTTGAACATCAAATTGAATTGGCGTGGTTCTCCAAATTCGCCACCACAGTCTGGGCAAACATTATCGGTCAGCTGGTCTTGGCGGAATCTCTTGTGGCACGATTCGCACTCTACCAAGGGGTCAGAGAAACTATCTACGTGGCCTGACGCGACCCAGATGTCTGGGTGCATCAGGATGGATGCGTCCATTCCGACGACATCGTCACGTTCTCTGACCATTGATTTCCACCAAGCATCTTTCACATTGCGCTTGAGTTCGACCCCGACTGGACCGTAGTCCCACACGCTTGATAGTCCGCCGTAAATCTCAGAACTTGGGAATACGAATCCGCGTCGCTTTGCGAGTGAGACTAGTGTGTCTAAACTAGTGCCAGTAAGAGTGCGTTTAGCCAAATCAGTTGCTCCTGCAGCCCACACTGGGTTGAGTAGGCCTAGACCAAAGAACACGCCCACGGGGTGTGGACGCTATCTCTAAAGTTTACAGTCGCATGACTGGATTACCAGCGGTGACGCCTGTACTGGGCTATGATTCCCCAGTCACGATTACTGTCTTGGTGTAAGGCATGGTTTTATGATATTGAAGGAGTTAAGGTTTTATGGGCAGCACTATGATGAAGCAACTTCAAGGCAAGGTCGCATTCATTACAGGTGCTGGTAGGGGTATCGGCGCAGGNATTGCCTCGGTACTTGCTAGCCGCGGCGCTTCTGTAGCAGTNTGCGATGTNGATGGNTCNGCGGCTCAAGAAACAGCGGATCNGATAAANNGTNCNGGNGGNCGGGNNATNGCAGGTGCNGTCGATGTNACNGANCCTGATTCGCTCCAGCAATTTACANGTCTTGCGATTGTTGAACTCGGGGCCATCGATATTTGTGTTCCAAATGCCGGTGTTATTGGNGGAAAAGGNTTCTCNNCGAGAAAAGATTTTACAAAGCAAGACTGGGATATGACTTTCGCTGTTAACGTTCATGGAGTCGCAAATACTGTTGATTCTGTTAAACAGCACATGATGGACCGTGAGCAGGGAAAGATAGTGATCATAGCGTCGCACGGAGGACGGAAACCTCGTGGCGTAGCTGATCGTGCGCGAGGTACTGCTCAGCAACCTTATGCGGTGTCAAAAGCTGCTGCTATCCAATACACACATTTCCTTGCGATGGAATTGGGGGCCTACAACATCAACGTCAACGCAGTGTGCCCGGGCAGACTTTGGACTCCTATGTGGGAGGCGATTGCAATTAACCATAAAGAATTGGATCCTGTATTTGCTGACATGACTCCTCATGAGATTTTCATCGACCAGATCAAAGCGACGATGCCGTTGGGACGACCGCAGACACCAGAAGATATTGGAAAGACTGTAGCGTTTTTGGCATCGGATGATGCGTCAGAAATCACTGGTCAGGCGATCAATGTGAACGGCGGCGCCATTTTTAACTGAGTGCCTCAAAAATATCCAATCTACTATCCTTAGTGATTTTCTGTTTGGCAATGTGGCTGATTGGCGAGTCAGAATTTTTTAAAANACAGACTTGAGGTTAGCCAAATCTTTGATGGTGNTTNGATGATTTTTTTGAATGCGACCTGTNAGTGGTTGATAGATACCGGAAATATAAAGTTGAAAATGCGACGCGACACACTAGTNGATATTTGAGAAGAGAAAATGAACGATCGAGAATTGATGTTTTTGNCAGCTCACGAACAGAGGAGATTGATTGCTAAGAAAGCGATCTCTTCTGTTGAGATGGTAGAGGCGTCATACCGCCGAATTACAGAGTTAGAACCNCAACTTAATGCTTTCATAACTCTNGATGAAGAGGGCGCCCTGTCTGCTGCACGCAAGGCGGATGAGCANCTGGCAAAGGGAAAGAACCTAGGGGTGCTACACGGTGTTCCAATAGCGGTTAAGGATCTTGAAGTAACTAAAGGCCTACGCACCACCCTTGGTAGTACCTTTTTCAAAAACTGGATTCCTGATTATGATTCCGTTGCAGTGGAGCGCCTTCGAGCTACANGGGCGGTGATTTTAGGCAAGACCAATACTCCGGAATTTGGAAACCGCGAAGAAACCTTTACCGATATTGCAGCTACTTGCAATAACCCGTGGGATCCAAGTCGAATGCCTGGAGGGTCAAGTGGGGGGACGGCCTCTGCTATCGCTGCTGGGATGTGTTCTATTGGTACTGGTTCAGATGGCGGAGGATCAGTAAGGCTTCCTGCGTCTTTCTGTGGGATTTTTGGACANAAGCCGACCCATGGCAGGATTCCTCGTTACGGTGGGCAGGCCAAACCTGCGTATAACTCCGCCGGTACTAGTGGTCCTATGTCTAATGATGTTCGTGACTCGGCGATTTTGAACCAGGCACTGTCAGGATTTGACGTTCGTGATCCTGGATCGATTAAAACCGCTGTTCCGGATTATTTGACTGAATTAGAAGATGGTGTTGACCAAATGCGAATCGGCACGACTATGACGCTTGGAATATCCGACGTTAATGACGATGTTGCAACNGCAGTTGAGAATTCTTGGACCGCATTTAGTGAACTTGGTGCGAATGTCGAGAANCTTGCGATAGCGTTCGATCCAATTCCTCGAGAGGCCTGGTGGACATTATGGACCGCTGGTCAGGTGGCTATGTATGGNCATCTTGCGGATGAACGTCCTGAGGACTTGATGCCGTATACATTGGAAATGATTGAACANGGTAGGACGCTGACCGGTGCTGACGTTAGCTTGGCGTTGCGTAACGTGCAAAATTTGCAANTACAGTTGCATCANGTATTCCAAGAATACGACTTGATCTTGGCGCCGACCAATGCAGCTGTGGCTTGGCCGCATCTTCAACCGCCGGAAAAGATTGGATCNGAGATCAACCAAGATGANATGGCTGGNATTAACTATGGTGCNATTCCGTTTACTATGGTATTTAATTCGTCTTTNAACCCTGCATCTTCAATACCTTGCGGATTCGGGGAAGCGGGTATGCCGGTTGGGTTGCAAATAATTGGTGGTTANGATGANGACNCNACTGTNCTNAGGGCNAGTCGNGCGTTTGANCAGGNGCGTCCATGGATTGGTGACCGACCGTCTATTTCCTAGGTTGCAGAACTTGTTGGTGGNTTCTTAATTTGCTGTTTGTCATCTATAGTTTCAATGATATTTTGATACTACCAATCAGCTACTGATCCATCGTTATCGTAGTAATACTCTCCACCGAGCTCTTTGTGATAGCCGTACGCCTCACCATCATAAGTTTTGGTAGCTTCAGCCTCATCTATTTCAACACCTAGTCCAGGAGTGTCCCATAGGTCGATATGTCCATCTATGACTTCCCATGGTTTTTTCAGAAGACCATGACCAAGTCCTGCGTCGACCTGTTCTTGTATTAGGAAGTTTGGAACTACGGCATCTACTAACATACACGCAGCAAGTGCCAGCGGACCGATGGCGCAGTGAGGCATGATGTGCTGGTAATAGACCTCTGCGTAGTTAGCGATTCTTTTGAGTTCAGATGGCCCGCCACAATGAGCGACATCTGGTTGCAGTAGAGACACAGCCTGTTTCTCTATGACCTCTCGGAATTCCCACCTAGATAAAAGTCGTTCACCGGTTGCAAGGGGAAATGGGACTTGTTCTTGGATCCGCTTTAGTGCGTCAGGGTTTTCTTGTGGTACGGGTTCCTCCACGAACATCGGCCGCATCCCTTTGATTTCGTTGCAAACCTCTACTGCTAATCCTGGTGTCATTTTGCCGTGAAAATCAAAACACAGTTCTACGTCGTCGCCAACCCACTCGCGCATCATATAAGCAGCCTTCACGAACTCGTCAATTCGAGATGGAGGCTCATGTGCCCGCCATGTGCCCGCCGGACCGGCTTTATAGCCTGTATATCCACTTTTTTGGAGTGTAGTGAGCCTATCGCGAGACTCTTCTAGACCTTCGTCTGAAAGGTCTCGTATGCCCCAATGAGCGTATACNCGTATCTTGTCTCGGACGTTGCCACCCATCAACATGTAACTTGGGACACCATAGTGCTTACCAGATATGTCCCACAGCGCCGCGTTTATTGCGGCGATTGCTGACATGTTGTGTGCACCACCGCGGAAGAAAGAGGACCTGTACATCTGCTGCCAGTGATGTTCAATTCTTAATGGGTCTTTTCCGATCAGGTAGTCAGTAAATTCGTCTATTGCTGCGGGCACACTCTGTGGCTTGCCCTCAAGTGTACTTTCCGCCCAACCTTCGATACCGGTATCAGTGGAGATACGAATTAACCTGGTGCGGTTTCGTGGNGCAAACTGATCAACTCTTGTAATTTTCATATTNTTTAGTGATTCTCTAGGGCTTTACTTNATTGCAATGGCAAATGTTTTGCATTATCGCCAACCTTCACCAAACGACACATCGTACAACGATCTTGATGAATATATTGAATATTAACTTGTGAAATCGGTCTTATGGTGCGAAATTTGGATACGTTTTGAGTTTGACCAGCNATAAGCGAAAATCTAATATGCAATTATGAATACACAGACGATAATTCCGCAGACCGGCATAGAGGCTCGACAGTTGATACGAGAAGGTCGCTTCATTCATCCGACATCTGGCGCAGCGCCTCATCATGTGCAGGCTAATGTGGCGATCTTACCGGAGGATGCCGCATTTGAATTCCTGTTGTTTTGCCAACGGAATCCTAAGCCTTGCCCTGTAGTGGAGGTTTTGGAAGCCGGGCAAGTCGAGGCTGCGTTAACGGCTCCTGGCTCAGATATTCGTACTGATGTTGCACGGTATCGCGTATTCAAGAATGGTCTTCTGGTAAATGAACCAGAGAACCTTGAGTCACACTGGCGGAATGATCTTGTAACTTTTCTTTTGGGGTGCAGTTTTTCTTTTGAGCACGCCTTGATGGCTAATGGAATCGNCCTGCCATATTACGCAACGGAGCGCAATGTCCCGATGTTTATCACCGATATTGAGACAATCGAANCNGGTCGATTTTCGGGACCGATGGTCGTGTCTCAACGATGGGTTCGTGCAGATAAAGTCGTGAGGGCAGTTCAGGCCACTTCACGATTCCCTGATACTCATGGTGCTCCGGTTCACATTGGTGATCCGGCTGCTATAGGTATATCGGACATTACAAAACCAGATTACGGGGAGGTCTGGGAGCAAGGTAGTGCTGATGAAGTTCCGATGTTCTGGGCTTGCGGAGTCACCCCACAATCGGTAGCGATGTCATCTAAGCCGGAATTGATGATCACCCACTCGCCGGGCTATATGTTTGTCACAGATGTGAAGGATGAGGAATTGGCGGTTATCTAATTTGACGTGTAACCAAACCACATATTTTTACAACATTTGATTANCNGTTTTAGCTCATGACTTCATCATCAGGTTTTTCGAAAATAGAAGACATCATCCTCCAAGACGATATACGAGGAATGAAGGCGCTCCGTCCGCATATGAAGGCTGGCTGGCTTGAGGCTTCGGCGGAGATGATACTCGATCACCCTGGGAAGATTCTTATTGCCACTGGGTTTTACATTCTGAGAGCTGGAGAACCGGAGACTGATGGGCCTCCTGGAGCTGTTGCCATTGGTGAGGCCTTAAAGATTCTTGGCAACTCGGTGGCTTATGTGACTGACGAGAAGTGTTCGACCGTTATGCGAGCCATTGCTGGCGAGGACGAGGTTGTTGAATTCCCGATTACTACTCATCATGCATCGAGCATTTTTGCGCATGAACTCTTGGCTAAGCATGCACCCTCGGCCCTAATCTCGATCGAACGCGCAGGGCTCCTAGGTGATGGAACGTATCGAAATTGGAAGGGAGTTGATTTTTCTTCGCATAATGCCAAGATTGATCATATGTTCGAAGAACACCCGTATTCGGTCGGTATAGGAGATGGAGGAAATGAAATCGGAATGGGTAATATGCGCCATGTCATACCTTCAGTTGAAAATTTACCAGACGATCCTTGTGTTACCACGACCACTGAATTGATTACAGCCAGCGTTTCTAACTGGGGTGGATATGGTTTGGTAGCGGCACTCTCGTTGAAAACCCGGAAAAATTTACTACCTTCCGTAAATCAGGGTTACCAGTGGGTTAAGGACATCGTGCTTGTCGGGGCGGTTGAGGGTATGTCGGGGGAATCAAAAGACTGGGTAGACGCAAGAGCCCCCGAAGATGATGCAATGTGTCTGCGGGACTTGCATGTGTTGCTCATCGATGAAGGGTTATGACGCCTTGACCGGATAGTTCAGCGTCAGTTTGTTCAATTTACTTTGGTCGAGAGGTCGCTACTCGTTTTGGGGTGCGAGTCATTGTTTCTTTGACGATGAAAATAAGCATAAAGGCGCCGAACGCTCCGATGCCAGCAGTGGCAAGTGATGCAACTCCAAGGGTTACTATTTGAGCCAGTCCCCCGATAGCCACTGGACCGCTAGCGCCACCCGTATCAGAGATGAACCGCCATACCCCTAGGAATCCTCCCGGGTTGTTTTTTGGGGATAAATCTGTACCAGTTATCAGTACGAACCCACTTGATAGTCCGTTGCCTAGCCCGGCTAAAAGACCGACTGCTAATAAGGCTCCGAATGTTCCAGTTTGAGGTATAAGAGCTACCGCTATGCCCAGTACCAAGAAAGCTGGTATCCCGGTCGATTTTCGACCCCAGCGATCCATCGAGTAGCCTACAAGAGGGAACATCATTGAATCGACAGCGAACGAGATCGTAGCGATGTAACCAATCTGATCCTTACCTAATCCGATTTCTTCCCCCCATACTGGTATCAGGAATTCTCGACCAGATCTTAGGAATTGAAGGGCAATTGCTGCTACGCCGGCTGTTGCGAAATCACTGCGATGAGTGGAAATAACGCTGCCTAGTTCTTTGAAAACATTACGACGCATTCCGGTTTGCTGTGGTTCAACCATGTTCTTAGCGGTGACGAGGATCATAAGCAACGTAAAAATAGCTACCGTCGCTTGCGCGTAAAAGGGAACTCTGATTCCAACAAATTCTGCGAGTATCCCACCGATCAGTGGACCAAGGATTGTTGCAATTCTTGAAAGTCCACCAAATACAGCCAACGCTCGTCCACGTACATCCATGGGTACAGCTGCCGCTATGTAGGAATGACGTGAGATGCTCCATAATGCATAACTTGCACCGGCGAGCAGACGAGCTGCCATCAAAGATGAGAAATTTGGGGACATTCCGGCCCATATCGCTGCAATGCCAAATAGCAAAACGCCAGCCGTCATTGTTTTACGTAGACCAATTCGACCGACCAGGATGCCCGCCGGCACGTCGAAGATCATAGTTCCGATATATCGGGCAGCTATCACCAGACCGATTAACCCGATTGAGGCCGCCATTTCTTCTTTGGCAAATCCTGGTAAAACAGGTATGAGGATGCCCTGTCCGAATGATAGTAGAAAGGAAGGTGCGTAAACCGACCACATGAGTGAACGTACGGTTGAACGAACTGAGGTCCGACTCGAACTGGGTTTTGGAGTCGTTTGCTTTGGCATAGACACATAATCCTATAGTCCAAATGCCGAAAACGAAGGAGGCTGTTTGATTGAATTAAGCCAGAACTAAGGATATTGTCGTTACCTTGTATTAATTCTTTGGAGATCTTATTGGACTTTGTGTACCAACGTGTGATCGACTCGTCATTGAGAAATGTCTGGGCGTCGATCACGGATCCTTGCGTGGTGGAAGTTCATTTGCCAGGGCAAGCATCTGTCACAAAGACAGGCGACAAGAAATACCGAGTGTCTTTTAAGATTTCTGTAGGATTTTTTCGTCCAACGGTGAATATAAATGTTCATTTATCTGGAATTGTGAATCAAGCTTCGGTAGATATTGAAGTAACAGGCAAGTCAATGGGGGCGGCAGTTTGTGGAGTGGGTACGATAGTGATAGCGCCAACAGACGTTGGATTAACAAACCTGGAAATCAATGCTGAAGTTCAATCATCAGGACTGCTGAACAACGTTGATGATTCGAAGATTAAGACGGCAACGGCAGAGTTTATCGACGCATACCTGTCGAAAGTAGAAACTGTTTAACCGGGTAAAGGAAACCACTCGCATTGTGGTGGTCCGCTTATGATTGGAGATAAAGGCGAACTTAGAATCCACTACAGCGTCCTAGAGGAGCACACCGTTCTCGCTTGTGTACCCATTGTTATCGGCTGTGCGTTTGGTCTCTGAATGATCCCCTCTTGTAGCGATTTCGATGCGATTACCATCCGGGTCATAGACAAAGAGGAATTGTTGTTCGTCGTGGCGTGTACCTATACCTTCGACAATTTCGATGTCAGCGTTTATTAGGAATTCAGCTGTGCTTTCTATATCAGCTACTTCGAACGCAACGTGCTGCCTACCATCTCCTCGCGGGCCAACTGATTTCGGAGGATCGATCACGTGAACCATCGAGCCGTCAGCCAGCTCAGTCCAGGTGAGTGTATTTCCTCCAATCTGGTGAGGAATCACTTTTATGTTGAGCAAATCACGATACATTTTCATGGCGTCAACACGATTGTTGATCGGCAGTCCGACATGGTTGATACCGGATATTTTTATTTCTGAAGGGGAGGGGGCGACAACGTTAGTTCCGGCCTCCGTTGTGTACCCGAGTGCGTCTACTACTCGATTGGATGGCTTTAGTCCGCTAGCGGTTGTGAATTCAAGTTTGTTGCCATCATCATCGCTAACGAATATACACCTTTGTCCATCGTGCCGTTCACCTGTGTCGCTGATATCGGGATAACCTGAGCTTTGAATCGCTGCAACCGCGCTATCGAAATTTTTTACTTCAAATGCAATGTGTGATCCGCCTAAAGTTTCACCGTCAGAGGGTTCGATTAGATGAACCATTGTCCCGTCGAGTGTATGTGTCCATACAATGTTAGGAGAATCGACCATTGATGGGATTACTTGAAGTCCTAGAACGTCACGGTAGAACTTTAGTGATACGCGTCTATCCCAAATAGGAATACCGACATGGTTAATGGTCTTTATTTGAATGCTGTTGGGCATTAAGTGTTTTTAGTCTAAATGACTTCGACTATCAGCTCGATTTCTACTGGTATCTGTCCTGGCAGGCTTCCCATGCCAACTGCTGACCTGGCGTGCTTACCGTTCTCACCGAATACGGAAACTAAGAGATCTGAGCATCCGTTTATGACTTTTGGGTGATCTTCGAAATCTGGACTACTGTTGACCATTCCTAGGACTTTCACAACCTGACTGACACGATCAAGGTTTCCTAGATGTTCCCGTAGCGCTGCGAGTAATTGGATTCCGACTAACCTTGCCGCTTCATATCCTTGGTTGATATCGAGATCGGAACCGACCTTACCGGACATCATCGTACCGTCGGATTGAGTGGGACCTTTACCCGATAAATAGACCAAGTTGCCGGTGCTTACTGCAGGTACGTAATTGGCCACAGGCGGTGCGGGGTGGGTGAGATCGATTCCTAGTTTTTTAATTTTGTCTTCAGCGTTCATGTTAGGTTCTCAGTTCTAGTCAATGAGTAGATCGGCGATAGTATGCACCGATCTGCGCACTTAATCTAATTGTGTTGATACCTTGGACAGTTTCTATTCATTTGGTTCGGTCATTGATAGCGGATCAAGAATTTTATCAAGCTGAGCCGAGGTTAAATCGGACACGCGCAATGCAACCTCTTTGATGGTTTCACCGTTTTGTGACGCTTCATGTGCTATTGCAGCTGCAGCGTCGTACCCGATGATGGGTGCTAAAGCGGTGCAGATTGCGAGACCTTCCATGACCATCTCCGGACCTTTGTCTGTTGCGGTTAGTCCGTTAATACACTGCCTTGCAAGATTCTTCGCCGATGTCGCCAGCAACTCTATTGATTCGAGAATGTTGTGTGCCGCTACGGGCATCATGACGTTGAGCTCGAAGTTACCAGATTGACCAGCTATGGTTATTGTCGTGTCGTTTCCGATCACCTGCGCAGAAACCATGGCGACCGATTCCGCTATAACTGGGTTGACCTTTCCGGGCATTATCGAAGATCCCGGCTGGACTTCCGGAAGCTTAATTTCACCGATGCCGGCACGAGGACCCGATCCAAGCCATCGTAAATCATTGGAAATTTTCAGCATTCCAACTGCAACTGACTTGAGTTCGCCTGACGCTGAAACTATTGCATCGAGTGTACTTTGCGCCTGAAAATGGTTGGTGGATTCTGAGAGAATAAGCCCTGTCAATTCGCCAAGTCGAGTTATCACACGGCTACTGAATTCGGGGTGCATTCCAATACCCGTTCCTACCGCCGTACCTCCTAGGGCGAGAACGGAAAGCTCAGCAAGAGCTTTTTCGGCTCGCTTCCTTCCCAGTTCCAATTGTCCGGCGTATCCCAAAAACTCTTGTCCGAGTCGGATCGGGGTAGCATCTTGGAGGTGAGTTCGACCTGTTTTTACAATACCCCAAAATTCCGTTGATTTTTCTCTAAGTGAATTCTCCAGCTCTTGCAGCGCGGGTATTAGGTTGTCTTTGATAGAAACTGCAGCTGCCAGATGAATGGCAGAAGGGAAAACGTCGTTAGATGACTGTCCCTTGTTGACGTGGTCGTTGGGGTGAACAGGTGTTCGAGAACCTATCGTGCCGCCAAGTGATTCGATAGCGACATTAGAAATCACCTCGTTAGCGTTCATGTTCGTAGACGTTCCGGACCCTGTTTGGAAAACGTCAACAACAAACTGATCATCAAATTCGCCTTCGATTACTCTTCCGGCGGATGCGATAATTGCCTGTGCTATATCTGGCTCTATCGCACCCAGATCGCGGTTTACAAATGCAGCTGACTGTTTGATCTGCCCTATGGCCTTGATGAACGACCGCCCTAATCTCAGATTACTGATCGGGAAATTAAGCTCAGCTCTTCGAGTATTGCCACCGTAATATGCCTGTGCTGGGACTTCCAACTCGCCCATAGAATCGCGTTCGAGGCGCATTTTACGCGGGGGCATTTTTTACTCCTGTGTGGTTGTTATTGATTTGTATCAAAATATCGACGTTTTTAAATAATAGTAAGCATCGATGGCTAATTCTGATTGAATGGTTTCTATAAAGTCGTATTGAGTTATATTCCGAGATGGCCTGTTTGTTGACGGGATTAGATATTGAACTGAGCCTCAGCGTAGTCTTTCAATTTGTTGAAAATTTGAATTCTCCATCGCTGTGAGTCCACTACGAAAAGTCTATCTCTATTCTTGTCGTAATTCACTCCGGTTGGTAGGGCAAATTTCATCTCAGGTTCTAAACTCTCCACCCGTCGCCTCGCCTTAACAACATCCGGGTTGCTTTCTACGTAACGTTTCTGCCATTTTGAGAGATCAATCGCAGATCCTCTTATTTGTAATATGTATTCACCCAATGAATTGAACACTTGGACTCGATTATTTGCCCAGTCACTGACGTAGATATCTCCGTCGGTGTCTACGGCCACGTCGGTCGGGTGATCAAGTTCGCCCATTCCCGATCCGTATGTACCAAAGGTAAATATGAACTTGCCTTCAGCATCAAATTTTTGAATCCGATGATTTTTATGGTCAGCGATGAATACGTTCCCCTCACTGTCAATATCTAGACCCCAAGGTGACTGGAATTGACCCTCGTCAGATCCTTGGCTACCGAATTCATTTATTGACTTTCCCATCGGTGTCACATGTTGGATTCGGTGATTCATTGTGTCGCACACGTAAATTGAGTTATCAGCAGTGAAAATGATCCCTGATGGGCGATCGAACTCGCCTGGGTTAGCTCCTAAACTACCGAATTCCCGCTTGAAAACCCCGTCTTGGTCGAACACGTAGATTAAATGCCGCAGTTCGTCAGTTACGTAGATGTCGTGATCTGACCCTACAGCCAAACAAGCTGGCCAAGTCCCTTCGAAAAAGTCAGGGTCTTTTTCTCTGAATGACATGATCATCTCTTCATCGTCTGGTTCAGGACCGATTTTGAGCTTACTCACATCGAAAAAAAACAGTGCCTTTTGAGTAATGTAAATCTCGTCGTCAGCACCGAATGCCATGCTTACTATGCCGTTCATCTGTTCCCTGCCACCGACCACGCGGTCGTAGTCATATGTTCGACCCGCTGCTGAGGTGGTAAGTGAGGGTGTCATTTTGTTTTGACCTTTTTTTACTTCGGCAGTTTTGACCGTTACTTTAATATGAATTCGGGCTTTTCGAAATTTCCGCCGACCACGGAGACGGCATCGAGACCCATCCAGTCCTCTACAAGGGTGGTGTATACGCTACGGAAATCCGTTGCTGGGATCAGATCTCCCTGATCAAGGTCACTGGGTCTTGTCGATGGATATTCGCCGTATTGGCCGCCTTTGACTCCTTTACCGATGGCAAGGCACACCCCGCCAGCACCGTGATCAGTTCCGCCGCCATTATCGTGAACCCGCCGTCCGAACTCCGAGAACAGGAACATGACAACGTTATCTGCAGCGTTGTGAGATGCGAGGTCGTCGAAAAAATCGCGTATAGCTGTAGATACTTCCCCCCATAGACGGGCGTGGGTCGCAACCTGATCGGCATGGGTATCGAATCCACTGTGATCTAGGTAAAAGATTCTCGAGCCAAGACCTGCCAGATGGATCTGTGCAATACCTTTTAATTTTTTGCCTACACTTGTATCTGCGTATTCGATGTTNGAAGAATAATTGGCTGGCGCGGCGCTTAGAATATCTGCACCCTCTAATGCATCCAGTCCAGTTTGACCAAGATAATCCATAACTGGACCTGTACCGATAGCTGGCGAATACATCCGTCTATATCGACTTAACACCCGTGACAGTTTCTCTTCTGGGGTTAATCCTGTGAGCATGCCATAGCTATCGATATTTTCCACCGTTGCAACTGGTATTCCCGGTCCCACCAAGGCGCGGAACAATGCAGGCCCCATACTGACGGCCGTTATGACATTTTCCTTATGAGGGTCTATATCCCGAATTACTCGTGCCAGCCATCCCTCTGTTCCCAGTGTGTCGGGCTCACACGTATGCCAGATATCCATGGAACGGAAATGGGAGCGAGGCGAATTTTCGTATCCAACGCCGTGAATAATGGCTACGTCGCCATCTTGGTACATTTTCTGTATAGGAGCCATGGCTGGGTGAAAACCGACCTGGTCGTCAAGGTGTAATACATCTTTTTCTGATACCCCTACGCTCGGGCGGTAATCACGATAGAGTGGATCGGAGTGTGGAACGACCGTGTTTAAATAGTCGTTCCCTCCGGTCAGTTGAAGAACAACTATTACAGGGGCTTTTGTCTGGGTAGTGATTTTGGTCTCCCTTGTATTCTTACTGTCGATGAAGCGGTGGAGAAATGCTAGGCAAATTGATACTCCCTCAATGAAACAATCAGCTGGATGATTTCGGATGCTACGGCCGCAGCATTTTCACCCTCGGAGTCTTGGTCCCAATCGAATGGGCCTAATGATTTGGCATGTTCAATTAGCTCTTGTCTGATATCGTCATCCACNTCGAGTGGGCCCATCAGGTCCAGACAAGCGCTGACAAGCCCATCCGCCGATGCTTCAACCGATTTCACGCGATCCATGATGTTTTTTACACCTGGACGTGTTAGATCNCCCATCAATTCGGCTGTGAAGTTTGTACGTTTCATCAGCGTACCGCTGTTGATCCACTCTATTCCAGTGTGCCAACCTTCTACGCTAGGGGGGTTGAGCAAGTCTTGTCCCATATTGGTGATATCTATNGCCCAGTCCATGGTTTCAGGAGATGGANGCTCGGTATTACCAACGAGTCTTAGTGTCCCGATTACTACTTCAGTTGGATTTTTAACCTTGGCGAACAGAGATTCCTTGAAAAAATCTGAGTTTAATATGAATCTGAGTGTGGTACCGATGTGATAATCGCTTTCAAATAGAACCTTGGCGATTGCATTGACGGCCTCAGGATTGTTTGGTGGCGTAACTGACCATGCCGGAACCTGAGGTTCGTCCTCTACGAAGAAACTGAACAGATGGCGCGCTATAAATGTAGCTGTCGCAGGTTGCGCAAGGATGATGTCGATGATTTCCTCGCCATTGAAGTTGCCGGTTTGACCCAGAAAGATCTTTTGGCCGTNGTCATGGTCGTCTGGTCGGTACTCGAACTCCCAATCCCANCGGCCCATATAAAAACGTGGCAACTTATGGGTTAAGGTCCAGCCGGTGAATGCTCTAGAGCATTCCTGAACGTCATCTTCGGTGTAGTTTCCGATGCCCATGGTAAACAGCTCTAGCAGCTCTCGGCCCCAGTTCTCGTTGATCGACGTGGCATGGTTCTCGTGGTTGTCCAACCAGTAGATCATCGCCGGGTTTTTCGCTACTTCCATGAGGATGGTCTTGTAGTGTCCAAGTCCTTTGTCTCGGAACATGTCAATCATGTCTTCTATCTCGTCATAATGATCGACTTTAGAGACCCCGGTCGCAAAGATTTGATGGTAGAAGAGGCAAAGTTTCTCTTGGAGTGGCGCCCGTGTATTGATCATTCTCCAGACCCAACCGGCATGACCACGTCCACCCATGGTCCCAGGTTTCCACCAGTTAGGGAAATATCGAAGGAATTCATAGTAATCNACNGGTACCTGCNGCTCAGGATGCAGCAGTTCTTCCACNGTTGCCTCATAGCCTGNAGCGACTCNATGTTCGAGTTCGTCTCGACTTGCGCCGAACCCAGTCCGTCGCATCAGGTGTGCCATTAATTTTAAGTTTGTTTCGCTCATAGTTAACTGCAATATCTTCCGGTAGGTCGCGACTTTAGCAGGCTGCTCGCGTAATCAGAAGGGCATTAAGCAATTTTTGGTCCACTAGGATTATATTGACCGATGTGAAAATTAAGCGTTTTCCTATGAAAAACCTAAGCCTTTACGGTTCGATTTATCTACTTTTTATTCAAGTTCAANGTGTTATTCTCGATCGATGAGCAAGACCCATTCGGCTAAATATTTAGGTGAGGCACAAGAATTAGCCGCAAAAGTTGCGAAGCGAGTNGACGAGATTGATGAGGGGCGGCAAATTCCNACTGATTTGTTCCGCGATATGGCTGATGCTGGGNTTTTTAAACTGNTGGTTCCGGAGTCCTTGGGTGGNNCAGAGATGCAGCCTCTGGTTTTNTTCGAAATTATCCGCATCTTTGCCCAGGCTGACGCAAGTACGGCTTGGTGCATTAATCAGAACAATATATTTGCTACAGATGCAGCACGTATGCCGGCTGAAACAGCTCGTAAACTTTGGGCTGACCGTTATTGTGTTGTGACCAACGGACCACCTTTCGAGGGCACGAAAGCTATTCAANCAGAAGGTGGATACCTTCTTTCAGGACACTGGGATTTCAGCAGTGGNAGCAGTTACTCGACATNGTTGGCGGCGCGGTCTCCGGTGGAAGGTGAGGCAGGCGCCCCTCGTATGTTCTTGATCCCTAAAGCGGACGCTATGATGCTTGATACGTGGCATGTGAATGGATTACGAGGTACCGCTAGTTTTAGTTTCGAGTTAGATAATATTTTCGTAGAGGANAGCCATACGTACTTCGAATCANAGGTTCCACNNGATGATGGCTTTCTTTTCATTATTCCTAAGATTCCTCTATTTGCNCTTGGGTTCGCAACTATCTCTGTTNCATTGGCCAGGGCTTGTCTNGACGATGCAATNAAACTTGCAGCCCGNAAAGCACAGCGTGATGTTTCGGACGCGATGGTCAATCGTTCCACAGTACATCGGCAAATTGGGGAGGCTGAGTCAAGCCTTAGGGCTGCGGATACGTACTTGCGTGGAAGTGCGAGTGATTTATGGAATTCGGTATGTGAAAGCAGGCAGTTGGACATGGCCCAGAGGATTGACGTTAGGATGGCTTCCACATACGCAATCAGGCAGGCCTCGCAAGTAGTTGACGTTGCTTACGAGATGTTTGGATCAGATGCTGTTTTCAAGCGTAACCTTTTGCAGCGTAGGTATCAGGATATGCACGTTATTGTGCAGCAGATACAAGGGCGAGCGACGAATTTTGAAACAGCAGGCCGCTATTTCCTTGGCNTGGACGTAGGNAGGATCGTTTAGCTGTTTTCTGAATTACTTGCTGGTTCACAACTCAACATTTGATTGTGGAATTTGTGAGAGGGGCGAGGATTAGACCGTTACAGAGCCGTCTTTGCCAAGCACGCCTCTGATTGCTTCTAGCATTCCGAGGTGCCGGTTGGCGTGAGCCAGATATCCGATCATAGCGTCACCGATACTTGTGTCGACATCGTGCCAATCAGTAAAAGGTGTGTTGAACGAAAACTCATCAAATTTTCCAACCCTGATCTCCAGATGATTAAAAACTTTTGTCGCATAGGCTCTGACTTCCGGAAGGCTCGGCAATGGTAAAGACCGACCGTTTTTATTCCCTAATCCTGAGCCTGCTCCCCACATGCCCAGATCGATCCCATTAAATCCCCATTTTTCTTTGAATTGTTCACTCTCCCATAATTCACAGGTCTCCTCCAATCCGACGGGTGGCAGCAGGGCTTGGACATAGTCAGCCCATCTGGCCATATGCCATAAATGCCATTTGCATGATGGTGCCGTACTTGTGGGCCATGTGGAGGCTTCTTCCTCAGTCAGCACATCAACTGTTGCGAGCAGTTGAGTATTGAGGCGTTGCAGACGAGATGCGATTATTTCAGGCCCGGTTGGAATTGCCATTTGGAACTTTCATTAGATTGGGTGATGTCACAAGTTGGATACTTTGGATGATTAATTGTGTAGCCTGGCCCATTCCGGGTCGGGGTGGGAAGCAATGAAATCATGATCGAGTTCGTAACCTAAACCTGGCTTATCAGGCAAATACAGTTGTCCNTTTCGGATGTCGAGTGGTGAAGTGATCACTGAGTTGTAATTTTCAAGAGAGTGATCAGACATCTCCAGNCGGTATATATTCGGTACGTTCATTAGGACGTGNGCACCGGTAATNACGTTGAATGCTCCCGAAGCGTCATGTGGGCTAATAGGAACGTAATAGGTCTCNGCGAGGATGGCGATGCGTTTCATTTCGGATATTCCGCCTGTCCAACATATGTCTGGCATGATGTAATTGACCAAGCCCTCCTGTAGGTANGGGGCGAAGTCCCAGCGGGTGTACTTTCGNTCACCAATGCATAGGTTGATATCCGTATTNGATCTGAGTTGCCTGTGAGCGTCGAGACTTTCTGGTTGCAAAGGTTCTTCGAACCAAGTCAAGTCGAACTTCATCATNCGNTTGCAGAGCTCGGTTGCAGTTGACACATCGAANTTGCCATGNGCATCTATCATTAACTCTATTTCCGGCCCAACTGCTGTCCGTAACTCTGACATCAGGTCTTCAGCATAACTAGCTCCTGCAGCTGAGATTCGCCCATCGATATATCGGCGATGATGTTGTCCCATCTCTGGGCCAAAGGGATCAAGCTTCAAGGCCTGATACCCAAGCCCTACCTGTCTTTTGGCGTCTGCGACGCATGCATCGATATCATCAATTGGACTCACATGTGAGTAAACCGGTACGGATTCACGCATTTTGCCACCCAACAAATCCCACACCGGACGGCCAAGGGTTTTGCCTTTGATATCCCATAAAGCCATATCAATACCACTGGCGATCGTGGTAGCAAATCCTCTAGATCCAAGCGTTCCAAATCTTCTATAGATGCGATGCCATATGCTGTCTATATTGTTTGGATCTTGGCCAATTAATCCTTCGGAAAAATCCTGTCCTTCAAGATCGTGTTTTAACATCTCATACGCTCTACCTACAACAAGGGCTCCGCCTCCTCCAGAATTGGTGGATTCTCCAACTCCCGTCACACCTTCATCCGTGTCGATCTCGACAAATAACCAAGAACGGTTGCTGCCTTCTGGTCTTGTTAGGTAAACGCGCAGATCAGTGATTTTCATAGTTGGATTTTCTATATGGTTGTGTGTGTATCTATGATTCCGGAAGAATTTTTTAAACCGGATTGCAGTGAAAACTGTGAATTCAGCGACCGGATATTACACCAGAAGCGGTGTTAGACTCCGCCACATTATAAAAATTGGTTACTTGAAACACAGTGATGGTATTTCGTTGTGTTATCGGAGGAATTCAACAGATGAGATTTTGCTACGGTCATCGTCGATTTACACTTTATCCGCAATCGGTGGACAGTTGGAATCTGAATCCTGACAACTACACTGATGACTTTCTAAAGAGAACTAAAGATATTGGTTTTGACGCGTTGGAAGTAGGGATGGAAGTCCTATCTAAACTTGGCACTGAGCAGAAAATTAAAGATTTTTCTTCTAAATTAAGTGATACCGGACTGGTTATTGGTTGTGTGCGTGCTGGGGGGACACTTCATGACGCTCAAAATGGCCCGACAAACAGAGCAAGACTGAGTGACGCAATTAAATATGCTGGATGGGCTCGAGTTGAAGTAGTAAATAGCGCCATAAGCGCCCCAGCTCGCCACCCTGGGCACCCGGCAGGTTCTCTTCCTGGCAGCAAATCAGGATGGGCGGTGTCTCAGGACGCGTCACGAGATGCAATGCTCTATGTTTATGATGAACTTGCAATTGTTTTTCAAAACGCATGTTCAATGGCATCTGATGCAGGTACCGATATTACGGTAGAGGTGCATCAGAATTCTCCGGTCGATAACTCTTGGTCTGCTTTGTTGTTACACGAGAAAGTCGGCAGAGATAATTTCGGGATTAATCCAGATATTGGAAACGTTCTCTGGAATTATGATGTCCCCGAGGAAAATTTCGAAGAAGCCATAGATAAACTCGCACCAGTCGCTAAGTATTGGCATTGCAAAAATTTGCATACTATTTATCACCCTGAAAATAACCGATCTGTATTCGTGCGAGTGCCGCTCCCCGATGGTGAAATTGATTACAGATACTCTATGAGCGCGATGCACAATGCTGGTTACTCCGGATACATGACAATAGAGGGTG
>PBRL01000073.1 GCA_002725925.1 Chloroflexota bacterium
ATGAAAATTCGGGAAAGTGGGTAATTTAAAATTTAAAAACTAAATAGAATTCCCCATCCAAATTCCGATGCAGAACAGAACTCCTGTGATAAAGTGCATATTGATTGTACCGGCATTTGCAGGCTGTAACAGACGATCATCGTAGTATTTATACAGCACTTGAATCGCTTTCACTCCAAAATAAGATGCCAGAAGTGCGATCAGGGTCAGCATGGGAAAGGTCCCATTCAAGGCCATAACCACAATACTAACAAAAGCACCTGCCACCAGCAATACATAACCGACTCTCGCTTTTTCTGGACCAAATACAACAATCAAGGTATCCTTTCCTGTGGCTTTATCGCCGTCATGATCCGGGAACTCATTTACGTATACGATCGCAGCTACCAAAAGACCGATAGGAATTCCAGCCAGGAATGCTTCCGGCAGTAGTCTGCCTGTTTGTATAAGAGCACTGCCCGCAACCATTAGCGGACCAAAATTGAGTCCAATGAGTAATTCTCCCAAGCCTTTCCGCGAAGCAAACCTGAAGGGTGGTGCCGTATAAAAGAATCCGGAAATAAATCCAATCAGCCCCAGCCATAATACCGGAAGACCTGCTTTTTGAATCAAGGGTAAGCCAACCATTGCGCTGAGTGCAAATGACACAATGGCGACGGTGAGCATGCCTCTCGCTGAGATGAGACCCATCTGGATGCTGCGGCTTCCCCCAGAGAATGGAACCATATAATTATAATTTGCTTCATCTGTTCCACTGGTGTGATCAAAATAATCGTTGGCTGTGTTGGTCCCAATATGCAGCAACGATCCACCCAGTACGGTCAGAGCCAGCCAGCTCCAGCTAACATCAAACCCAGCCAAGTGAGCTACAGCAGCACCAACAAAAATCGGAACAAATGTCGCTGTCAGGAATGGCAAACGCATAATCACCAGCCAAGTAAAGATCTTGGTCATCAGGCTAATCTGCGGCCGTACCTGATCTGCCGTTCTATCTTCCAGAGGTGATGTTACACCGCAGTAGCCAATATGCTCGCCATCTTTTCCTTTTGTAGGAGTAATTTTAATATGACAGGGAATTTCGTGTCCATCTTTGTGGAGGAAAACCGTATCACCTTCCCAGGCGCCATTTTTAACGGCTTCATCCAACCAGCCCACTACATGGCCCAGTACAACCTGTCCATCACTGAAGTCACTAACCCGTACCTTACCGATTACCTCTTTCCGTGTATATCCAAAAAGTTCTTGAGCACCTTCACTATAGGTCTCTAGTTTGCCATCCAGATCACAGGTTATAACACTTTTGTTTTCTTTACTCATATCAAATATTCCTAAAATAAACGATTTACGGGTAGACAAATTACTTCACGAATTCCTCTATAAAAAAACAGAATCAATCTGAATAAAATAATAGGTCGGCCTGGGGTTGGATCCGGTCCCTAGTTCGAGATCTTGGTTTGCAGAAATTCTGAACCGATTCTTAATGAATCTGGAATAAAAAGTTTCTCTGAGACAGTTTATTGAGATTGAGTTGAGAGGTGACAAAACGATAATAACCGTATCTATGAACTCCGATTGACCAGCTGATTTTTCTGCCGGGAAAGAAAACAGAAGTCCACTCGTAGTCGGTTTACGTCGCCTGTTTGATCAGGGCAGCCACTTCGCCATCATCAGGGAAACGACCCAATGTCTTTTTTGAAAAAATTAATTCCCCTTCCAAAATTATTTCATACACACCGCCGCCGCTTGAAATGAGTTTAGTTTCAACTCCCGGGAACCTAGATTTCAGTTCAGCTTCCAAACTGGAAGCCCTGGGCAAATAGTTTCACTGTGCACAGTATTCAATGGATATGTTCATATAGCTATTCTTTTATGTAATTAGATTGATCAGATAATTTTTCTGTCTCGAATATAGACAATACATCCCTGGGGTGAGTATGAAGATTCACATTATCAATGATATGAATGAGAATCCCATTTTCATCTATTAAAAATGTTTTCCGGGCAGGAAATAATATTCTGTTTACGCCATATTTCATCCCCGTTTCCTTTTTAGTATCTGAAAGAAAATGAAAGGGTATATTATATTTACTTTTAAAAGCTCGCAGCGCACCCGGCGAGTCATAACTGACTCCAAGTATGGCAATATTATATTTTTCAAATGTTTCAGATTCATCCCGGAACCCGCAGGCCTGCTTGATTCATCCAGGGGTATCAGCTTTCGGAAAGAAATATACTACCAGCCTTTGGCCTCGATAATCCTGCAAAGAATGCATAGTCCCATCCTGGTCCGGCAGTGAAAATTCCGGTGCCGGTTTTCCCAGGCCAGGGGTTGGTCCAAATAAAGGCATAACGAATACTCCTGTTAAAAAGAAATTTAGATAATGTTTCATCCTAAAAAGTCAAATTAGGTCTTCTTGTTCCTTTATTTTTAATAGACATAAACTAACCAGAGTAACACCATAATAGTATAAACATTTATCTAAATGAATTCTTCCCATATCAAAGATATTACACAGCAGGATACATCCATCGAAACCGTAGCTGTTGAAAGCCGGTATTTAAAACGAATAGTTTATCCGTAGCCCCAATTGGCCATTGGGCAACATGGTCACCCCGGTACTGACTCTATTATCGATTTTATGCAATTCGGGAACAGTCATCCCTACCGCAGCACCAACAAGATATCCAGTGATCACATCCGTATAGAAGTGTTTACCAGCCTTTATTCTTAAATAGGCAGTGATTGCCGGAACGGCAGCGGCAAATGACCAGATGTAGGGCAAACGCTTATCCTGCGGATGATAATCCTGATAGATCTTGGCCAGCATAAAACAGGAGGCAGCCGACGTGGAAGCNTGCCCTGAAAAAAAACTCCGCTGATTATCATGTTTTTGTTTCTCACNCAGGCTGGCTTTATCCCCATAGAGATAAGGACGTTTGCGGGACACCAGNGCTTTGGTCAGATCCGTGAGTCCCAGATTCAAGGTCAATGTTTCCAGCCATATCAATGTAATAGGAAGNGCATCCTTACGAATATCCTTCTGCAGATANAAAAATGCCGGATAGCAAATACTGGAATAAAGAAACACATNACTGGCTGTTNTGGCNTTCCTATCCCAGTTTTCAGTAAGNTTTCGCTCAAACTTCCAGATATCGCTNGTATTCAACTGATTAATTTCTTCAANAGTGAGTGGTTTTANATTATTTTTCAGTANAAGCGCAGAAATATTNAAGNCNGNAATTAGTGTACCNAGAGGTAGNTCTAAGCCTTTGGAAAGTGTGTATNCAGNACTGGCATATTGCTGATCTGATTTTTGTTGTGCAGTAAGNCACGAAACAAACAACAGGATNATTATGATATAATTTTTCATCGTAATCTTTCACTTCCTAACTTCTGTATTCATTAGAGTATGGAAGAGCAAAACTAAAGCCAAGAAAATGAATAAAATATCTTTTTTCATATTACTAACACTGTTGTATTTTGGCTGCAGCGGTAAAGACACAGGCAGTATTTATGGGGACCCCCAAATGAAAAATATTTCAGCGGAAATGTTTACCCTGGGGAAGAAAGTCTATAGCAGATCCTGCTTTACCTGCCATACTTACGGTCTTTCCGGTGCCGCCAAGCTAGTGGATTTCGATTACTGGAACAGGGTTGCAGATAAGGGCATGGATACCATCTTTACCCATGTAAAAGAAGGCTATAATGGGAACAGGGGTATAATGCCTCCAAAGGGGAATTGTTTTAACTGTTCAGATGAAGAACTGCGGGCTTCTATACTTTATATCTTCCAAAAAATTAACAGTAATAAAGACGGAACAAAATATTTATGAGTCAGCATCCCTTGCAATATGTGGTTAAAAATAAATCTTTGCTTGCATCGATCNCACAGAAATACNGCACTCCTTTATATTTGTATTCCGGAGATCGAATAAAAGATAATCTGCAACACTTATCAGGGGCATTAAACGATCACTTCCAAAAAAACCAGATCTATTACGCAGTCAAAGCCAACAGCAATCCCCATTTGATTGGCTTCATGAAATCCATATACCCGAACCTGGGCTGTGACTGCTCCAGCCCGGGCGAATTATTTGTGGCCAATAAAACAGGTATTTCCTCCGCACGATGCCTTTATACCGGCAATTATGAATCGCAGGATGACCTGAAAGNAGCTTTGGACTCGGGCTGTCATATCAATCTGGATGATATTCAGTCTTTTCACCGCCTGGCGCAAATTCAAGTTCCTGAAGAAATATCATTCCGGGTAAACCCCGGATTCGGCAGCGGCCGCTTCAAAGAAATCACTACGGGAGGTGAAAAAGCTAAATTCGGTATTCCAAAAGAAAAGATCACTGAGGCTTACCAGCTGGCATTATCCCANGGCGTTAAAACCTTTGGCCTCCATTGCTTTACCGGTTCCGGTATACTGGATGAAAACTATTTCACTCAATTGATCCGTGCCGTGCTGGAGATCTCCACCATGGTGGAATCCGAATGCAGGATCCAGTTCAAATACATNTCCATCGGCGGCGGATANGGCATTCCCTATAAAGAGGATGATCCCACACTGGACATTGATCGTGTGTTCAATAATATTGCCAGCGAGTTTTACTCCGTTTATAGTAGANAACAGTGCCCTGTTTTTTGTGTGGAACCTGGTAAATACCTGGTTGGAGATGCGGGTATCCTCATAGCACAGGTCACTGGNGTNAAAGAAAGCTACAAGACCTTTGTGGGTCTGGATGCCGGTATGGAAACATTGATGCGCCCAGTGCTTTATGGTGCATACCACCGTATCTGCAAGGTCGGCCAGTCTCAGGAGAACAACTTGACAGTAGATATTACTGGCCGCATATGTGAAAACACCGATCGTCTGGCTGTAGATCGGCCCTTCCCGGAAGTAGATGAGGGTGATCTGGTTGCAGTCATGGATGCGGGAGCCTACGGTTATTCTATGGCCCACCAATTCAACACCCGGCCCCGCCCTGCTGAGGTATTGCTGGATGATAAAAATGNAAGATTGATCCGGAAACGGGAAATAGTNGAAGACCTATTCAAAGGGTGTGATGTTTAGNNCATTTNCTGTTTNTNTTTTCTTATTNNCTANTGTTTTTTCTCAGCAGCATCCNGGNATTCACCAGCAGCAGCTGGAATATTACAACAACAACTATATTACTCCGCAACAGCCTGGTGACTCAGAAACCATACATCCAATTTCATATCGGGACCGCAATCCATCCCACGAAGTCTTTGGCTATCATCCCTACTGGATGGGAACCGCATGGACAAATTACAATTTTGACCTGATCTCCACCCTGGCCTATTTCAGTGCCGAGGCAACAGCCACGGGAGAACTNGAGAACCTTCACGGCTGGCCGGTTACCAGCCTGATCAATGAAGCCCATGCCCATGGGACCGCGGTAGTTCTCTGCGTAACACTATTCAGCAATAGCCAATTGATGGCTTTACTTAGCAGTCCTACACATCGGCAGAACCTCATTGACAATCTATTGGCCCAGGTCCAAGCAGGAAATGCTGATGGNGTGAATGTGGATTTTGAATCTTTTCCCGCATCTCAGAAGGAAAATATGGTGACGTTTATTACTGATCTGACCAATACTTTCCACCAGGAGATTCCAGGNTCTCAGGTTACCCTGGCCATGCCGGCGGTGGACTGGAATGCAGCCTGGGATTATGANGCNNTNGCATCCATTAGTGATGGCCTATTCATCATGGGATATGGATATCACTGGAGCGGCAGTCCCACCACNGGACCCAATTCACCGCTAACAGGCCCCGGATACACCATTACCTGGACCGTAATTGACTATCTGAATAAAACCAATTTTCAATCAGAAAAATTGATCCTGGGCTGTCCTTACTACGGTTTTGTATGGCCCGCGGTATCAAATATACCCGGGGCAGCAACAACGGGCAGCGGTGATTCCCAGTTCTATACGGAGATGGAAGGCAGTGCTCTNTCCTTTGGTAANATCTGGCACGAATCATCACAGACACCATGGTATAATTATGAGAANAGCGGCTGGTATCAGGGCTGGTATGATGACAGTCTCTCTCTGTCNCTGAAATATGANTTTGCGCTGTACAACGACCTGAAGGGCATTGGCATCTGGGCCCTGGGATACGATGGCAACAATACAGAATTGTGGGATCTGCTCTATGCAAAATTTGGCGATGCCGCACCGCCAACAACACCGGGAAGAGTTACCATGAAAAATATTGGCGGCGGTACCATCATGATCGACTTCCAGGGAGCACAGACGGCCAGTGAATTCATTGTACTGCGCGGCTATCTCGAAGCGGTTGGAGGGCTGGATACACTAGGGGTCTATTCTGATAGGCCCATCGTGATCGAAGGATTGACCGAGGGGGAAACTTATTTTCTATCTATTGCTGCCGCCAATCCTTTCGGCACCAGTGAGCCGACGGAAATGCTGGGGATTGTACCATCTTCCAACCCCGTTTCCTGCCTGGTCATCAATGGATTCGACCGGGTAAANGGCACCCAAAATACCTTTGATTTTATCCGCCANCACGGTAGTGCCATCCAGAGCCAGGNNTANGCTTTTGATTCTGCCACCAATGAAGCAGTGATTGAAAATGATATAGAAATAATGAATTACCAGTTTGTGGACTGGATCCTGGGAGAAGAAGGCACTGCCACCAGTGCCTTTACNGGATCCGAACAAAACATTGTAAAAGCTTTCCTGGAAAGCGGCCGTTTTTTATTCGTTTCCGGCTCAGAAATTGGTTACGACCTGGCTGNCCAGGGCAGTACAAGTGATGATCAGTTTTATACAAATTACCTGAAGGCCGATTATATTTCTGATGCTGCAGGCGAGATTTATAGTGGATATGGTGTGAATAATTCTATATTTAATGGTATCTCGAATATCACATTTGATAATGGGACTCATGGCACTTATGATGTGGACTGGCCGGACGGCATCAAACCTGTGGGCGGGGCCAGCANTTGTATGAAATATGGTGACGTGAATTATGATAGCAGGGGCGGGATGGGTATTGAATACGTGGGTTCGTTTGGCACCAGCAATGAAACCGGCGGCGTGGTGTACCTGGCAGTTGGTTTTGAAGCAATCTACCCGGAAACAAAACGGAATGAAATCATGTNCGCAGTTCTTAACCTTTACGAATCTCAATTAAATATTATAGCTGAGAACCCCATGATNTCGCCCTCAATANTATCTCTTCATGCCCTGTATCCAAACCCCACAAATACGTCTGTGACTCTGGAGTTTTCTGCAACTGTTCCCAATGAAAACGTAATCATTACTGCCAGTGATGTACTTGGCCGCACCATTATCCAGTCTTCTTTAGTGGCTACAGGTCATCCCCAGACCTGGACCTGGGATGGTAAAAACAACTTCGGCCAGGCATTGCCCACTGGTCTTTACATCCTTTCGATCCATAACGATACCCAGATTCATTCAAAAAAGGTCACTTTACTGAAATGAAGCTTTTAATTCATTGTGCTGCTTTNTTGTTTTGTGCTCTGGGAAGGTTCCATGCCCAACAGGAAAAAATCTCCATCCATGAAGAGCAGTCAAAATATTATCAAAACAAAGAAACGCCGCCTGTAGAAAAAATAAGAGTCCTGACCGGCCTCGATATACTCTTAAGAGATCACACTGAGCTCCTTAAAGGAAAATCGATTGCCCTGGTAACCAACCAGACCGGGATCGACCACGATGGCGTACCAAATTATAAAAGACTGATGGCCATGGAGAAAGTGAATTTGCAGGTGATCTTTTCCCCGGAACATGGACTCTTTGGTGAAGCTTCTGATGGGGAAAAAATATCATATGATACAACAATTGCCAATCTTCCCAAATTAGTCAGCCTTTACGACTTTACCCGGAAACCGACCCCTGAAATGCTGACTGGAATAGATTTAATTATTTATGATGTTCTCGATATCGGCGCCCGCTTCTATACTTACATTACCACCCTTGGTAAAGTCATGGAAGCAGCAGGAGAAAACCATATACCTATTATGGTACTGGATAGGCCGAACCCTATCCGCGGGGATATCATTGAGGGGCCCTTACTGGACATGAATTACAAGACATTTGTTGGGTATTACCCGATTCCCATCCGTTACGGCGGCACCATTGGTGATATGGCAGAAAATATTATAACCAATAAATGGATCTCACCTGTGCCGCAGTTGACAGTAATACCGCTACAGGGCTGGGAAAATAATTTATGGTTTGATGAAACAGATCTGAAATGGGTCAACCCTTCCCCAAATATACCTGATTTGGAAACTGCCCTTGTTTATCCTGGCATGTGTCTTATTGAAGGAACCAATGTAAGTGAAGGCAGGGGAACGCCCCACCCTTTCAAGTGGATTGGGGCGCCATGGATCAACGGCAGAAACTTATCCCAGGAATTAAACAAATTAGGCCTGCCAGGAGTGGTTTTTGTTCCAGTATCGTTCACACCGGTATCCTTGCCTGGGAAAGCAACACGGCCAAAGCATGAAGGACAGAAATGCAGCGGCATTGAGATTAGAATTACCAACCGCAATGAATACAAAAGTNTANAAACAGGNGTNTATATGCTNTTTANAATCTNNAAGNANTANTCNGATCAANTGATNTTCANGGAAAAACACNTGAACCGNNTNTGGGGGCANNANNATCTATTAAAAAGNATNAAATCAAACGTAAATGTGTTCGATTTTTTAAAAACAATTTAAGTTTACGCAGTTAGAATCTGGGTTAGAAATTGAACCCGACAGATAACCGCTCAACACTTCCCAAAGGACCAAAATCTGCAATCGAATAATCTATTTTNAATATGGTTGACGTACGCCAGACACGGTAATTAAGCCCGGCCCCAAAAGTAGGACCTTCAATAGAGTCATCTTTGAACAATGATGGATACCCGGCGCGCAAAGAAACAAAATTATTGAAGGTCGCCTCCACACCCAGGTTTACATACTCAGAATTATCATTGGGGTGCAGCGCATCCAACCCATACATCAACTTAAGTTTATCTGAATTAATAATTTCCCCGGAAAACCCCACCCGAAAGAAAAGTGGTATAGGGAAATATTCTGTTTCATAATAGGCATTAACAAATTCAACATTGCCTTGATTTACAGGATCCGGGTCTACACCGATCTTTTGATCACGGCCATCCATCTTCATCTTGCCACCGTAATTGCTGATGGAAGCACCCAATCTGATGCCTTTGAAAGGTGTGGTAAACAAAGCACCAAGGTCAACAGCTACGGTGCGAGCCGTGGTGTGCCAAATGTTTAGTTGAATGTATTTTACCGACCCGCCCAGTGCAAAATTATCGGTTAGCATTTTTGCATAGGTAATAGCAGCAGATAGATCATTTGCTACAAATTTTTCTCCTGTTCCTTCCGGTTCTGCCACTGTTCTGACCAGATCTTCAGGAGAAGAAAGATTCACTATCCACAATCCCAATACTCCCTTGCCTTTTAATTCAATCCCGCTGACGGCATACTGAAATTTCATGGCTGCCAGCCAGTCATGGGAACCGAATTGTGCNCCTACACCGTTATGCCGAACCAAACCGGCCGGGTTCCAGTAAACACTGCTTAAGTTCCCACTTTGACCTACAACTGCACCGCCCATGGCAGAGCCCCGGGCATCAATACCGATCTTCAAGAATTGTGCAACTGTGGTACCCGTTTTAGTAATAGTCTGGACGTTCTCAATTTGCGCTGAGATTGCAGAGCAGATTAGAATGATCTTAAAGCAGTATTTCATCATTTAATAATAGCAAAACGCCCTATTTTTTCCCCGACTCCAGGCGCATTAACATGATAAATATACATGCCAAAGGCCAGTGGGAAATTATCCTTTGTGGTCAGATCCCAGTGTTCTTGTCCATTATTCATTTCAGCTTCATGGTATAATGTNTGAACAANATCGCCTGCAACCGTATAAATTGATATAGTGCATTCCCTGGGTAAATGATTAAAATAAACTTTCCTGGGGCCCCNATCCTTNGGGTTCTGCAGATCCAGTTGTTCCAATATATTCGTGACCACATATGGGTTTGGCACCACAGAAATATCATCCAATTTATTCTGCGCCTTGGTATTCATATACGTACTGGCAACCGTGGAAAAGGTCAGGGTATCACTGACGGCAAATGGTCGATGCGTGCCAATGAAGAATACATCCCCGGCCTGGGGTGGTATAGTATCCCCGTATTCCGGAGGATGGAAGGTAAATTCCCATTTACCGCCCAAAGGATCACCATCCATAATAACTGCCCGGTCACCTGGAGACCATAGACTGTCAAGATTATTCCCTTCTTCAATGATGGTTACTTCTTCCTGAGCGGGTTCCCTGCCAACGGTGACATCCCACACTTGAAATTTCATTTTTGAATGACCAAAAGATGGGTGCAGTGCGCTNCTGCTGCTGTCAGCGATNTCATCAAAGAACCTGATTTCATAATCACCTGGATACATAAATTGATCCGCATTATTAAAGGGAATGACCTCTGGTACCCAGTTTGATAAAGTGGAAGTTGCCCAGCCGGTCCTAGTCTGATCCAGNGCTAGTTCCACATCCTGCACAGTAATTTTTATACCATCGAAAATTGGGTTTAATTCCTCGGAATGAACATGTTCACTGTCAATGAACGGGAAATAGATGTAGGTTACTGTATATTCATAACCATTCGACATGGACCCTGCGCTAAGACCTTTTATTTTTCCAATATCACCCAGAATTTCATAATCAGAACCCTGCACATATTCATTTCCAACGTCATCCAGTACCTGCACCGATTCGGTAACAATATTTACCTTTGATAGACCAATATATTGACCAGTCCGGATTATTACCTTCTCTTCAACAGGATTTAAGTCTTTAAGACTATAACGAGTAGGTGATTCCCTGAAGGTCAACTGGAATTGGTTATTATTTTCCACTTCATCAGGCCCTACAACTACCAATTGAATGCTCCCGGTGGATACACCAGACATATGTTCAATAAATCCATTATGGATACTTCCAGGCACATATCCTGGAGAAGGTGACCTGGGCATGATCCTAGTGGTATTGACATCCACGATCAGTTCATTTGTTTCGGGATTCACTGTGATAGTTTTGGAACACTCGCTGGGCGGTATCTGCAGATCCACATCACCATGGTCATAGGAAACCACAGCATAATAATAGGTCTGACCATTGTATACATTGTTGGAATCAATAAACGAATGTACCAGCCCCGTATTATCTCCCAATGTGTAGAATGTACCTCTGCCGGGATACACCACAGAACTGAGCCCAAAATATTCATTATCAAGGTCAAACCTTGCCGGTGCTCCATTGACCATTTTCAATGGCTCAAATAGAAATTTTGAACCATAGTCATCCGTAATTGTCTGTTGATCCAGAAATTGCGGATCGGTGCTCCTGTAGATTACATAGCCTTCAAAATCATATTGATCTGATATAGGATCAAGTGATTCCTCAGCCATATTGTCCCAGAATAGAGTAACCTGTTCGTCTCCCGGCACAACANTAACTATGGGCTTTGCAGGAGGTTTCGCAAATTGATAATTACGTTCATAAATATCCTGTGCCGTAGCCGCATTCAAGGTAAGATCATCATAATCTTCTCCAACGAGCAGCGCAATAGAGAATCTTCTCGTCTGCCCTGCAGGCAGATCAATGGGTCCTGAACTGTAGATAAACACATAATCACCCGATTGTGTGGCATTAGCAGAATCAAAAACACCAGGCTGCAGAAATTCATTGAATACACGGTCATCATCAGCAATGGTTGTTCCAGAAAATGCTGGAGAAACAAACCCAGTAAGTCCTACCATATCCGATTCATCCAGATCGGTCCATTCATAATTCGGTTCTCCAGGTTCACGGATATCAAAAGGGTCNCCAGCTGTAGGCAAACCGTCTCCTTCCCCGTAATCTCCTGTATTTGGTATTCCGTCCACACCTACATCATCTTTTTCTGCATTCCAGTCACCATCATCATCAATTCCGTTATCTCGGCTCTCATCTATTATACCATCACTATCATTATCGATTTGATCAAAGGGGTTGCCGGGACTTTCCAGAAATTTGTAGCCAAAAAAACCAGGGTTCCTGGCACTGCCGCTGGCACTGCCGTCCTCATCCCAGCAATAGACCATGTTAACATCCCGATCGAAATAAGACAAATCATCCCGCCAGTCATTAGGACCGCCAATATGGGGATCTCCCCACATTCCAAACATGACTTCATGGAGATCTTTTGAGCTTTTATTGGTCACCTTGTAAATCAGGAAGATGATATCCTCTGCCAACGGATTTGCCCATTGGTAATAGCGATATTCTATCTGTAACCCCAGCCCTTTTCGTAAAGAATCGTCCGGGAAGGGATAATATTCAAACTCCTTGTTTCTGCGGTCATCACAGACAAAAAAAGCTTCCTCATCAGCATTAGACGCTCCCTGGCGCAGGTCACCTGGCCATACATAATCTTTCAGATTTGGATTATACCAGTCATTGGCCCAGCTATCAGGTTTGCCGTCAAAATCACGGTCAATATCGCTGGATGTTGGAATCTTATCATAATCCGGATCTGCAAAATAGATACCCTCATCACTGTAGGCCAAAGGTTCCCAGGTCCAGTATTCTGATCCATCCGGCGATCGTTCAGGATCTGTGACCAATCCATCGCTGATCACCCTGGCATACCAGGTAGTATCTCCATTTTCAACCCGCGGATAGGCATCCGGATGGCTATCGGAAGCAACAGGCACCTCCGCACAAATAAAGGGTCCAAATTCATACCCATATCCAAGACCTTCCCAAATGATGTCCGAGATTATGTTGCCTGGCCGGGAGATGGAACCATAATTCCATATCTCTGATGTAATCTTATTTCCTGTTATAATGGCATATTGTCGGCGCAGAATCTGCTCATCTTCATCAAGCTGTTTTACTGCCTGCCGATCGATCCAGCGGTAGTATCCTGCAAATTCTCTTTGGCTCCAGTCTTTTTGGGGACCTTTCATATATTTATCCGATCTAAAAAACGGGTTTCCCCCCAGGAGTTGAACACCCGATAATACCAGCAGCAGAAAGATCTTTATTAACATATAATTGTGCCGGTTCATAGATTCAGGCTCCAGCCTACAGTAACCAGCCTTGGTGGCCCAAAATAATCCGGTCGGGTATTGTATTCCTCCCAAGTGTGTACGCCCTCTTCTCCATAATGATCTTTAAAGCCCTCTGTTTCTTCCTGGGTACGATTTACAAAAGTATACTCTGATCGTCCTGTATCTGTGAATACGTAACGTTCATTGCGATTATCCAGTACATTATAGATCTTGAAAAAAAGTTCAAAATTGAATCCTGCCAGAGAGATAAATTTATACAGTCTCATATCAAGGGTTTGCTGGACAGGTTTACGTGATGTATTTGGGAAAGGAATATATCCCGCAAAAGGGATGTTTGGCGTGTAAGGCCAGCCGGTGCTCATTTTCCCAATGAAGCTCAAGCCCCAGCCATTGGACCCCGGTTCTGTAATAGACACGGTGGCATTGAACACATGGCTCTGGTCCCAACTGAGAGGTACAATCTTTTTCTCTTCTTCAACTCCTGTGAGCGCATTAAAGTAAAAGGAGCCGCTGGTAACACTATTCCCTTCTGTGGTCTGGTAGGAATAATCCAGGAAAGCCGATAATCTGGTTTTTGGGTCTCGCCGTTTCGTGAGGCTGAGGGTAATACCCTGCACCATGGAATAATCCTTATTTAAATATACGGCATAGGATGACGGACCATAGGTAGGTGAAACATAACTGATAGACTGTAAGGCCAACAGATCCCGAATATCCTTGAAAAATAGACTCCCGTTAATAGCAATGAAATGGCTGAGCTGTTGTTGCAGGCCAAACTCATACATGACAGTTTTTTGGGGTTTTAGATCACCATAACCAATACTGGGTGCCAGGCCGGCGCCAAAGATACTGGTCAAAAAGAGATTCCTCATGGTTGGCATCTGGAAAAAATGACCGTAGGAAAAATGCAGAATGCCCTGATCTGTGATGGGGAAGGCAACACCGATCCGGGGAGACCACATGGTTTTTTTACTGCTCGCCACTTCTCCAACTTCCGGATTTATTAGATTATTAATATGATTTGTCCGGGGATCAAATTCATCATATCTTAATCCAATATTCATTATAAAACTCTGATATTCCAATTTATCCTGAAGGTAGGAACTCATTATTGTTGCATTTTCAGAGTAATAACTATGAGATGGTGATTCATTTTCTGGAGCGATGGTAGGTATACGATAGGTATTGCTGTCATAAAGGATACTGAAATTCCGTTCATTCAGTTGATCGTTTCGGTACTGAAAACCAGCTTTTATTTCATGTCGGCTGTTTATTTGAGAAGTGATGTCGAATTTCCCACCAAAAGATTCTGATAAACGATAGGTATGGGTTCGATCCGATCCGCCAAAAGAAAATGTGGGCGCACTGGGGGATCCTCGAATATTCAAGGATGATGCATAATCCGAGTTGGGCAGGATATATACATTACTATCGAAAACGGTTATGTTGTGATTGCCTACGGTATAATTCCCAGGTGTTTCAATAAATAAGACTACATCCTCTTCTTCCCCGTATGGCATATTATTGGTAAAAGGAACGGAACCACTAATGTCCAATGCATTAAACTGATAACGCTGGTAATCAGTATTATTTAGGAAAATATGTGCTTCATAGAATGTCTTACTTCCGACGGCATGATTGATCTTGAAAGAAAAATTATTGTTATCAGAAACACTGGTGGAACGCCCATCTGGGTTATACTTATAAAAATGAACATAAGATTGACTTGTACCTTGGCTGCCCAGATACTGCATTGAAAATTTTAACTTTGGTGAAACCTTATAGGTCAATTTTACCAGCTGGTTATAACTCTCACTGGGATTCATGGCAACCGTATCTCCATTGCCCCCCATTTGAATGTACCAGTCATTCGTTTGAAAATTCGCATAATCTTGGACCGTATGTTCCCTGATACCATAGAGATAACCATCCTGTGCAGAATATCTCAGACTTGTGTTAAAGGTCAGCTTGCTGCCGGTTAATGGCAGGGGTCCGCTAAAGTATCCTTCCACTGTCCGGCGATTAAACAGCCCAAAATTATCAATATTAGGGTAAAGATCTGTATCAATTGAATATCTGTCACCGGTATATATGGATATACTTCCCTCGTAATTCTGCCCTCCTTCCTTAATTTGAATATTCACAATCCCACTCATGGCATTGCCGTATTCAGCGTTGAATCCGCCGCTGACGACTTTTAATTCCTTCAGAGCTTTATTAGACAGATTTACAGATAAACTATTGGTAAAAAAAGGATTGGCGACAGATACACCATCAATATAATATCCTACTTCATTGCTCCTGCCGCCTCGAATATGCAGTTCACCTCCTGCCCCCACGTTTACACCAGCCTGCGTAGTTAATACACCAAGAAATGATTCCACGGGCATTGCCTCTATTTCCTCGGAAGTAGTAATCCTTTGCGTCGAAGTAAGATCCTTATAAATCAAGGGACGATCGGCCAAGACAACCACCTCTTCCCCAGCTATCGCTTCCTGTGATAAAACAAAGTCCTGCTCTGTGGTCATGCCGGAACTGACCTGTAGATTGGTGACCTTAACAGACGCATAGCCAATATAGGATGTTCGTAAAGAATATTCGCCAACAGGAATATTCAAGATCACATAGCGTCCCTCCTGATCCGAATCTGCACCAATACCTGCTCCTTCTACTACAACACTCACCCCAATCAGAGGCTGATTGGTTTCGGAGGCAGTGATCAATCCCGATATTTTACCAGTTTGTCCTGATAATATTCCAAATAAAACAAATGATAGAACTACATTTTTCAATATATTTTTTCCTAATCAGGCTTCAATTATAAATACAATCAAAAAGAATCTAAATAAAATAAACCTTTAATAATTAATTTTATCCTATGAATAGTAAACACTTGATGGTTATTGACCCTGCAGTGATAAAACCTGCAATTGAATCTTATAACCGTATTGCCCGCACAGCACCATACCCTGTAACCTATCATCTGCCCGCCCTGCACGGGCTTACCAGTATCAAGCAGATGCGGGGCGATATTTCTGGTATTGTTGTCATGGGCAGCGCTTCCTCAGTACATGATGGTCATGACTGGCAGGAGGGCATTAAAGAATTACTCCTGGAAGCGTTCGAGAGCAATATCCCCGTGATGGGTATCTGCTACGGTCACCAGCTCTTGGCCCACATCTGCGGTGGAAAAGTTGGTCTATTATGGAAGGGTAAGAAAGAACAGGGCCGGCGAAATGTACAGTTGATGGAAAATTCACTTTGGGGAGCAGCAAGATCCGGCCCAATGATCTTTTCCCACCAGGAAGGCGTGACCCAATGCCCTGATGATTTCGAAATCACGGCCGTGAGTGATATGGTAACCATAGACGGCTTTGCCAGTAAAACAAAACCTATCTGGGGGTTCCAGACCCACATCGAAGCGACACAGGCTTTTATTGATGACCACGATATCCTCATTACAAACTCCCAGGGGACCTTTGCATTCGGGCACCAGATACTGGACAATTTTATTCTATCTCTAGCCTGATCATTGCAGATTATTAAACAATTCTATATACTCTTTCTGATCTGGTGTATATCCTGCGCACCCCGCAAGGCGCTTTTTCACAACCCAGGTCCGCCTCTTCTGGTTCGTAAAATTAATGATCTAATTATTAATTCCGGTCTGGATGCGAACATGGGCATCAAGATTGTTGCTCTTCAATCAGGTCAAACCCTTTATGCACTCAATAGCCAGAAATTGCTCATGCCCGCCAGCAATAATAAACTTTACACCTGTGCTGCTGCCTTGGAAAAGCTTGGCTCTGATTACAGATTTAAAACATTTTTACTTCGACACGGTAATAATTTGATTCTTAAGGGTGGCGGCGACCCGGACCTGACCATCGACCAGCTGGATTCACTGGCCAGGATCACGGCAAAAAAAATAAACCTTGTTGATACCCTGTTTGTGGATGAATCATTCCTGGATTCACTCCACTATGGTCAGGGCTGGATGTGGGACGAAGGGGCCTGGTGGTACGCTGCACCCATCAGTGCAATGTCACTTAATGACAATTGTATTGATTTTTATGTAGATCCGGGAGAGTTGGGTCAACCGGCCAGGTTGGCTATAAATCCACAAACAGAGTATATACAACTGGTCAATCAATCGACCACTGTGAATGATACTGTCGATTTTAAAAAATTTAAGATCGATCGTGACTGGGCCGGCAGAACCAATTTATTCACTATCACAGGCGAAATTCTGGATACAGCAACAACAGATACTTTCTACCGGAATCTTCATGATGCGGCATCATTTTCAGGTATCATTTTTTCTGAATTGCTGGAGGAGCATGGTACAACAGTAAAAAATATACTACCCGGTAAAGGGTTTATAAATCTTGATACGCTCGCGGTACACATTTCAGATTCCCTTCTTTTATCCGCCTACAATTTGATGCATGAAAGTGATAACCTGACAGCAGAATTATTTACCAAAACCATGGCTGTGAGTGATACTACAACGGGTAACTGGAAAGATGGTCTAAGGATCATCAAGACCTTTCTGGCTGATTCTGCAGGTATGGATACATCTCTGCTCCGCCTGGCGGATGGTTCCGGTGTATCCCGCTACACCCTTACCAGTGCTGACCAGATTATTGAACTTCTTACCTATATGTATGGCAGCAGCCATAAGGATGATTTTTTATACACACTCCCAGGTGGTGGGTCAAATAGCACCCTGAAAAATCGTTTAGAATCTGTTCATTCGAAGGTAAAGGCAAAAACCGGGGGTCTTACTGGCGTGAGTTGTTTATCAGGCTATATTTTTTCAGAAAAATATGGCCCGATGGCTTTTTCCATGCTTATGAATGGCTACATCGGCGCTGCAACGCCATTCAAAAAGCTTCAAGATAGAATTGTGGCAGCTATTATATGATTAAACCCAAATCATTGAATCATGATGACTGTATTGGCATCATCAGCCCTTCATACTGGCTGTCTGAAGATGATTTGCAGCGGACAACATCCTACCTGAAAACCATTGGTTACAAACTCAAGTTTGGTATAAGCAATTCACTTCGCTGGGGCCCATTCGCCGGCCATCCCCAGGAAAGAGCTGACGATATACACCGTATGTTTTCTGATCCGGATATTAAAGCCATTATTTGTGCCCGCGGCGGATATGGCGCCAATCGGGTTCTGCCCTTGATTGATTATGAACTTATCAGGGAAAATCCCAAAATATTTATTGGTTACAGTGATATTACCGCATATCTCACCTCCATTACCCAGAAAACCGGC
>PBRL01000006.1 GCA_002725925.1 Chloroflexota bacterium
AGGTGGGCGAGCAATTATCGAGGGTGGAAGTTTCACCACTGAACGGGTGCGAACCATCGCTATCCAACTTCGTTCTGGTGCGTTACCGGTGGGTTTAGATTTAATCCAAGAACGCAATGTTGATGCAGTTCTTGGTAAAGACTCCCTGCAAAAGAGTTTGATAGCTGGTGGATTTGGACTCGTTCTATTGGTTGTGTTTATGATTGCGTATTACAAAGTTCCTGGAGTTATAGCATCCGTGGCGCTTGTTGGGTATACGGTTCTTTTACTGGGAATTTTCAAGATGATTCCAGTCACGCTTACACTTTCAGGGGCGGCGGCGGTCATTTTATCTCTGGGTTTTGCTGTTGATGCAAATGTATTGATAGCTGAGCGTACCAAGGAAGAATTGCGATCAGGCCGCAGCTTACTCGCTGCGATTACTGCCGGTTTTGATAGGGCCTGGCCGTCGATTCGGGACGGTAACGTTTCTACCATCATTGTTGCTGTCGTGCTCTTTTGGTTTGGCGATCGATTTAGCACGAGTGTGATGCAAGGATTCGCCCTTACCTTGGCGGTTGGCGTGCTTTTGAGTATGTTTACAGCATTTTTTGCAAGTAGATTGTTATTGCGTCTCATTGCTTCAACTTGGGTTGGCGATAAACCACATTGGTTTGTACCCGTGCGTGATCAAACTCCACCTAACGCACCAACTTCTGGGGGTGCTTCCTAATGGATATCATTGCAAAACGTCGGATATTCCTCAGTATTTCATCCGTCCTGGTTGTGATTTCGGCGATTATGCTGGTTTCGCCGAGCTTGAACCTCGGTATTGACTTTACCTCCGGGTCAACGGTTACCTATCAGTTTGAGGGAGGCAATCCTGGTACAGATGTTGTTACCGATGCGCTAGCCAGGTCGGGGCACCCCGAAGCGATAGTTCAGGCTTTGGGNGACGATCAGTACTTCATTCGAACTGATGACCTTGGCGTTTACGGTCTGGATGCTATCAATGAAGAAGTCGCTAAGTTACAGAAAGCCCCTGCGAAGGTTCTTGACACTTCGACTGTCGGTGCTTCAGTAGCAGAAGATACCGTTCNAAACGCCATTACCGCAGTAATTGTGGCCGTNATATTCGTGATGCTTTACATCATGTACGCGTTCCGTTCGGTACCTAATTCCTATAAGTATGCCTTTGCTGCAATTGTCGCACTTGCTCATGATGTGCTTATTGTTCTGGGGGCTTTTACCGTTNTGGGAATTGCAATCAATGCCGAGGTGAACGCAATTTTTATTGTGGGGATTCTCACNGTGATTGGTTATTCGGTGAACGATACGATCGTGATTTTCGATCGTATCCGTGAAAATGTAACGCTCGCACCNGGACGCGAATTTAGANCTACTGTTAATCTGTCGATCAANGAGTCAATTACTCGGTCATTGGGGACCAGTGTTACCACNATGACNGTGATCCTTGCNATACTTTTGTTTGGAGGGGCTTCCCTGCGGGACTTCATGATAGTTCTCCTCGCAGGTGTCATGGTTGGGACATATAGTTCAATATTTGTTGCTGCCCAGATACTGGTACTTTGGGAGCGTCGCAGGTTCCTTCCATGGAGACGGGAAACCGTTTCAACTTCATAGCTCGGTGCGTCGGTCGCACCTGAATGACTGCTGGACTACNGGCTNGTAATCTATNCACGGNATGTTTGTAGTCGTTCGTATAGTCGTTTGATACGAGGAGTAGTCCCAAATGCTTATTGGTGCTCATGTTTCTGCTGCTGGTGGGGCTAATAAAGCGATAGCGCGAGCCGAAGAAATTGGAGCTGAGTGTTTTCAAATATTCGCTTCCTCTCCGCGGATGTGGTTGTCAAAGCCTATTGAAGACGCAGTTGTAAACAAATATGAATCGGAAATGAAACGCGCNAGAATGGGTCCCACAGTTTTGCATGGCAAATATTTGGTGGCGCTTGGTTCTGACGACCCCCAGCTTCTCGCCAAATCAGAAAACGCTNTGCAGANTGATATCGCAGNTGCAAATAAACTAGGAGCACTGGGTGTCATATTCCACCCAGCAAGTCACCGTGGGCAAGGGTTTGCTGCGGTAGTAGATCGCTTTGCGGGTTCCGTTTGTAAGATTCTGGATAGTGAGCGAGGAAATTCCCTGTTGATGCTCGAAACGAGCGCTGGGTCAGGTGATCACATTGGATCTAAATTCGAAGAGTTAGGGACTCTAATAAGAGCAATCGGGGATGATCGAGTTGCCGTTTGTCTTGATACTCAGCACGTCTGGGCCGCCGGATACGATATTACTTCAGTTGACGCGTTAAATGCGACTATAGAGGAGTTCGANAGAGAGATTGGTTTGGGCTTGCTGAAATCCGTGCATGCTAATGACTCTATGCGAGAACTGGGTTCTTCTGTGGATCGGCACGAAAATATCGGAGATGGTTTAATAGGTATCGAAGGTTTTGAGACTCTGATGTCCCATGAAGTATTCCAAAATGTGCCCTTTTATCTAGAAGTTCCGGGTACTGGTAAGAGTGGACCGGACAAGCCCAATGTTGATNGCTTGAAGTCCATTCGCGCTAATGTTGGTGCAAGGCGTTAAGTGATGCGAGTGAGTAAAGGTATCTTTGAGGATTTTGTGCGNACTACGATCGCTTCATTGCCCGAACGATTTATCGCCAAAATGGATAACGTTAGTGTTATCGTGACTGATCGTCCATCGGCGNATCAAATAACTGAAAGCGGACTTGGGCCAGATGAGACGCTTTACGGNCTTTATGATGGTGTGCCTCTTACTGAGCGAGGGGGATACGTGCCTCCCCTACCTGATGTGATTACGATTTTTCAGAATCCTGTTCAAGATGATTGTCGGTCGTTAAAACAACTTGAGGATGAGATTCGAAAAACCGTTATGCACGAATTAGCCCATTATTTTGGATTCTCCGATGCCGAAATGGAAAATTTGGGATTAGGCTGATGACTAGCATTTTAATAGTGGCTTTTGATGGGCTGCAACCATCACAAGTTGACCCCCAGAGAATGCCGGTTGTAAGCAAAATTGCCGACGATGGTGTTCGATTTCTACATAACCATGCGGTATTCCCGTCCGTTACAAGAGCAAATGCTGCAACTCTCGTCACTGGCGTCAGTCCCGGAAAACATGGCCTTACAGCTAATAAATCGATATTCCCTGAGTATTCGACTAACCAAGTTGTTGACGCATTACATCCAAAACTCTCAGAAATAAATCAACTCACGAAAGGGAAGCTGCTTTTTGTGCCAACAATCGGAGAGTTAATCCGCAAACATAATTTGCAATGGGTGTCCGTAGTCGGTGGAACCAGCGGTAACGCTTACGTTCAACATCCTAATGCTGCCGAAAATGCTCATGTTGTAATTCATCCTGAATTTACCAATCCGCCAGTACATAATGACAAGATTAGGAGCCAGTATGGTGATTGGCCGTCGAAGAAAGCTCCCGCAGCCGAGCTAATTCGCCGGACTGCTGATGTTGCGATCGGATATGCCCTCATCGAATTAAATCCAGATGTCTTGTTGATTTGGTTTCCAGAGCCTGATACATCGCAACATGCATTTGGCGTAGATAGTTCCGAAGCAAGGGACATGATCGAACTTGCTGACCAACAGCTAGGCCGCATCCTGAAAAAAATTTCCCAGCAAGGGTATGAGCCCGATGTGTTTATCGTTTCAGATCATGGTTACGAAACGATCGATTCGGTAATAGACGTGCACAAGGAGTTAATTGCCGGAGGATTTAATATTAAGTCTGAAGAAAATAGCGTGATTGTCGCCGATAACGGTGGCTCGGTGTTGTTCTACATAACAAGCACGGATCATGAACTTTCAATACGGTTATTGCGTTGGTTATCGGTACAAAAATGGGTTGGTTCAATAGCGACCGACATACCTCAGGATACGGATGCTAAATTCCCGACACTTAGTGATATCGGGCTTAGTGGGCCGAGGGCACCTCTTTTCGCTGTGACTATGCGATCATCGGCAACGGGCCAGATAGCTCCGCTCGCTAGGTCAGGCACAGCAACCGGCGGCATAGTCGGGATGGGTTCGCATGGTGGTGGCAGTTCCGCTGAGATGCATAACACTTTGATAGCGAGTGGGCCATCATTTAAATCTAACTATCGCTCAAACCTCCCCAGTGGCAATGTAGACATTGCACCAACAACCCTTCATTTGCTCAATATTCCCGTACCAGATCACTTCGATGGACGAGTATTAACAGAGGCTCTGCAACATACCGATATTGACACCGAGCATAACTCTCGTTCAGTTACGAGGGAATCTATCGAATTGAAACCTGGTGCAGTTATCAAGTCCCACCATTCTCATACGGAATACATATGCGAGTTTGGATAGATCATTAGAACTTTATGACTGTCGAAATTGCCTTGCAATGTCGATCGTTAGGTTTAATCAAATGTTCAGGATATAACAATAATCTAACGGAGAAATCGACTATCGCCGACGCGTCGAGTTAACCCTTTTGAATCCATGTGTTCAAGTATAGCCAGTGTGTATTTTCGGCTGGTGCCAAAAATATTTCTAACGCTATTGATGGTAATTTCCTGACCATCGCTACCTGAATCGATAATCTTTGATTCCATTTCTTTATAGGCGTTAGTTGGATAGACGATTTCTTCACCGACTCGTACGACTTCACCGCGTTCGCTTAAAAATTGAAGGAGTTCTATGTCTATACCTTGGAGTGTAGAAGGGCTGAATCGATCATTTGTTATCTCTTTCAGATATTTAGAAGCCTTCATTTCTTGATCGGGAGACAATGATGCGATGTGTCCAATAAGTCGAATCGTAGAGTCACTTGTTGATATTTTCTCTAACTTAATTAATGAAGCCACTATTGCGTTAAATGGGGAAGATTTCAATTTTAAACGTCCTCTGAAATCTTGAAGCGGCATACCTTGCCGTAAAGGATATGAAGAGTGGAAAGTTGAAAGTGACTGAATAGCGGTATTTTCCAACCGCTTCCAGCCATCTATAGAAACGAAATATTTTGGATCGGTTCCGATTATTAGGATGCGCCCTTGTGATTCAAGTGTGGCGATTGCGGCGACAACCTCTTTATGGGTTGAACCTGTGGCACTGGCAAGTTCAACAATTGTGGCAGGTTCGATATCCACCAGCGCATTGAACTTAATATCTTCGTTCGAACCGCTGGCTAGGGTTTGCAACCTTGAAATTGTTGTAGGGTCATTTCGCTTTCGACGGGAGGCGTTGGTTTCTAGGATTCGGCCTCCTCCCAGAGTGTTTTCGGTATCGCGTACGATGAAGTACTCACCACGGATAATGGGAATTTGTTCCTGCGTTTTAATCTGTATCCACCCGGAGGTTCCAGGATCGATGTGGCTGCCTTCTAGTATCCGGATAGTAGCTGGAGTTTCGCGTGTTCCGGTGAAAAGCAGGACCTTGTGATTATGTCTCACTGGTCGCGGCGCTTCTTTTATCACTTGAAGAATTGCATCGAATGCTGTTGAGGGTTTTAACCAACCCGTGGTTGTTATCAAATCGCCGCGCTTGACATCAACATGGTCGATTCCACTCAGGTTGACGGCCAGACGGGTGCCAGGTTCAACATTTTCTTGAGACTTTTCGTGTACTTGCAGACTGCGAATTCTTGCCTTANCGCCTGAAGGGAGAATTTCTACTTCCTGACTAGTTTTCAATGATCCNCCTGCAAGGGTGCCAGTTACTACCGCCCCAAAACCGGTTATTGAGAAAGACCTATCCACGGGTAATCGTGCCNCTCCNGTGTTGGACGGTGTGGGAAGTTGAGATATNAATNCGTCNAGCGCTATTTTTAGCTCATCTATTCCATCGCCTCTTTCGGCTGAAACGGCCAAAACTTGTGCGTTTGCTAATGAAGTGTTNTTGAGCATCTCCTCTACGTCGAGAATCACCAAATCGAGCCACTCTTGGTCGACNAGATCTTTNTTTGTGATGATCACCAATCCCGTGTTAATACACANTAAGTCGAGAATTGCNAGGTGCTCTCGGGTTTGGGGCATNGGTCCTTCGTCAGCGGCTATTAAGAGCAGGGCTGCGTCAACTCCTCCCGAACCCATCAGCATGTTTTTTATGAAACGCTCGTGCCCGGGAACGTCGACTATGCTTATTTCGATACCCGAAGCGAGTTTAAGCCAGGCAAATCCTAACTCGATCGTCATCCCGCGATCTTTTTCTTCGNGTAACCGATCAGGGTCCATACCTGTGAGGACCTGAACAAGCGTTGATTTTCCGTGATCTACGTGGCCTGCTGTGCCGACGACAAACAACTTGCAATTACTTTCATGGTCGATNAGTCGATAATTGAATATCGAGGTAAATTACTTTTATTGCATTTTAGATGTGTACTCATCGGATGTGGGATGTCATTACTATTAAATTACTCTTCACTTATAAATTCAGCGAAAACTTCGTTGCCGAGTAGTCGACCTTTGTCACTGAGCCGCACGCCTTCGTGTGTTATTTCCACCAGATCCAGCGCTACCAATCGATCTAACTCTCTTGAAAAAATGATGTTAAGTGGTGCACCGAATCGTCTTTCAAATCTTTTGTGACTTACTCCTGCGTTGAGTCGCATGCCCATCATCATTGTTTCACCGATATCAATCGCTGCGGTGGTGGGGCCAACCTGTTCGACCGGCCCAAATGGCGTCCGCATTGTGGCTATTGGATCTTGCCTAATTTTCTCATAATTCTTATGTACAGCAGTCATGTATCGCGGCGGTGACTCCAAGTTGGAAAATCGCTGTCCCTTTAGCCATGAGTGAGCTCCCGCCCCTACTCCTAGGTACGGTTCATTTAGCCAGTAAATGACGTTGTGTTGTGACTCCATACCTGGTTTAGACCAGTTAGAAATTTCGTACTGCACGAACCCGTTAGTTGCTAATCTGCTCTGGGCTTCTTCGTACATGTCTGCAGCGAGATCATCGTCGGGAATCGGGTATCTTCCTTTTTTGACGTCCACCGCTAACGGTGTTCCTTCTTCGATCTGTAAAGAATAAAGTGATATGTGATCAGAACCGAGTGCGATTGCCTCATCGAGGGTGTCGGACCATTGTTCANCTGACTGGTGTGGCAGACCGTATATCAGATCTAGAGATTGATTGCGAAANCCAGCTTTCCGGAGAGTACGAAATGCCCGTTTTGCTTCGTTTGCTGTATGGCGTCGACCAAGAAGCGCTAATAAACCGTCATTGAAACTCTGGACACCCATTGAAACACGATTGATGTTGGCTCCAATCCACCCCGATGCTCGTTCCAGCGTGACATCCCCTGGGTTGCATTCCAAGGTGATTTCAGCTGATTCATCAACTTTGTAACTTGAATGAATTGTCGACAGGATTTGGNCGATGTCATCTATGGGCAGATAAGAGGGTGTCCCTCCACCAAGGAAAATTGTTCGGACTGGAGGCCGGGAAAGTAAATCGCTCCATGCCTTGATTTCGTTCATCAAGGCATCTACGTAGTTTGGTATTTGATCTTCTATACGTTCGTATGTGTTGAAGTCGCAATACGGGCATTTTGTTTGGCAAAACGGAATATGCACATATAACCCGATACCTCGCTCGTAAGATGGAGGATTGTGTTCAATTTGCGCAAGGTTTGGCATTCAGCTTCCATGTATGGGGCGTGCAGAATCAGCCTGGAGTCCAGAGTTCAGATTTAGAGTCACCGTCAGTTTTCTCGACTTCACTTGGCGTTCCCGTAGACGTGTCTGATCTTGACCGCGCCTGTTCTTCGGCCATCTGCTCCCTTATAGCTTCATTAGTTTGCTGTACCCATCGCTGGAGTGCATCAAGCTCAGGAGGTGAAATTAAGAATTTTTCAACACCGCCAGGGATCGCTATAGAAGGATCCCCGCTGAGTAATAACCCGGCTTCTGATTCGAGGATACCCTCATTTAATTGTTTCAGGAGATGTTTGCTTCGCTTTTCTGAAGCCTCTGTATATTTCGTTTGAATTTCATCTGCCACGGTCTGATTGATGAGGCCACCTTGTAGGCAACGACCCCAATCGATCACCTGGCCAAAAAGATCTGTGTCTTCAAATTCTTCAAATACCGCACCGGCTGACACTCGCTGTCGCACAACGCTGTGTGCGCCGGGATTAGACTGTTGCACCATCAACATTGCGTCGTCTCCCCGTCCAATGACCCCTTCAGCGAAGATACGGTTGACTGTTCCAGCCGTGGTTTCGAGCTTTGAGATCTGCTGTTCGACTGCTGACCAATAGTCGTTGTAACGTTGTTCGAAGCCGTCAGGTGCACCTGGCGACGGTTGAACCATTGTGACCAAGTAAATCTTCCGGCTAGCTAGAATGTCCCCAGCCGTTGCCTTGCCAATCGAACCGATCTCTTCAGCGGTCATAAAGGTCCCCTATGCTATTAAATATGTGAATGTATTTATACCGAAAATAAGAAATTTACGATATCGCCATCTTGCACCACGTAATCGCGCCCCTCTTGTCGGAATAACCCTCGGTTGCGTGCCTCCGCCATCGTTCCACAATCGATGAAATCCGCGTACGTTACTGTTTCTGCGCGGATAAATCCTCTCTCGATATCGGAATGAATTACCCCTGCAGCCTTTGGAGCCAATGTTCCGTTAGTTATTGTCCAGGCGCGAGTCTCGTCTTCACCTACGGTAAGGAACGAACTGAGACCAAGAACTCGGTACGAGAGTTTGATCATTCGCCAAAGGCCTGACTCACCAGCATCAAGCCCCGACCGCATTTCGTTTTCTTCTTCTAAAGGCATATCCACTAATTCAGCCTCTAAGCTTCCGCAGATGATAGCGGCACCCGTAGATTTACCAGTCAGTAGCTCATCTAATTCTTTTTCTAGTGGGACCGTGTTTACGATATCACTTTCTCCGATATTTACTGCGAAAAGTAGTGGAAGGCTGCTGAGCGTGAACGTGTCAGAAATAGCCCGTTTCTGTGATGAGTCTAATGCACGGTCTCTAAAAGCTACTCCGTCTTCAAGATCGATCTGTAGTTGCTTGAGAGTTTTGATGTTTTTGACTGCCTCATCGCGATCGGATGCCTTGAGGGCCTTTATGTTGGCATTTATACGCTCGATTCGCTGCTCAATTAAAGTTATGTCTGCGAATAAGATATCGAATGCTACTTTTTCGATATCGCGCTTGTAGTCGACTGTTCCATCTGTATGGGGAACCGATGCATCTTCAAATGCTCGAGCTACGTGCAAGATGGCGTCCACTTGCTGTAGGTGAGCCATAGCCTCACCCGCAAACATATCTCCTGAACTGCTTCCGGGGATGTCGACATATGTGACTTCGGCATAAATCTTTTTCTTTGAATTAAATATGTCTGTGAGAGTGTCTACACGATCATCAGGTACATGTGCAACACCTATATTCGTGGAACGGGGAGCACCGAAAATACCGGTATCTGCTCTCCCACGTGTTAGTGCATTGAATATCGTTGTCTTACCGCTGGAAGGTAGACCGATAATGCCGATCTTCATAAATAGTGGTGCTTACTTTTCTTGGATTGTTAGCGTTATTGAGTAACTTTGGTTAATACAGATGTTTAATCGTACTGCTAGTTGTATCCAGTTACGNAACTAATTTATTTCTNGTCTTGATTTTCGTCATCATCATCGACGTACCTNATCTCNGCCTCCACTGTCTTACCTTCATGTGGTTCNCTTTTTTCGTTTTGCCCATACTGCTGTTTTAAATCTCGTAATTTTTNCCCTATAGTCTGATCTGCAACAATCCTGCCTGGCGCAGCNGCCACGAACAACAGTAATAGCAGGCTGACGACAATCAGATCGTCGAAGTGCCCTAAGATCGGAATGAAGTCCCTGATGATGTCATTTGGCANCACAAGGTATATAAAAGCTATGACTGGGATAATTTTTGTGAATAACGGAACCCGCCTGTCTCTTAACAGTCGCCAGACTAATTTTAGGAAGGGCACAACAAGGTAAAGTATCGGCAAGAGTTTAAACATGTTAAAAAGTGTAGCGANATATGGACCCAAACAGCTACAGTCANCATTNTAAGGACATAAATGATTAGAGTTCTGCACGGTGAAGACGAATACTCTCGATCCGAGGCGCTAGCCAGGATACNGGCTTCTATCGGTCCTCCTGAAGTACGTGATCCAAACATCACTGTTTTTGAAGGACGATCAATTGAGTTGGACGAGGTAATTGGGGCCTGTCAAATGTATCCGTTTATGGCTGATCATCGNGTAGTGCTTGTNNATGGTGTTTTGGANCGTATGGAAAATCGTGATAAGTCCCTTGGAGATGAATGGCGAAGTTTAGGCGAAACATTGAATTCGCTGCCCGCTACAACTGAACTCGTGTTTATTGAGCAAATCACTTTACGTGCGAACGCCTTAGCACTTAAATCCGTCGGTCCGAGCGCAAGCGTTCAGAGATTTCAAAAAAAGGAGCGCGGGGAACTCGAGGCGTGGATTCGGGANCGATTCGCTTATTATGACTCCACCGCATCACGNGAATCTGTAGCACGGATTGGTTCATTGGTAGGATCAGATATTAGATTGCTTGATCAGGAAATCAAGAAACTGGCTCTGTACGCCGGAGATCGTGAGATTACGCAATCGGATATCGACCTGATGGTGCCTGATTCTCGAGGTGCCAATATTTTTGAAGCTATCGATGCAGTGTTTGCGCATCGACCTGCTGTTGCTCTTCGGCTTCTATACATATTGTTATCAAGCGGTGAGACGATTCAAGGTGTATTGCGTATGCTGTCCCGACAGGTTCGATTGCTCATCCTAACAATCGAACTCCGCGGGCGGGGAGTGGGTGAAGAAGAACTTGGCAAGCGTATCGGCCTGACAAATCATTGGGCACTTGANAAAACAATTCGCCAGTCGTCTAACTTTAGTATTGAACAGCTTGCGAATATTCATCGGCGTCTACTGTTGGCCGACCTCGCTATAAAAAAAGGCGAGATGGATGACAGATTGGCTGTTGAGATACTTGTCGCTGAGCTATCGGCTGCTTGATATGAAATTTAGGAAGTAAAATTCTGAGGCGAAACATTCTGAAAAACATGGAAAGCATGAGATATGGAGATGGAATAATTCGATCGTTTGCCTTGAAGTTGAATCCCTTTTCAACATGTCTGATTNCGATCGGATTTATCATATTGTTCNGNACTGCATGTTCAGACGCCCAACCCGATACTGAAACTGAAGTGCTAGATGTTACCGCGGAATCAGGAAAAGTTATTAAACCTGAGTCAATAGTTAAGTCGCAAGTAATCACCGGGGCTAATCCAACTGCGACCNNCTTACCGCGACTTCANGAAACCCCTGTCTCTGAAACTGAGAGTGTGAGTTTTTATATTAATGCTTTTAACTTGATAGGCCGTGGTGAATATGTTGATGCAGAGAGAACTTTTACTACAGTCATTGAGTTAGAGCCTAGATTCGCGCGTGGCTGGGATGGCCGTGGTCAATCCTTGATGCTTCAGGGGAAATTCGAAGAGGCTATGCTAGATTTTGATCGTGCGATAGAACTTAAACCTAANCTTGCGATTGCATATGCTAACCGTGCAATGACGCGCATCGCCTTAGAAGATGTTGACGGGGCATCTCGAGATGCCAAACGAGCTGTAGAACTGGATGAGAAGTCCATTGCGGGTCAACTGGTGTTGGGTCGGGTTTATGCGACAAGAGGTGAAGCAGATAAAGCTCTTGAATGGTTCGACCTAGCGGTTACAACTGGATCAGATGATGGTTCCACATGGTGGTGGCGTGGTCGATTTTTTCGTGACGTGCTCGCAGTCGGCCACTTGGCATTGGATGATTTTAATAAGGCCATCGAACTTGCACCCTCTCAAGCTGCGTTATATATCGACAGGGCACTACTTTACATCCAGGCCGATGCTGAGCGGGAGTTAGCACGCGCAGATCTAGAAGAAGCTATTTCACTTGCTCAAGACCCAAAGCTGCCTTCAATAATTGAACGTGCTAATGAGTTGATCGAAGTCCTTGATGAACGGGANAANCAGGGTCAACAACAGAAGTAGACTTGTTGCCTTACCGTCACCTTTGGCTTTGTAAGTTAAATAATCTGCGTTGAGTTTTGGGGGAACAATCAGACTTGCGTATATCTGGTTTAATCGAACGTCAGCATACGGGTTGGATTATCGATCAGAATAAGCCGTATTACTTCTTCGTTCATACCTCGTGCCTTCATGCGCGGCACCACTCGGGTCAGGATGTGATCGAATCCGTGACCCCCGTAAGTTTTTAGTCGGTGTTTTGTACAGATGTCATGTGCAAGTAGTACAGAACCCTGCTTTCCTTCAGAAACCATATATTCGACCATCTCGATGCGTTCGTGGTCGGCAGGAATATATGAGTCTGGTGCCAACGGGTAAAATGATGATTCATGCCCAAATAGGTCAAAGTTTAAATATGCGCCTGAACCAATCAGTTCATTCAGGATGCCGCGGTCATAAACTGTACGCTCTATGTGACCCATGACTGTTCGACTAAGGTTTCCACCCCATTTTTCAACTGCGTTGAGTAGATCGATGGGGGCGCGTTGATTGCGGCCAGGGTGAATCAATAGGGGAGCGCCTGTTTCGCGTTGGGCTATTACCGAAGCCTCAAGAACTTTCTTTTCGGATTCGTGCCATGGCCAAGAACAACCTATTTCACCAATGATCCCGGATCGAATACCGGTATCACCTACGCCTTGTTCTACATCGTGGATTATCTGTCCCGCTACTTGCTCAACAGAAAGGTCCTGTAGTTCGGGAGGATGACTCATGTGTACATAATTGCCAGCTCCCATCACAACATTTAATCCGGTAGCCCTAGAGATACGTGCTAGTGCTCGAGGGTCGCGTGCTAGTCCCACTGAGGTCACATCAACGATAGTGTTTCCGCCGGAATTAAAATACTGCTGAGCTTCCCATGTTGAAGTTTCTTCATTGAGTATTCTCAAATTATCGCGGTTACTGGCCCAGTTGTATCGGATCCAGCCGAGGTTCTTGATGGACACGTCTTCGTCCATCAATTTGCGCTCCGAAGCCTCTTTCGGTTCGTTAAAGACCACACTGAAATCGATTAGCAAATGTTCGTGGGTAGTTGTGATGCCCACTTTCGCTGGCTCTATCGGACCTAGAACAGTTAAGACTTTTCTTGCGGCCCTGTGCTTTGGTACTGGATGGGATGGAGAGGTCAAGTAAATAACCTTTGTTGTATTTGTTACGAATTTAAAGATGTACGGAGTTTTCGATTAGCGAAAAGTCTAACTTAGTAATTAAGAATCACAGACTTCCTCAAGCGTCCCGCCAGGTAGTTTTTGGATCCCACCCGAGCATTTTCTTGGCTTTATCTATAGAAATGGCAGTTGAATTGCCAGGCATACGTCTATGGATTTTAGCGTTCGGATAAACATGTTTTATCAATTCTTCGGTTGGCTCGTCAGCGGAAGTATCCTTACTGTTGATGAAGAATGCCTCGTGCCCGTCAAAATTTGCCTCGATAGCCAATACACAGGCCCGGGCTGATTCGGTGATATCACTCCAGCCCCAAAAGTGTTTAGCATTACTGTCGTACGCGCCAGTACGCTCAGGGGCAGCTTTAAGTTCGATTTGTCGTTTTCGATCCATTAAGCCGTGGAATCGAACACTGGCGATTTGTACTTTGCCAGGTCGACGTCTTACGAATGCCTCAGCCATTTCCTCGCATAACCATTTACCCAACGAATATGCATCTTCGGCGAAAGTAGGCTGCAGTTCATCTATAGGAAAGTATGGACGAGGAGTGATGTTCTTCGAAAAAATGGCGCCGATGGCATTCACCGAAGAAGCTAGGACGATCTTTCGAATACCTAGTAATTCGGCTGCTTCAAGGACGTTCCAGTTGGAAGTCATGTTGACTCGGAAAACTTCATGCTCAGGGGCCACGATAGGATTTGTAATAGCCGCCATATGGATTACAGCATCACAGCCTTTCATGCTAGAGAAAACTTGACCGAAATCCGTTACATCTACCGTCTTGAATGTGTAATCCTGTGATTGAATATCCGTTCCGTCCGGCGGATTTTGATCCACTCCAATTACATCGTAACCACTCTCGAGGAGATCTTTCACTATGTATTGACCGGCTCGTCCCGTCGCTCCGGTTATGAAAACAGTTTTCAAGATATGGGTCCTTTTCAAGCTGGTCTTNTGGCNTAGGCTTTATCTGTGNCGAGGAGANGAAATCANGAGCTAACTTTTTCATTGTCAAAGGANNNGATTTGCAGGAATGATGAGNCTGCTGCTNGGATCTACNTTTTTGTANGCACNATTCTTAAAGTAGCGGGTTATATTCTTGGNCGNCGTCAGGTAATTACGTACGATCCGTGAATGAAGACAATCACTTTAGAACGTTGGTTCCATACCCACATCTAGAAAGCCGATCGGCCCTCGGTCATCCGCGTACCATAGACGATTTTCCCTCATAGTCATNCCGTGTACCTGAACCGGATCATTGACCCTGAAAGCGTCGTAACANCGTCCGTCTTCCAGACGATGCCGGCTAACGACACCAAATGCTGTATCAGCAATCCAGACGTGACCTTCCTGTTCGGCCCACGAAAGTCCATGGACTCGGAATCCGGGAGCTTTCATTCGNTGGATTTCGTTCCANGTTGAAGTGTCCATTACATGAACATATTGCGAAGGTGGTGAGGCGATGTACAGGTTTCCGCTTTTCCATTCCAGACCGTGATCACCTGTTGGTTCGGATTTCCTCCCTGCTTCTGCGTCAAGATGCTCACGTGTTGCGTTTATCCCGGCGCCAGGCGACGGATATTTTTCCACGGTCTTGCCGGTATCGATTTCTATTTGAAATATCTCGCAGCTGTATGTAGATGCGACCCAAATGTAACCGCCGCCGAGCGTGATTCCGCTTGAGTGTATGGTCTCGGTTGGGACGTCGTGCAAGACCTCACCAGTTGCCCAGTCGACTTTGTACACGTGATTGTCACCCTGATCGATGATCCATAGACCATCATCTGCAGCTTGAAGACCGTTTGGTTTGGGTCCAGGTGCATTGAACTGGAATATGGCATCGGCAACTTTGTGTGGCATGAGGTTTCTCTTACTCTCTAGCACTAACGGAAACCCGAAAGCAGTGAAACGGGCATTTAATTATTGTCTTGCGGCGCTAGTGTAACGTGCTATAACGATACTCGATACACAAGTGCCCAAGCACTTATGCTCACAATATACAAGTCAGGTGTCACTAGGAACTTATGTCTTTCATCCAGATCATCGCTCTCGCACTTGTGCAAGGAATTACTGAATTCCTGCCTATAAGCAGCAGCGGTCACTTGATTCTCGGATCGTGGTTGTTCGATTGGCCCGATCAAGGATTGGTTTTTGATACGGCAGTTCACGTTGGCACCCTGGCTGCGGTTATCACATATTTTAGACGGGAATGGATTCAACTGTTCTTCGGTATCGGCAGAAATCAACTAGTACAGGTTGATGATTCAGGAGGGGTGATACGGGCGAGGTCACTTGCACTTTTGATTCTAATGGGAACGGTACCCTTGGCAATCGGAGGTTTGTTGATGAAAGACAGCATCGAGACTAATTTCCGTACACCTGAGGCCGTCGGATGGTCATTGTTAGTCACCGCTGTCGTTTTACTGGTTGGCGAGCTTGTCGGCCGCCGTAACCGGGATCTATCTACTTTGAGTTTGCCTGATTCTGTGATCATAGGATTTGCTCAAATGTTGTCAGTACTTCCCGGTATTTCGCGGTCTGGAATGACAATATCAATTGCTATCGGGCTTGGAATGACTCGTGCTGCTGCCGCTAGATTTTCCATGCTGCTCGCAACTCCAGCCATCGCCGGGGCTGGCTTGTTACTTGCTGGCAATGCAGTAAATGCTGCAGCACCTGTGAACTGGTACGCTGCCTTGTTGGGTGCCTGCATCTCGGCTTTTACTGGATATCTAGTGATAGCTGGACTCATCAGGTTTCTCAAGACTCGTTCGTTCAGACCGTTTATCGTTTATTGTGTGATTGTTGGTATTCTTGTGCTGGCTGCTACCTATTCTGGTTTTTAGTCGAAAATTTACTCCTATTCTGAAGTCCTTAGTCTGCTTTTGCAGGTTCCCAGGTTACGTCGCAGTTTTCGCACTCGTCCTGCCAGACGTGAACAGCTGGNGGCATAGCGACAGCGAATCTAAGGCTCATTTCATCACCTTCAGTTACGATGTGGTGTACCGTACCGCGNGGAATCCAAACGATATCGCCCTTAACTGCATGGATAATCTTTCCNCCGGTCAGTTCCCAACGTAACTTCCCGCCCATCACGACCCACCATTCATCGAAATTGCTGTGCCAGTGGGCGCGGTTACCTTGACCTGGTGCAGACGCGATAAGTGTGCCCAGNTTGCGTTCATCTTNGATACAGAGTTCGATCCAAGGAGCAGGACCTTTACGAGCGACTATTTCATCTACTTTGATGTGCATTCTTCCAGGTCCGATGGGTTCATTGACNCGAGGTGGGATTGGGCCCTCAACTATGTCTGTGATCGCATCATTTACTCCCTGCCAGGTCGTTGCCATTTGCTTTCCNCATTATTCAGGAGTTTTAACTCTCTGATTTGTTGCTGGATTTTAATGTGAAGGCTAACGTAGCACGATCACCCCCGATAAGTAACATCAAGGACACGAAATGCTATGCCCAAGATCACAGGTGAAATAAGAGATGGTATTACGGGAGATATTGTCCAGGCGAGAGTCCAGGTGCTCAATCCTGCTGGTGAAAATATCGCCCCCACCGATGCTATGTGGAAGGTTGGCCCAGGTGAGCCGTTTTTTTANAGCGACGGTCANTTTTCCCTAGATACAACACGCGGGTATCACCGTGTATTGGTTGAGCGTGGGACAGAATTTACACCGTGGCAGGAGACAGTCGAAGTTGGTAGTTCATCAGATTTTTCTTTAGATATTCAATTAGAACGTTGGTCCGATCTTCCGGATAGGGGCTGGCATCCTGGCAATACTCATATTCATTACGATGAGAAAGAAAGTGATCCAGATCGGAGGTTAGCATACGACTCTAGGGTTGAAGACCTGCGTATGACTGCTGTCTCGATTCTCAAGCGGTGGGATCTTGATTACGCGACGAATAAATACCCGCCCGGAATGCTCACCGAGTACACNGACACACATCACTATGTACAAAGTGGCGAGGANACCCGTCACAATCATGATCCATCTGATCCATTCAAGATTGGTTACGGACATGTCATGTTGCTGAATATTCACAATCAGGTTGAACCGATAAGTCGCGGTCTGATTGTCGACCAATTCGATCCTGACTACCCACCTCTCAGTTATGCATGTGACCAGGCGAATGATCAGGGCGGTCTTGTAATCTGGTGTCATAACGGTCAAGGAATGGAGGCTCCCGTTGCAGCTGCCCTTGGCAAAGTTCACGCTATGAATCTTTTTGATCCATTTTGGAACGATGTCGAATATCTTTACTGGTACCACATGTTGAATACTGGAATTAAAATGCCGGTTTCGACGGGCTCTGATTGGTTTGTTAGTTCAGCAAACAGGGTCTATTCACAGACTGATGGGCGCTTTGCCTATGAGACATGGCTTGATGGATTGCGTNATGGCCGAACGTTCATTACTAATGGTCCAGCGTTATTTCTGATGGTTGCAGGAAAGGAACCCGGAGAGACTATAGANGTTGAAAAGGGCACTCGATTACCGATTCACGTNAACTGGTATTCACATCATCCTGTCGAGCGCGTAGAAATTGTTTTGAACGGTAAAATTGTAGAGCGACGTGACTACCCGGAAGGTATGAATGCCGGGCATCTTGAAACCGATCTTGTAGCTCAATCTGATGGGTGGCTTGGAGCTCGGCTTGGCTCGGCATCACGTGATTCTTTTAATCAACCAATCTGGGCGCACACGAGTCCGGTTTACCTTAAAGGGACCGATATTCGCTCTGAGGCAAGTTTCGAATCGGCAACGTATTTCACCGAACGTATCGGAGAAGGCATTGACTGGGTCAAGACTAAAGGACGNTTTTACTCGGATATTCANCGGAAAGAAATCGTAGACCTGTTNAGNCANGGGCAGGATTGGTATAGNGATCTGNCCTGANTACNNTNGACGTTTATTCGANCNAGTCANTCAAACAGGTACAATCGNNCGTTCACNTTCCACNAAAACAAGCNTGANNGGTTTCTTACACAATTATGTCAGTTGAATCTCTTTTTGATCATTATTACGAGCGCGCAACGATCCCGATTCGTAACACTAATTTTGGAAGAGAGCAGCGCGGACCGCTGGATATACGGCATGTAGTCGAAGACGATGAATTCCGTCAGATGACTCATAAGATAATCTTGAAAGATGGAGTTGCATCGAGTGTCTGGCGTGAACAGGAATGGGGATTAGGTGAAAACTCCCTTGATGTGACACATTTCAGCGATGGAATAGTAAGTCAGCTGAGCCTGAGGCATACGGGGAAGGGGGTGACTGGACTCAAGATCAGCCTGACTCGAAATGAATGGCTGATATCTGACCCAGACTTTCGCCTGCCATTCATATTCGGTCGATCCGACATAGAGACTTGGTATCGAGCAAGCGAATTCAAAATGGGGTTGGATAGAGTTAGGTTAGCGTGGGACTACGACACTAAGCACACATTTCCTGTTCGAGATTATGGGGTTGATAAGAGAAAGACTGAACACGTTTACAAAGGGGTTCAATATCGAATTGAATTAGATGAGTCGATTCGACTCACAATTGATGGAAACTCATCTCGTAACGTTGATTGGCGTACCGAATTGACCGGTGATGAAGTTAGAGGTCTGTTTGAATACGCTAGCGATGAGTCGTGGATCGGTGGTTGGGCCCCTGTGGCTGATGTAATTAATGAACGATAGCTGAGTGGAGTGTGTCTGGCTAATCATGGGCGTATTGAGCGTTGAGGTCTAGTGGATATAATGATTTCCGTAGGTGCTTGTACCGGAATGTTGACATATCGCCTGATGTCGCTCCAGGGGTATTTACCGTGACCATTTCGCTGGCAATCGGTTGATAAGCCGGTCGTGGAGATACCACACCCTTTGCAACCACAATGTCGAAATCCTCGGGACGATAGCCGAGGGAATAAAACTGTTCACGGCTCATGTTCCCAACTCTGCTCGTTACTAAAGCGACTGTCGGTCCCTCATTGGATTCGATAACCACTGTAGTTCCTGCATCAAAGAATCTCCAACCCGCGTGGACGGTTCCACCGTCTTCGAACCTCCCATCTGACATTCGAGTAATTCGGCCGGTCAGTTCCACTGGTTTACCATGGAGCGAGTCGGCCTTTCCTCCGATATTTACTGTGATGCTTTTTCCTATTCCCGCTTTTATGCACATGTCAATGGCTTCAGGATCTCGAATGGTCTGCAACCACGACCTAGCGTTCTGTTTTAAGGCTTCTGAGAGCAAGAATGTACTATCCCCCGAACTTCCTGCACCGATGTTATCCCCAACATCTAACAGTACGATTGGACCGGGCTTTTTAGATTTCAGCGCTGCTTGAGTTAGTGCATATCCGACTGCTTCTGATGGTGAGGGGCCAACAGGTTTATACAGATATTTTCGATTTGACCATGCGCGTCTTGCAATCCACTGAGCCGCTTTCTTAGCTTTATCTATTGAATCTTCGTGTAGGACATAGCAACTAAGACCGTTTTCGTAGACATCGGACCAAGGGTATCCCTGGCCAATCGAGCCGCCCACGATACCGGGCAGCCTGAGCACTGACTCTAAATCGTCTATTACAGCCTTCATGGGCATGTCACGGGTATCGTGTTGGAATATTCCCACGACCATAGGTGGCTGCTCAAGCCATTTTGCTGGTCGCCAATTTTCCGTAGCCATTCGTACAACTAGATCGCAGGCATCATGGGCTCTGGGTATCGCATCGATGTGTGGATTGGTCTTATATATGACTAGCGCATCCGTCACTTCGGCCATTAATTTCGATACATTAGCGTGTAGATCCAGTGTCATCGCTACAGGCACATCTGGGCCCACAATTGTTCGCACGCGGCGAGCCAGTTCACCGTCCATGTCAGGATATTCCTCTGAAACGGCTGCCCCCATTTGGTTTATTAATATTGCGTCGAATGGACCTTGTGATTCCAGCATCTCCAAAGCTTCACCACCGATCGTATTGAATACCTCTTTACTGATGGTGCCAGCAGGATCGGTCGCTGCAAATATCAATGGAACCAGTTCGAAATTATGCTTTTCTGAAGCCTGAATGAAGCCGGCCATCGACGTCTGCGCTGATTTATGCATATCGTAGTACTGCTGCCCACGTTGAACAGCATAGGTCTGTAAACCTGATCGCTCGAATTCCGCCATAGTTGTTTTATTGCTGGCGAAAGTATTTGTCTCGTGGTGGATACCAAGAGTGGCGATGCGAAGCTTTTTTGGCATGTTTGGGTGGAAGTTGTACTTTTAGTTTGATCAGTTGGTCGGTTCGGCTCACTGAAATACAAAAAGTCGGCGCAGTATGAAACTTCGTCGACCTAGATATTTAGATGCTGGCACGAATTACCCGCTGAGACCGTTGATTTTTCCAGCCGAACCGGGCATGCGACTTTTTGATTCAAGTTTCGCTGTCACTTCGGGGTTTTGACCTGCACTGGGCCATTCGCCTCGCAGTACTGCTGCTACCTGCTGTGAAGCGCGTTGTCGCGAAAGCCAAGCCGCACGGGTGGAGGCACCTGCAAGATGCATTGCGGTAATTACATTGTTCATCTGTAGTAGCGGGTTATTGGGATCGACTGGCTCCTGCTCGAACACATCGAGTCCGGCTCCACGAATTTTTCCTGCTTTAAGTGCCTCGATCATTGCCGGCTCATCGGTAACCGAGCCTCGGCAAACGTTAATGTAATACGCAGATTTTTTCATATGGTCGAACTGTTCGGCTCCGATCATATGGAATGTTTCGGTGTTCAAAGGAACCACTACGATAATGTAGTCGGAACGCTTACAAAGATCGTTGAGTTCAAAAACCTGTTCAACGTTGTATTCGCGGATTATCCACGGAGCTACGTATGGATCGTACACAAGTGTTTCCATCCTCCAACCCTGACCGAGTTTGCGCGCAACCTGGCGGCCGATGTTCCCAAAACCTACTATTCCGAGGGTTTGCTCGTCGATTGGCTCGATTGGAAGGAAAGCTGATCGATCCCAGTCACCGGTATCTCGTAGTTGGTTGGTGGTCTGTACAAGCTGTCGGTTCAACGCCAGCGCCATCGTAACGGCCTGGTTAGAAACCTCTTCTGCACACATCCCTGCACCGTTCGTAATGATGATGCCCATGTCGGTAGCTGCATCTACATCGATATGATTGAAGCCATGTGAATACACTGCAAGGACCTTTGCCTGATCGGCTGCCCTGATCACCTGCTCTGTGCCCCAGCCACCGCGCATCATGATTGCATCGGCACCTCGCACGGCTTCTATAGCCTCACCTTCGGATTGGGGCGATTCCTGAATGAATTCAACATCCAGATCAGCCATTTCAGCTCTTTCGTGATACAGGTGATCATCCGTATCAGGTCCAAGTATCACAACTCTTTGCTTCGCCATTTTTCATTACTCCATAACAGTGCATTTACATCGGAGGCCGATACTGGTATTTTCGACCATTAGGGTCCTAATCCAAACTATTTACCTTGTTCCGCGAGCATAACCTCCCAACTGACTGCCCACTGACGGGGCTTAAGAGTCGAACGTACATCTGGGTTTATCAATGACATTGGCCAGTAGCCTAGAGCTACTCGCATTGCCTCTTCACCCAATTGTGTGTTTGCCCTGTTCCATGCGACTTCGCTGTATGAGGCGTAATGGCTTGTAACTGAAACATTATCCATTTTCAACAGGGGATTATTTGGATCGACAGGNTCGTATTCGAATACGTCCAAGCCGGCGCCAGCGATNTTTTTTTCTTTGAGTGCATTGATGAGNGCTTGCTCGTCAACCACCGGACCTCGTGAACAGTTGATCAGGTACGCGGTTGTTTTCATCAGGTCAAAGAATTCCGCGTTTACCATGTGATGTGTTTCTGGGGTTAGATATGTATGAGGAGAAACGTAGTCGGAACGCTCTGCTATCTCCTGCGGGGTGCCGACCATCTCGACGTTGTATTCCTTTGAATCCCAAGAAGAGACAAAGGGGTCGTATGCGATCACTTTCATGCCAAAGGCAAGTGCTTTTCTTGCGACTGCACGCCCGATGTCGCCCAAACCAATTATCCCGAATGTTTGACCCGCGATATGACCCATCGGAGCTAGATACTCCCGAGTCCANGTACCATTCTTCACCAGTTTGTCATGAAGAACGAATTTTCTTGAACAAACAAGGAAGTGCATCATTGTTTGATTGCTGACTTCTTCCGTGCCGAACGACGCTGTGTTAGCAAGAATTACGCCATGTTTTACCGCAGTGTTCAGGTCCATTCCGTCGTAACCGTGACCGAATGAGATCAGACCCTTGCAGCGCCCGTTGTTCCCCATGTGTTTAAAAAGCGTCGGCGAGATCCCGTGACCCTGACTCATCGCTACGTCTGCNTCCTTGAGGGCCTCGATCAGCTCTCCTTCGCTGTTACCGTCATAAACGACAAACTNCGCACCCATTTCTCTGACNGCTTTGCTTTGTTGATCNAGATCCTTCGTGTAGACACCNGGGCGGTCACTNGGCCCCAAATAAAGGACTCGAATATTTTTCGATTCTGTACTCATTATTCTCTTTTNACTATTCAGGGCTGACAATACTTTCCGCGTTGCCGCCCTGCCATACATTCANCATGTTTTCGAAGGCAAATCGTACTCTNCTTGGGTAACTTTCGTAACTCTTTCCNGCGATATGTGGTGCAACTACGANGTTTTCGAGATCGAGGATCGGGTTGCTTGGATNCACTGGTTCTTGTTCGAAAACGTCAAGGCCNGCACCCCAAATTTCACCATCTTCAAGNGCGCGTATTAAAGCTTTTTCCTNGACAACCGGCCCTCTGCACGTGTTGATGAGAATAGCTGTTTTCTTCATAAGNCGTAATTCGNNCTCACCGATTAATCCGTGTGTGCTTCCATCAAGTGGAGTGTGCANTGTGACCACGTCNGATCGCTCAAGTAATTCNTCNAGCTCTACTTTCACGGCTCCAAAGCTTTCTGCTTTTTCNCTACGTACCTTATCCGTATAAAGAGTTGTAGTTTCGAAGCCACGGAGCATGCCTGCGACCGTGCTCCCGATTCGACCTGCACCGATTATTCCGACAGTTGTTGCGAACAGTTCNTGCGAGTCGCGTCCGTCNACTTCCGGGCGCATCCACTGTCCAGCTACAGTGTCGGCAGCCGCTACGGTCAGATGGCGAATNGTAGAAAGTGTCAGNGTGATNGCGAATTCAGCAACGGGNATAGCGTTCGCTCCNCCATTGTTTGCCACGGGGATACCCAATTCACCNGCAAGTCGAAGGTTGATCCCGTCNAACCCCGCNGANCAAAGTTGGACCAGCTTCGTTTTTTTTGCGACCCGCAATACTGTGTCCGATACACCGTGTCCGAACACAAGTATGAAATCAGCGATTTNAGCCGCCTCTGTAACCTCAGNTTCTGTTGAGTCGCTTGTACACACNTGCAAGTCCCACCCATCAGGCTTCATTTGGTTTGCCATATCCAACAACGGAAGTGCAGGNCCGGAGAATACGAGTACNTGAGGCATCTAGGTTTGACCTTACTTAAGGTNGAAAAGAGGTCTAAGCAGAACAGCGTGCATTNTAGAACTTAGATAAGCAATATCGCAGCTATTTCAGGCTTTGACCCGTATCATTCAGGNCTCTTTCGGAAAAACTAATTTTGTATGACCGTCATATGCATTCATATACTGATTCAATCAAAATTGCTGGCATNGAAATACTATCCGATTTAGGAAAGTTCACGGCTACGTCCTATTGGGAAGATGGTCCATCTGGTTATCTTATAAACCGTGCCAAGCGTGTAGGGCTTGAAGTTTCAGTAGACCAGTGGGGAAACGTTCTAGCTGTAAAACCAGGTAGTGATCCAAACGCCGAGGGAATCGCTTTTGTGGCCCATATGGATCATCCTGGATATGAGGTTGTCGCCCAACAAGGTGATCAACTTGTACTGAAAACACTGGGTGGGATNGGNANCGCTGCTGGAAGANACGGCGCNNAAATTTTGGTGATCGATNCTAGCGGCCGTCGTATCAACGCGACCGTTGTGGGTGCTGAGAAAGCGGAAGGTAACTTTCAAAGGTCAAGGGAATCTGCGGGTTGGCTTGGCACAGATACTGTGTATGCCCAGCTTTCCAAAGATCACGACCTAGGCGTNTTACCTGTGCCTGCGGTTCCTANCCTGCCAGATTTCATCATCGACAACGATCTCGTGCGTATGCGCGCNGCNGATGACCTCGCCGGATGCGCGGCTATTCTTGCAGCTTTAGAAGTGATTATTGAATCACCGATTAGAGGTAGTGTTTATGGGCTTTTCACTAGGGCCGAAGAAGTGGGATTAATTGGGGCTCGCTTAGTGGCGGAGAACGGANTGATACCTAAGAATACNGTGATAGTTTCTGTCGAGACGAGTTCGGNGTTACCAGGTGCAGAAATCGGAGAGGGAGTCGTGATTAGAACTGGAGATCGTGCCACTACATTCGATTATGCGGCGGAAGTATATTTGAGCGCTGCAGTGGAAAAAATTAGGTCATCAGATCCAGATTTTAAGGTACAGCGTCAACTGATGAGTGCTGGCGGTTGTGAGGCTGCGGCCTTCAAGGCATTTGGTTACAGAGTAACAGGAACTGCCTTTCCTCTAGGGTCCTGGCATAACCGTGGTGAGTCGGGAGTAGAGTCAGAGGTTATTTCGAAAGGTGATTTTGTTGGTGGGGCGCTACTGTTAGCTGAAACATCTAAGCTCTCGGGTACTGACCAGATCGGAACTCTCAGTCGTTTGTTAGATTCTCCGGTCAAAGAAGGCGATCGTTTGAAGGGTGGGAGATCGAGGTTNAAATGATTAACGATTTAGGTGAGTGTTCAGCGTATTCTGTTACACAACAAAAATAGCCTATTGCTTGCTATGTACAAAACTTATCGAGAAAAATTATGGAAGTAGAAGGTAGTTATNTAGTAGCTCGAACGCTCAAAGAAGAAGAGGTAGAGCACCTCTTCTTTTTGATGGGTGGTCCGAATTACGAGATTATTAATAATGCTGTAGACCTTGGTATTAAGGCGACCGATTTTCGTCATGAACAGGCAGCCTCAATGGCAGCCCATGGGTATGCACGAGTGACAGGAAAGCCTGGGGTTACGACAGCTGCTTCCGGTCCAGGGACGTTAAATTTACTGACCGGCCAATACACGGCGTGGGCTGATTGTGCTCCAATGATAACGCTTGGCGGTGCGGGTCCAATTTCTGATTTCGGGCGAGATGGTTTTCAGGAGGTGGACCAAGTCGGTGTATTTGAGCCTATCTCCAAAGCAGTAATGCGTCCTACGGATCCCTCTCGCTATCCAGAGCATATATCAACTGCATTCAGACTTTCCACCTCGGGTCGACCTGGTCCTGTGTACGTTGACTGTAATGAAGACGTTCTTTACGGCAAGGTGGATGAAACGGATGTGCCATCCGCAACTCGTGCTTCTGGGAGGGCTCGCCCGGCTGGTGACCCGGATCTGATAAAGCAGGCCGTAAAACTATTGTCTCAATCAAAAAGGCCTATTGTTTTCGCTGGCGGGGGGGTGTGGTGGTCTCAGGCTTATGATGAATTGCGGATCCTGGTAGAGCGCACTGGAATACCGTTCTATACATCTCCTATGTCTAGAGGTTTATTGCCTGATGATCATGAGATGTCGTTTCCTGCAGCCCGGTCCGGAGCGTTCAGGCGTGCAGATTTGGTGCTGGTTGTGGGGACCAGGTTTAATTGGATGATGACGTTCGGTAAACGGATTGCAGCGGAGTCAAAGGTCATCCAGATTGATATACACGGTGCCGAACTTGGGCACAACCGATCGGTCGATGTTGGAATTGAAGGTGACGCCAAAATAGTACTTCAACAGATGATCGATCAGGTCGAGATGACAGGATTTAAATCGAAGGCAAAAACCGAGTGGATCGAGTCTTTGAGACAGGCAGATTCAGAACGTCGAGAGAGGGTGGCGCCGTTAGAGAATTCTACACAAAGGCCTATTCATCCTTTGAGGCTTTGTAAAGACCTTCGAGATGTCATGGATAGGGACGCGATTCTGACTGTGGATGGGAATGAAATTCTTCACTTTGGACGTCAGTCAATGCCAACTTATGTTCCAGGGCACCGTTTGAATTCCGGCCCGTCTGGTTGTATGGGCGTGGGGTTACCTTACGCAATCGGAGCCAAATTGGCTAAACCTGATAAGCAAGTGGTATCACTTCACGGGGATGGTTCTTTGGGTATGAACATTCAAGATTTTGATACTGCCGTACGGCATAATCTACCAATAGTAATTGTTGTTTCGAATAATGAAGGCTGGACGGCGCGTGTAGAAGGTATTCGAAAGCCAGGCCGTGAATTAGGATTCACCCGTTTTGACAAAATTGCTGAGGCGCTGGGTGGTCATGGTGAGTTGGTTGAGAACCCAGTCGATCTTCCGGCAGCATTGGAGCGAGCGTTCGATTCCGGTGTCCCGGCAATAGTGAACGTTCGAACTGATCCTACCGCTCGCGCCCTTTCGAATTTTGTTGGATCCAAGATGGAATAGTTCGGCCGATTCGCATCAAGTGTTCATCAAAGCCAAAGGGGCGAAGTCAAAATGGAATCGGATCGGGAGTTAGGGTTCGCACCGACTTATAAGCTTCGTGAGATGGTTGGTGCGAAATTGATTTCACCAGTCGAGTTGACCGAGTCCCATCTGAGGCGTGCAGATGAACTTGATCCAAAACTTGGAATATTCATTACTCGTATTTCTGATATGGCGATGGATGCTGCTCGTGAGTCTGAAGCTGCAGTGATGCGGGGTGATTCTTTAGGCCCGCTTCACGGTATTCCAGTTCCATATAAAGATACTGAACCTATGTCGGGAGTGATTTGGACCCATGGTTCATTGACCTACAAAGACAACATTGCAAACGTCGATTCTCTACCGTTATCCAGAGTCAAAGCTGCTGGAGCGATCATTACCGGTAAGACGAACACTCCGGAAAACGGATTTGCTGGAACTACAGAGAATCGACTGGGTCCACCTGCAAGAAATCCTTGGAACCCAACTAAAACTCCTGGCGGGTCTTCTGGAGGAGCTGCGGCTGCCGTGGCCTCTGGATTAACCAGCTTTGCGCCTGGGGGTGATGGTGGAGGCTCTATACGAATACCCGCGGCTTTTACTGGTGTTTATGGGATTAAGGCTACGCAGGGCAGGGTGCCACGAGTTGCGAATTCCATAAGAAATGCGGGATTTAATATCATGAACAATGCCACGTCGGGCCCACTAACTAGAACCGTGCGGGATGCGGCGGAAGCTCTGACGATCTTTTCTGGTCATGACCTAAAAGGCGAATACGACACCATTACGGACGATGTTCCTGATTATCTAAGTGCACTTGATAAAGGTGTTAAAGATCTGAGGATCGGCTGGACGCCAGATATGGGGGGTAACCCGGTCGATTCTGAGGTAGTTCAAGTTGCCGAAAAGGCAGCAAAGGTATTTGAGGAACTTGGAGCGACCGTTGAAACTATTAATTTCAACCCGGCTGGATACGAAGAAGTGTTCTGGACATTCTTTGATTATTTTACCGTTAAAGGTCTCGATGCCGCTCGTGATGATTTTGACAATCATCGAGATGAAATGACCGATTATTTTGGTGAGTACATGGATCGCGCAGCTACACTTTCAGCTGAACGTATGTGGAATATCTTCGGNAATATTGGGGCNTANCGTATNTANGTAAACACGTACTTTNNAAAATATGATCTTCTCTTATCACCTACTCTGGCAGTGNCAGCATTCGATATTGGNGANGCTCCTGGAATGATAGGNGGAAANCAGGTTCCACACCGNTTNTGGGGGTTCACNCCTTTTACCTATCTGTTCAACCTGACGGGTAATCCTGCAGCTTCTGTACCCGCCGGTTTTTCGGCAGAGGGCTTGCCGATCGGATTACAAATCGTTGGTGATATGAAAGACGAAGCAAATGTCTTGTCCGCCTCAGCTGCCTTCGAGGAAGCCCGCCCCTGGGTGGGCAGACGGCCACCAGTGAGCTAAGCATTTTGTTTATGAATCACAGGTGTACGGCCTTCCGAGCAACTTATTTGCCGGAACGTTGTGACTATTAGTTTTCAATCCTTATTCAGGCTATAAGCATGTATGAATAATCTTTATCCAGTTCGATAACTGAATTGGAGCCGTCTCCAATTTATTAGGACTACATCAGTTGCTATCCTCTGCTGTATTTTTGAATTACATCCCAAATTTCTGGTTCCATAGAGTTGTATATGAAATAGCAATATCGTGTTGCGCCTTGTGAATGCATTTCGCCCAATAGTCGATCTAACTCAGAAGCTGTTAGCCAGTTCGAACCAAAATGCTCGAGTCCCACCCAGGGGAGGCAATGTTCTTGTCCGCCACTGTTGGAGATCATTTTCGCTGTTTGATCATGGATCGAGGTATCGAACCATTCGTCTGTGGCTTCAAGGCTATAGTGGCTTACGGGGTAGTTCGCGGGCATTGGATAGTTGAACATCGATCCGAATAGATTTGCAGCTTGCTCGGTGTCCAACCCGTTATTCCAGTCTGCCAAAGTATTGACCCAGTTAACTATTGTTCCTCTGAATCCAGCGACCCCGCCCGACCACCAATATTGCTTTGGCTGTTGAAAATCGATGTAATTTTGCTTCCGAACGGAGTTATGGCCTGTCAGTGCTTCAACAAACGGCAACCGCGAAGAATTACCCACCTGTATGTGCGGGAGATGTTTTTTTACTCCTTGATACGAACTACTAACGCTCCATTCGACAGCGGCTTGCTTGAATAAGTACCAGTTCGCAAACTTGGAGTGATTGCGCCACCAATCGTGGTCAGCTAGTGCACCCTGAAAATGTGCACTGAATTTTCGAGCGTAATCGGGCGTAAACTCATGCAAGAACTCTTTGAAATACTCTCGACCATCCAAGACTTTTTGAAAAACTATCCCGTTTTTTGACGCGAAATCACGGTTTTCTGGAGTATCGATCGGTTCAACCCAGAGATCATCACGATGCCCAGGCTTGATCTCCCATTTGAAATCAGGGCCGTCGAGGAATAGCCCAGTTACTTGTGGAAAGTGTTTTGCGGTGTCGCGCGCTCGGGCCACCGTCATTGCAGGCATATCAGGATCTGTGAAGCTAGGCGTACGTTTGTTGAGATCTAACGTGCCAGAGCCGAATCCACCGTGCAGGAAATACCCTTTATCATCGACGGCGTAAATCGTGAAACCTTTCGATTTTCCCATATCCAGTGCAGAAGAAAGCTGTTCCGACTGGGAGGAGAGGTGGAGAGGCATTGTCGGTGGTTCCCAGTTCAGATCTTTATAAAATTCGGGGGTTGGATGAAACGCCGCAGTTGGCACCCTAGCCAAAGGCTTGCCACCCAAAGATGCTAGGCCTCTTGGATGGTTATCCTCTGGTTGCGGGTATATGTTGCCAGCTTCTCTTTTGTGGTTCGCGGGGTCATCCAGCAAGCAAAGCCACTGTAATGCGATTTCATTAACTCCTGCACCAGCCAGCTCATCCCAGAATGATTCTTCAAACATTATGTCGTTTGGAGGCCTCAAGCACATTACCGGTCTCAAAGCCTGTTTTAACGGGTTACTTCGCGGCATTGGCACAGTCTCCTTGTGTTCTTTCGGTTCACATTGGAAATATACACCCGTTTCACCAGTCAGTGAGAATGTCCGGATCGAGGTTGCTCACAACAAAAGGGCTAGCTTATTTGCCAACCGCTTTTTGCTATCTTTGGTAGCCCCAAGGGGATTTGAACCCCTGTTTCAGCCTTGAGAGGGCCGTGTCCTGGGCCACTAGACGATGGGGCCACTTTGTTGGCTGCCGATCCAGGGATCGAACCTGGGTTCCCAGATTCAGAGTCTGGTGTCTTACCGCTAGACGAATCGGCAACAGCGAACAGGTTTCAATACTAGCAAGGTGATTGGATTTCGACTAATGATTTGAAGCATTGTTCGACGAAATTATTTGGCTACGGTCACTTTCACGATATATTCAGGCCTTCACGCTCATAACTTTCAAACATTGGTTTTGAAAAACGGGCTAGACTGTCGCTCTCATATAATGTTTTCTTTGCCGACGGAGGGTTTTTAAATGGCGACGATTGCTACTGCGGCCGAACGNTCAAATATTTCCGGGAAGCACTTGGAATTTAAGGGAGTATTTCCTGCAAACCCCACACCGGTGTATGCCGATGGCCGTATCAACGAAAAAGCCCTCAAAAATATTTTTGAAGACAACCTGGCTCACGGTGTTGATGGTTTTTGGGTAGCTGGATCGACCGGTGAAGGACCTGTTATGAGCGAAATGCAGCGTGAAGCCACTGCTCGGGTCGCCGGTGAAACTATATCCGGCAAAGGACTTTCGATCATGCATGTCGGCGCGATCAGTACTGAAAGTGCTGCCAAGGGAGCCAAGGCTGCCAAGGATTATGGCTGTGATGCGATTTGCTGCGTACCACCTTTCTTTTTCCGCGGCGGCGACCAGATGACCATTGATCATTATCGAAGAGTTGCTGATGCTGCGGAAGGCCTTCCTTTTTTCGTATATAACCTGCCACAGCTCACGCAGGTTGAGACAAATCCGGATCTGATGGAAAAGATTGTCGATGCTGTTCCCAATGTTGTGGGACTGAAACATTCCGCAATGAACTTTGGTGACATCCGCCTCTTCGCCGACATGGGTCTGAAGTGTTTTTCAGGCAATGGAACACTGCCACTTCCTGCCCTTACGATGGGAGCGGTTGGCACCGTCGACGCTCCACTATCGATAGCTCCGTGGCATTATTCTGAGTTGTATAACGCTTGGGAGCAGGGCGATATGAAAACGGCCCAGCGACTGCAAGATGGTGTATTTGAGATTGTAAATGTTGTAAGGATGTTTGGTGCGCCGGCTGCGGTCACTAAACTCATTTTAAGCGAACGTTTGGGTGTTGATTGTGGTCGACCTATACCGCCAGTCACAGACCTTACAGATGAGCAGCGAGTCATTGTTCTAGCAGCCGCGAAAAATGCTGGATTACTTGAAGCTCCATAGGGTATGAATATTCGATCTCGAGCTGTTCGTTTACTTTGAAATCACCCGTTACTGTGTACCTCTAGATATAGCCTCATTCCCGAATCGATCTCGTATCCTGTCTAAGGCAAAACTGGTATCTGAGTCTGCCGTAGGGTGTGTATCCAAAAGCGATAACTGTGTCGCTTTTGGACCTAAACCTGTGACCGAGACTCCAATTAATCGGATAGATTCTCTTCGCTCTTTCATTGCCTTCACCAATAGAGTCTGAGCTGTTTCATAGATAGCCTGATCACCATCATGTGGATTCGGAAATGTGCGCTGACGTGTAATGGTGGTGAAGTCCCTGTAGCGGAGTTTAATGGTCGCTCCGCGTGCTAGTTGTCCGGATTTTCTCAACCTTGCTCCAACCCGTTCGCTTAGTTGTTTCACAATTTTTATCATTTCAGATTGACCAGATATATCTGTTTCAAACGTGGTCTCAGCACTTATTGATTTAGCTTTTCCACGTTCTTGAAGAGGCTCGTTGTCTATTCCTCTCGCCCTTGGCCTGATGTAGTCAGCGCGGTTGGGTCCAAGTGCCCGGCGCAATAGTCCAACGGGGGCGTTAGCGAGTTGCTTTAGTGTGAAAATGTTCAGGTTGCCAAGGGCTTCTTCTGCCTTCGGCCCAATACCCGGAAGATTCCGAACGGGTTGCGGTCCGAAAAAGTTTTCGGCTTCGACTTGTTGAATTTGGAAGATACCGTCAGGTTTCGCATATTCAGTACAAACTTTGGCGACCAGCCTGTTGGGTCCTATACCGATGGAAACGGGTAATCCGATGCCATTCTGTATATTTTTTCTGATTTCCTCTGCAGCCTTTTGCGGTGGTCCGTAAATATCTTTCGTACCGGTCATATCCAAATATGCTTCATCGATACTGACTGAAATTACAATAGGTGAGAATTCACGAAGAATAGCCATGAATTTTTTTGATATCTCACTGTATAAAGCGTGATTGCTGGGCAAAAAAGTTCCTTCGGGGCAAAGTTTGCGAGCCACCACTGTACTTTGTGCGGAGTGAACTCCGAACTCACGCGCCTCGTATGAAGCAGTTGACACGACTCCACGTGGACCCATGCCTCCGACAATGACCGGCTTGCCGCGTAGGGAATGNTCGTATTGGCGTTCAACTTCCACGNAGAACGCGTCTAGGTCAGCATGGAAAATTAAGCGTTCAAGATTACTCTGTGTCATGCGTGCAGGTTAGCACGCGGGCCTTCTCATTTNAAAATTGTAGGGTTATCAAGGGTTCGCATAACCTGCAGCTTAACGAAGGTCATGGATTTGGCGTAACGTACCGGCCATCTCCACCGCTGTGTCAGCGTAATCGCTTGCCTGTGGTATTCGAGTGACAGCCTGATCTGTATTGTCTGTTGTCAAAACGCCAAAGATCACCGGTTTTCCTGAGTCATCTCCTGCCCGTGCAATACCGTCTGCCGCGGCCCTAGCGATATGCTCATAATGGTCAGTATCGCCTCGTATTACAACACCTATGCAAATTACAGCATCAACATCGCCTCGCTCTGCAAGACGTCGCGCAGTGAGCGGTAATTCAAAAGAGCCAGCGGTTCGCACTACGATCACATTTTCGTCCGCGACCCCAAGTGCTGATAAGCGTTCCAATGTAATTTCCAGCATTTGGTCGGCCATGTAACTGTTAAACCGGGCAGCTACCACTGCGATTCCAAGCCCTGTACCGTCGAGTTTTGGGTCGATGATTCGAGGTGCCATCAGGGCATCGGTTCTTTCGATGATTTAGTTTCGATATCAAAATCATGTCCCATTTTTTCTACTTTAGTTTGCATATAAAAACGATTTTCATCGTTGATAGGAGCTTTGAGCGGGATCTGCTCCAACATCTCGAGTCCAAAACCTTGAAGGCCCACAACTTTCTTTGGATTATTTGTTAAAAGTTTGAATCGTCTGACCCCCAGATCGCGAAGAATCTGGGCTCCGACGCCATATCGTCTCAGATCCATAGGGAATCCGAGGTGAATATTTGCCTCCACGGTATCTAACCCTTTATCTTGCAATTCATAGGCTTTCAGTTTGTTTAAAAGGCCGATTCCACGGCCTTCCTGTCGCATATATACGAGTACACCCCGGCCATGATCCGATATTGTTTTGAGCGCCATGTTGACTTGATCACCGCAATCGCATCTGTTGCTGCCAAAAACGTGGCCGGTGAGGCACTCGGACTCCACGCGGACTACTACCGGTTCAGAATCGTCGATATCCCCCATGAACACAGCAATGTGCTCTGAAGAGTCTACAACGCTGTTGTAAGCAACTGCTGTGAATACTCCATGATCCGTTGGCAGTCGAGCTTCGGCGCCACGTTTCACAAGTTTTTCGTGGCTCATTCTGTAGGCAATTACGTCAGCGATCGCAACTATCGGGAACTTGTATTTTTTTGCTACTTCTTCCAGTTGGGGGCGCCGCGCCATGGTTCCGTCTGGGTTTAATATTTCGCAGATCACTGCAGATGGATACTTGCCTGAGAGGTTGACTAGGTCCACTGATCCCTCGGTGTGGCCGGCCCTCACAAGGACACCTCCCTCTTCATAACGTAGGGGGAACACATGTCCAGGCTGTACAAAATCAGCGGAGCTAGACTCTTTGTTTACGAGAAGTTTGATCGTATGTGAACGGTCAGCTGACGAAATCCCAGTGGTTATTCCTGATGCCGCGTCGACAGTAACTGTGAATGCAGTTCGATGGGGTGCTGTGTTATTTTGAACTTGCAGTGGTAGATTAAGGCGGTCAAGATCGTCTCCTAACATCGGGGTACATATCAGTCCGCGTGCTTCTACCATCATGAGGGTGATATTTTCGGCACTGGCGTCCTCAGAGGCCATCACCATATCGCCCTCGTTTTCGCGATCTTCGTCATCGACGAGAATCACGATGCCACCCTTTTTGATTTGTTCTATACCTCGTTCGACAGCNNTGATGGCTCTGGCATCAACGATGTCTGGAATGTTGGGATTCATGGTCATTGTTTAGTTGGGGAAATGATTCCGGTAAGGTTCCAAGAGTTTTGNGATGTATTTTGCCGTCATATCTACTTCCAAATTAACCTTTGATCCTTTGGAAAGTTGATTCAAGGTAGTGTGTGTAAGTGTGTGCGGGATGATTGCAATGCTGAAAGTATCGTCATTTCGGCTTACGACTGTGAGACTAGTCCCATCGACGGTGATGAAGCCCTTCTCAACGATGCTTACAATTATATTCTGATCTACTTCGATTACGATTAATTTGGAATTGGTGTCTTCGACTATCGACTGGACGGTCCCGACACCATCAACATGGCCCTGGACCATGTGACCCCCGACGCGGTCACCATAGCGTAGGGCCCTTTCAAGGTTCACGTTATTACCCGGAATCAGTTCCTTGAAGTTCGTTCGAGCGCGCGTTTCGGGTATTGTCTCCACTGTGAATGTGTAACTTGATTTTGAGATTGCAACTACCGTCAGGCATGCGCCGGCTATCATTATTGACTGCGATATTTCTAAGTCCTGCAACACCCGGTTCGCCCGGACGGTCAGTGTTTCGCCGTCGTATGACTTGACTGTGCCTATTTCTTCAATTATTCCCGAAAACATTTGTTTATTTTGCCTGAGATGTTGAGCTTGAGGACGTCTTGGGACTCGAATAAACATAACCTTCGATTAGGATATCGCTGTCGATCATGCTAAAGGAGACGCGCTCGAGAGTCAGGGCGTCACTAAGAGCTTCGATTCCTTTACCTGCGATTGCACTTACTGCATCGTTTCCACCGATAATCATCGGTGCGACGAAGGCAGCGATCTTGTTCACGTGCCCACCCTCAACGAATGCTCCTGCAAGCCCAGCACCTGCCTCTACCATGACGTCGTTTAGTCCTCTGGATCCCAATTCCTGGATTACGGTTGACAACTCAATTTTTCCGTCTTTACCAGATGCTCTGAGAATGCTTACACAATCACTTGGCGGGTTGGCGTCGATATCGTCTCTTATGACCCAAAGAATTTCCCCCGGCTCTTTCAACATAGACGCTGAGGCAGGCATTCGGCCGTTGCTGTCGACCACTACCCGCAGGATCGGTCGGCCAGTGGCATTTCCTAACTGGTCGCGCGCAGTAAGTCGTGGATTATCTGAAAGTACGGTTCCAACTCCGGTGATCAATGCATCTGTTTGATGACGCATTTCGTGAACCCGCTCACGAGATTTCTCGTTGGTTATCCACCGTGAGTCGCCGGTACGGGTAGCGATTTTGCCATCGAGACTGGTGGCTAATTTTAGAGTCACCATCGGTAGGCCTGTTTTTATGTGATGCGCAAATCCTTCGATTAGTTGTTCTGCCTCAATCTTCTGTTTTTCGGTGCAGTTTCTGACTACATCAATGCGAGACGCGGTAAGTTGTCGATATCCATTTCCCGATACTCTTGGGTTAGGATCCTGCAGTGGCGATACCACCGTTGTAATTCCAGATTTGATGATTGCGTCTGTGCAAGGAGGAGCCAATCCTTGAAACGCATGTGGCTCGAGAGAACAGTAGAGAGTTGCGTCTTTTGTTTGGGTGCCAGCTTGGGACAAAGCCATTAGCTCAGCGTGGTTGCCTGGTCTTGGTTGGGTAGCTCCTTCTCCAACGATCTTGCCATTTTTTACAACTACCGCACCTACTGCCGGCCGCGGAGCTACGCTACCTTTCGCGTGTCTGGCAAGTTGTAGAGCTCGGTCCAGTGGGTTATTGATGGCGATACCTCTCAAGGCGCTCTAATATTATCTGAGTTGTCTTAATCGGCTATTGCGAACATAGCCTGAACTGTTACGGAGATGTTGACGTCTCCTCCAGATATAGGTGATGGAGCAAATGATTCGGCCATCATTGGTGCTGACCTCATTGCCATATCGTAGTTCCCGGCCATTGGGGCTGAATCACCTAATTCCGCGAGGTATACGAGTTGACCAAGCGTTACTCCCATTGTTCGGGCGTATACATCTGCTTTTGCGGTTGCATCAGCCGCCGCTATCTCACGGATCTTCTTACTAAACACCGTTGGGTCGTCCACTGTGAACTGAATTGAATTGACCCTTATCAAGTCGCCTCCAGTTGATGNCGCATTGTCGATAATAGCACTCAACTTATCGATGTCTCGCACGGTTACTTGCACTGTGTTGTTGACTGTATAGCCCACAATGCGAGGTTCACTATGTAGACCAAGGGAATCTGAAACCTCCACCCATATGGTCTGTGGGTAGATGCTAAATTGGGTAGTGACAATGTCGTCTGTTTTAACTCCTTGATCTCCGATAGTTTTTACAACCTTACCCATTGTTGTTGCTGCCTTTTGTCGGGCATCGGTAACTGATTCCTCTCGGACTTCCACGCCGATTGAAACGTTCGCTATGTCGGCCGGGATTTCTAGGGTTGCTTCTCCTGTGACCCATATTCCTGAGTTGGAAGCGCCTAACTGATCAGCAGATAAAGACCCNGTACTGCTGGCTCTAAAAGCAGTGGGCCCGGTTGGAATAAAGCTGCTTGGAGCAATGACTCCGTTCGATACAGAACCTTCGGATGAACCCATTGACGTGACAACAAAACCATCGCTCGTGTTATCGGTTCTCGGTTCACCCAGTATAGGTTCGATGTCGGTTGTATTGTCACAGGCGATGCCAATCATCAAAAACAATGCAATTGCTGCCATGTTTAACCACGTATTCGGTCTTTTAGTCCCGATGGTGCTCATTAAGTGCTCCCTTAAAAAGTTTTGTTACAGCGCTCGTAAAGATATTTGATCGTTTTAGTCTTCTATTTTATTTTTATTTACCTCCTGATGAATCACCGTCGGTGATTTAGGTTTAGTTTTTTGGAGATTTAGTTGAAATTAGTCTCTAGTAATGCAAAATTAGTAAACTGGAATCAGGATGAAGAATAATCTAAACCCTTAACTTCTTCATAGCGTGAAACTTCGAATCTGGTCGTTACATTCATATTTAGGACAATATTTCTTTAAGAGAGATCCTAGAACAGTTTTCGGAAAGAAATGCGTTCAGCGATTAGAGATACAAGCGAAACGATCATCACGGCGGTGGTGATATTCCTGTTATTGCAAGGATCCACCCAGAACTTTCTTATCGAGGGCTCTTCTATGGAACCTACTNTAAGGCAAGACCAGCGTCTTCTAGTTAACAAGTTTATTTATATGCGNTCGCCGCTAAGCTTGTTTGGGAATGAGGACTATTTGTTTGATGGTCCTNANCGAGGNGATATTGTGGTGTTCCATCCACCCTCGGGTTCTAAAACAGACTTCGTNAAAAGGATCATTGGCGTTCCTGGCGATCTAATCGACATAGACAATGAGTTTGTTTACGTAAACGGTGAAAAAACAGAATGGGTCGATACTATGACTTCTAGACGTAGGAGTGATGGGTATTACCCCGTGAAAGTTCCACCGGGAGCATATTATGTTCTTGGCGATAACCGTAGGGTGTCTATTGATTCACGGAATTGGGAATTTGTAGCGTCAAAGGAACTTGTGGGCCGCGCCTGGGCGATTCTCTGGCCAACATCCGACTTTCAGATCTTTGGCTGATAACAGGACTTGACGAGAAGGGTCTTCAGAAAGGCGGGTTGCCAAGGCAGCCCCAGCGGATCCGGCGCCAACGACGATTACGTCATACTTCGGGTTCACCATGAAGTGGAACGTCCTTGAAAACTAGAGCACGGGGTTGGTTGGTGGCGCTGATGACCAATCATCATGGGATCGACCGTTCTTGTCCCATACAACCTGTCCGTTTTTGACAGTCATCTCGCAAACTATACGTTTATCGGATTTATACACTCTATTGTCAGTTCCATTGTCTACCAGACCAAATTCACCCTCAGTTATATTCAACACAGCTATGTCAGCTGGAACTGTTTGACCAAGATTACCTAATTCTGGATGGCCGATAGCCTGGGCTGGCTCCCAGGTGGAACGTTTGACGATTTCGGGTAACTCCATGCCAAGGATCAACAGTTTTGACATGGTTTCGGGCATCGTTGCCTGGTTTGCAAGAATACTCGCTCGGTGCATATCAGTTGAAATGGTGTCGGGTAAGAATCCCTGTTCGATTGCAGCTTTTGCGATCCTGAAAGAGAAGCTGCCGGCGCCGTGCCCCACATCGAATTGCACACCTCGCTCGCGAGCCTCTATAAAGTGAGGTTTAACTTTGTCGCTGATATCGGTCATCGGCTTACTAAGTGCGTAACAGTGGGTGACCATATCGCCTGATCGAAGATGCTCAAGGACCATCTCGTTCATAGGTCGCGTGTGTATCGGAGACTGGTCAACCATCAGGAAGACGCCGTTTTCCTCCGCTGCCTGAATACCGCGATCAAGAGGTTCCCAACCCGGACCCATGTAATGAGCGACTTTCACGCCAACAATCAGGTCCGGTCTCTGGGCTATCTTTAGTGCCGTGAGTTCGGAGTCCATACCGTCGAGATCTTGCTCAGGCTCACCGACCATTCCTTCACCGGCAATATTCAAAAGTGCAAACACGTTCGTTGTGGCAGGTGCAATGACCTGTTCATTGAAATCGTCGAAAGTTAGATGCCCCGACCCTCCAGCATCTACCGCAGTTGTTGTGCCTTCAGGTAGGCAGTGCGCGTCAGGGAAGATGGCACCGAAATAACCGTAGAAATGAGCGTGTAGGTCGACAAGACCGGGTGTGACAACTAATCCTGAAACGTCGGCTACGGTTCGCGCTCGGCCAGGGGAGATGTCTTTATCGACTAGGGCGATATGGCCGCCAGAAGTCGCAACATCGAATTGACCGTCTATATCAAAGGCGGGGTCGATCAGCCGTCCGCCCTTAAGAAGTAGGTCGTATTTCCGATTTTGTGCGTTTAACATTTCGATTACATGCTCCTGATCGCTCAGCGTGTTCGACGTGGTTGATGAAAGAATTATCGGTCCGCAACATCTTAACTCTAAGATACGTTTCAAGTGGGAGTGTTAGTAGACGACCTTTAAGGTTTGAATAGTAGACTATGCGTAACGGTGTTTAACCCTCCCTATTATCATGATGCTGTCGTACCCTTATTTATTGAGTTTGCAAGGGCCTTTAGCTCAGCGGTAGAGCATCGGACTTTTAATCCGCAGGTCGTGGGTTCGATCCCCACAGGGCCCACCAAACTCG
>PBRL01000007.1 GCA_002725925.1 Chloroflexota bacterium
GGATTTGGAAACACCATAATGACCAAGAAACATTTCCTCATCGGGTTGAGTTGACGCCAGATGTCGTGCTTGAGGAGCCTGAATACGTTGATGGATACCAAGTCGGGCCGACCCTTGAATATGTGAAAAAATGGCCGCCGGATCTGTGGCCGTTGGCATTCTTCGGCATGCTGCACATTATTCCGCAACGCGACTTTAATTTCATCGAAAGTGAGTTAAGGCGAGTAAATGGGGATTTGCCTGTTATCGAGGTTTCCGAACCTGATCCAACGGTTTCTATTTTGCCATCAGGCACTTCAGATGTATTAGATTCTTTGCCTGAGATATCTACAGGTGAAAAATCTTTTGCGGTGACTGCTAAAAGTCGTAAAAGTTCTCATCGTCGACGTAACAAACGCCACCGTTAGTTTTATGACTTAAAGAGCGTTAAACGCCACATGCCAAAACATGAGTTGGTACTACAACACCAGTGCACACTCACCTGTATGACTTGTGTTTGTGGGTATAAGGGTTTCTAAGTTGTTAAATCACTTAACATGGTCAGATTCGATCTTTAGGCTTTCGTGAATTTCGGCTAATACAGATGAGAACGTGCTGTCGCTTAACGCTGGCTTAAGATCATTGGTTTTAATATCTTCAACGAGCCCAACCCAGGACTTGCAGCCTCGATAGCTCGGGATGACCGGAATTGTTACTGTCTGACTCAGCCTGTATGCCCTAATGATCATCAGTTTAAGAGGTTGACTAGGTTTCCACTTGAATCGTTTTGCGGGGAATGATCTTGACCAGATGTGGAAAGGATCCAGCGCTTTTAACTGATGTTCTTGTGAAATATTGATCGTTTCGATGAGTTTGCAAAACACTGAGAGAGTGATTTCTTTACTGAGATCTGCTTCCGCTGTTACCGGAATCAATGAACGGTATCTCGGCTTGAGGAGTAAGGCACCTTCATGGAATACCCCTGGATAAAGTAAAAATTGTTGATGCTCGATTTTGAAATGACGAGAGTCCTCTCGGATGCCGCCTTTGCGCAACATGAGTATCTGTTCACCTTGACCGAGTGCTCTAGATGTGACCGCCCATTCCTTTAATCCTATGTTTGACGAATCTGGCAGCATGGGTGATATCGGCATTGAATGTCTCACAACCTTCAAGTTAGAGAGGGTGAGTGTGGTCGCGTTTTGTGAATGTTACACCGGAATCTTTTATCTACGATCATCCGGGTATATTTCGAAAGAGGAGGTCTCTTACAGCTAACCCACGGTCACCGAGCATGGTGAATGTGTTTTCCGTGGTCGTGCGGCATATATCTTCGGTTGTTACGACTCGCAAGGCAGCGAGTTTTTCGGAGACTAATGAGACGTCACATGGTTCGGTCCATTTGGATCGGTTTTTTTTGAATGGCTGAGGATACGCATCGGTCTCCAAAAGTAGCCGAGAATCTGGTGTTTTTTTGGCAGTTTCCTCAAGGTCTGGAATTCTGGTAAGTGTTTTAGCGAATGAAATATTGAATCCGAGATCGAGAAGCTTTTCGGCGAAACTCCATCTTCCTTGAAAATAATGGGCAGACCCTCCTATCTCACCAGCGCTCGTCTCTTTAAGAATTGATAACGCTGCATCTCGAGCGGAGTGTGCATCGTAATCGTCGCCTTGCTCGCGAATGTGAAATATGAGGGGAAGGTTGTGGTTGCGTGCAATATTTATTTGTGCGTAGAACGATTCTTCCTGCCAGTCNTTGTCNGGGGAGCTGTCTTGGTGNTCNATACCNATTTCACTCATAACTATCACATCCGGTGAAATAGCNAGGTTGCNAAGTTGTGATAAATCNTCTTTGGATATTGGATTTGTAATTTCTGAGGGATGTATGCCGATTCCAGCGAAGACCCGTNTGTGCTGCTCAGCTAACTCGATAGCTTTGCGGGAATCTGTAANCGTCGTGCCGGCTGTGAAAATAGCACCGACATTTTTGGCCTCGGCACGTTCAATAATTCCCGCGACCTCAACTGGGTCATGTTGATGTATATGAGCGTGGGTATCTATGAACATAGACGGCAATATTGTAAGACTGCTTTGATTATCAAATAAAAGCATAAAGCTTTCCTAGAATCTCAGCATGGGTTAGTTGTATAGATTACTAAGCGCCTTTACATAGCGGGATGGAATTTCGTGACTAAAGATTTGCTCCATTTTTGAATTTTGACCCAATCACGATGGTCTCCTTGNGGTGTAGGTGCAAATCGGTCTACNATTTTTAGNTACCAGGGGAGATTTGAGCGTTCGAAATATCCAGTGAAAAGTTCATCTGCTACCACGTTTAAACTCGGTGCTACTTCACAAAGATTTTTCAAAAATTCTTTGTGTTCTGCCAGTCCGGCTTCGGGATTTTTTATGCTGAGTGCCCCCATTGAAAACAGNGCAACCGGTTTTTCTTTCATGCGCTCGGCCATTAACGCTGCGAATAATCCAGNGACAGAAATCCACTTGCCACCGTATAAAGGTGATCCGATGACGAAAGCATCATAATTTTCTGGCGGCGGGGAATTGCCAGCTTCTGCGGCCTGCGCTTGGAGCCCAGATGTNTTGAGCTCGTGCACCATCGCTGATGCCACTTCACGAGTGGATCCGAATCGGGTGGCATATACGACGAGAACTCGTGTCAATTACTTTTCAATCGATAAATTTAGGGTGAATGTCCANTGTGACTAGTATCGCGNATGGCAAAACCATTGAGTCCGATTAGATCAATCATGATTGCGTAAAAATCGGTATACAAGGAACGCGTCGGGATGTTTTAGGTGTAAGTTATCCGACAGTTGAATAAAGATCGGTTAATGGCTTCGATCATNCAGTAAGAAGGACAGGAACTATGCGAGCAGGATTTGGACAGTTTAANCAAGCGACCCCTGAGTACCTCAGGTTTGCGCAGCAATATGGTGCTACTGACATACTCCTAAACACTCCGGACTTGCCGAGCTATGACGGAACTTGGCCGTTGCACGAGCTGGTAAATCTTCGCAGGAACGTCGAGAACTACGGGATGAAGCTTTCGGCCCTTGAAAACGTCCCTACTCAGTTCTATGACCACATCATGTTGAACGGGCCGAGGCGTGACGAGCAGGTCGATAACATGATCACGACGGTGCGAAACATTGCCCGGGCAGGTATTCCCATTTTTGGTTACAACTGGATGCCTTCGCATGTTTGGCGCACACCTCCGAAACTGATTCGTGGCGGTGCTGTAGCGACGGCCTTCAACTATGAAGAAGCTAACAAGATGCCTCTGACACATGGCCGTGTGTACACGGACGAGGAGATGTGGGAGAACCTTGAGTACTGGATNAAGATCATTACGCCGATAGCGGAAGAGGAGGGGATTCGCCTGGGCATTCATCCATGTGACCCTCCCGNGGANCAGNTNGGNGGCATTCCACAACTGTTNAGGTCATATGACAACTACAGGAGGTACCTGGACATATACCCGTCGGATAGTTGTGCTATTGAATTCTGCCAGGGGACTGTATCTGAGATGTTCGATTCAGAGGGTGATGCTCTCTATGAGTTCATAGCCGAGATGGTGCAGAAGAATAAGGTTCTATACGTTCACTTCCGAAATGTTTCGGCACCCAACCCCGAGGACTTTCACGAGGAGTTTATTAACACAGGCCATGTAGACATGTACCGTGCAATGAAGGCGTATTACGACAACGGTTACGACAGCTTTTTCATTGATGATCACGTTCCGCACACCCATCTGGACACTGATTGGGGGCATCGTGGGCGTGCGTTCGCAAACGGCTACATACAGGCGATGATTGAGGCTGTGACCAAACAAGGATGATACGTGAGTGTTAGAAATGAGTGACGTTCATTGCGAACTTATTTGGACTCATAGGTCTCACGATGACATTTTAGGAGTCTGGTTTGTTGGAGATTAACCCAAACGGAGAAAANGCATGAGCTTATTCAAGGNCTCGATAAAGAGTGCTATGTCAGAGTATCTGGAGGATTTGAAATTAAAACTTGATGGTCTGACTGAACCAGAATTACGTTGGCAGAGTGGGTTGGAGTCGAACACAATCATCTGGCTCGTCTGGCACATGGCACGTGTTGAAGACAACTGGATCAACGGTGTTGTCGGTGGGAACGATACGGTGTGGAGTTCAGGTGGATGGTCGGTGAAGACAGGTATCGACGCCGAGGATAATGGTAATGGCGATACACCTGATGATGTGCGGGCGTTACCTGCAGTTGCAGTCACCGATCTTATGGATTATTTTGAAGCCGTTCGGTCAGCTGGATTGAGTGTGATTGATGGCCTGGACGATGATGACTTAGGGAGGGAATTTATTCGTAGAGGGCGTTCAGTAACCCTGGAATGGATACTCGGTCATGTCGTGGTGGAAGAGTCGCAGCATTTGGGTCAGGTAGCGTATGTACGTGGAATAATCCGTGGTTTGAATGGCTAATAAGTGAGATATAAATGGCTTCGTTTAGAGATCCGATAAAAAATGGGCTGAACGAGTATTACGGGAAGCTTAAACAGACTCTTGATGGTCTTACGGCTGAGGAATTGCTCTGGCAGCCTAGTGCAGAGTCAAATCACATTCTATGGACAGTTTGGCACATGGCTCGGGTGTCTGACCGATGGGCCAATTCTACAGTTCTCGGTAATGACGAACTCTGGATTCGAGATGGTTGGGCAGGGCGACTTGGGATGCCAGAAGAGCGATATGGTCGTGGAGAGACACCGGGTCAAGTGCGTGACTTTCCCTCAGTAGATATAGACCTGATACTCGATTATTTTGACGCTGCACATTCGTCCTTGCTTGGAATGATTGATGAACTGAATGAATCTGATTTGGATCGTGATGTTTATGCCTCGTATAGAGACGAATCATTCAATATTGGTTGGATCCTTGGACATATTCTGGCCGAGGAATCCCAGCATCTGGGGCAGGTTGCCTATATCCGTGGGATGCAGCGAGGTTTTGACGGATGATGGATCAATTTAAGGAGTAGAAATGCGTCAGTCTTGGGCAGTTAGTTCGGTAGACGATGAGGTTATGCGTACTTCAGCCCAGTACGGAGTTGAAAATCTCATAATTTACACAGGGCCGGGCACCAAGACCCTGCCGGGTTCAAAAGAGCCNCTGCAGCGCAAAAAACGTCCAGCCTATGAAGATTACCTTGCATTAATGAGTAGGGTGAAATCGTTCGGTTTGAATATCGAAGGCGTCGAAGGAGGATTCTCACTTTTTCCTGAGTATTCTGACATTATTTTCGGTGGGCCTCGGCGGGACGAGTTAATCGAAGAAATGCTTGATCATGTTCGTGACATGGCTCGAGCTGGGATACGAATATGGGGTTATCAATGGATGCCCGTCAGCGTATGGAGAACCGCTCCAGTTTCAATTCGAGGCGGTGCATATGGAACGGCCTATGATCATTCAATTCGCGGTGACGATCCTGAGTGGTATCCAGATGTTCCTGATAGCCAGAATGAAGAAGCGATGTGGCAGCACCTTGAATACTGGATTAAGGCTTTAACTCCTTTAGCTGAGGAAGAAGGAATCAGATGCGGTATCCACCCTGATGATCCACCGATGCCCGCCCGCGGTAAAGTTCCTGGATTATTGCGCAGTTTTGATGCCTACAAGAGATTGTTGAGCATCTATCCATCCGATTACAACGCGATTGAGTTTTGTCAGGGGACGTTCAGTGAAATGGAGGGGGAGAACATTTATGAAATGGTTGATTATTTCGTTCGTGAAAATAAGATTTTGTTCGTTCATTTTCGCAACGTTAATCGTCAAATTCCTACCTTCAATGAAGAGTTCATCAATACAGGTTATGTTGACATGAAGCGGATTATGCGGGTTTATCGTGACGCCGGNTANACAGGTACGTTTATGGACGACCATTGCCCGATGCTTTCTGACGATACGGATTTTCCCGGAAATGTAGGTGGTTATAGGTCGAGGTTGTTTGCGCAAGGCTATATTCAGGGTCTTATTGNATCAGTNACTAAAGAACAGGAATATGGCGGACCAGTNCGTATGAGCGAAGTAGAGAATGGATTTGTGTCATGAGGATTGGTATGGGCCTCAACAGCTCTTTGAATGCAGAAGCTTTTCGCTTNATGACACAACTTGGCGTACAAGATGTCGTGCTTAATACCCCTNCAGTACCGGTCAAGGACGGTAAATGGGAATTAGTAGATCTCGTGGGATTGAAAAACAGGGTTGATGAATTTGGCTTGAAGTTAACGGCAATAGAGAACACCCAGATTGATATGAGACATCACATGATTGCTGGGGGNCCTCGTTTNGAAGAGCAGCTTGAAAATATGCTGGAGACTATCAAGAACATTGGGAACGCTGGTATCCCGGNNTACACCATGAGTTGGCGGTATCCNCGTTTCTACCGAACAGGACACGTGGATGTAGGTTGGGGAGCNCTTGGCACTGCTTATGACTCNGAAATTGAAGCATGGCCGAATGTNATTGACTGGGATTTCTCATTGNNCCNNGCATGGGAGTGTCTCGAAACTTGGATAANAGAGGCAACTCCNGTTGCTGAAAAATATGGNGTCAGACTNGGCTTGCATCCGGTTGATCCNCCNATGGAGATTGTTGGNGGNGTCCCNCAANTGTTATTTAACTTTGANAATTACAAGCGNNTNNTAGANATTGTTGATAGTCCCTANAACTCAATTCTTTTNTGNCAGGGCTCATTCGCTCAAATGCTAGGCGCTGATNNCGATGANGGNGAAAGCATTTACGACATGATTGAGTATTTTGTGCGACGTAAGCGCGTGCTGTATGTGCACTTTCGCAATGTGTCTGGAACCGTGCCTAAGTTTCACGAGACCTTTGTTAACAAAGGTTACGTGGATATGTATAAAGCTATGAGAATTTATGCTGAGAATGACTTCGATGGCTTTTTTATGGACGACCATGTGCCGCACACGGTCGGCGATACCGAATGGGGCCACCGTGCGAAAGCATACGCCAACGGATATATACAGTCTTTGATAGAGGCGGTGACTGATACTCCGTTATTCGACCCGAAATAATTACCTTTTAGGATTCTGTTGAGTATGAAAATTGAGAATATCGAGACTTGGCTGGTATCCAAATGGCTTACCGTTCGCGTCACTTGTGATGATGGTACATACGGTGTAGGTGAAGGAAATTTTTGGAGTTATGCTGACGCTACCGAGGTGATCGCCCATAGAATCAAAAGTGACATTCAGGGACTTGACCCTCGTGATATTGATCGCATTTGGAATACCGCCTATAGGAAATATTCGTTTCGTAGTCCGGCGATAACATCTGTATTGTCAGCTATAGATATGGCTTTGTGGGACATTAAGGGAAAGCGTCTAGGGGTTCCGGTATGGGATCTTCTTGGGGGTAAAGTTCGCGATAGAGTGCGCGGGATCGTTCTGCTTGGTTCTTATGGTGAGGTCGGTACTCTTTCTAGTCCAGAGAGTTATGCTCGAGCAGCCAAGCGGGCGCAAAAAGATGGCTACACGGCGTTAAAAATGACGCCCTTTCCTAGCAATTGGGGTGAATTGGCTCACGGGGAACTTATCCGCCAGAATACA
>PBRL01000008.1 GCA_002725925.1 Chloroflexota bacterium
CGGCAATAAGGGTGGCACCGCGGGAAATCCTCGCCCCTTGCACTGGGAGCGAGGTTTTTTTATGCCCGAATTTCTGTCGAAATACAGAAACCAAAATTCGGAATGACTCAACCTCGATTATCAATCAAATCGAAAGTCAGTCGATATCATGGCCGCCAACGAACAAAAAAAGAGAATACTCACCGGCATCCGGCCCACTGGAGCACTACACCTGGGGCACTACGTCGGCGCGTTGCACAACTGGGTCGATCTACAGAACCAGTACGAGTGCTATTTCCTTATAGCTGACTACCAGGCACTCGGCGACCACTTCCACGACATCGACCTTATTAGAGATTCAGTATTGCAGGTCACACTAGACTGGCTGGCGGTCGGACTCGATCCCGAAAACTCATCATTCGTAGTACAGAGCTACGTTCCGGAGTTTGCAGAACTAACGATGCTGCTCAGCTTCATCACTCCTCTTGGGATGCTTGAACGCAACCCTACGCTGAAGGGGGAGTTGGATGCACTTGAAGTGGAACGACGAACTGTAGGATTCTTCAATTATCCAATGAGCCAGGTTGCAGATATCTTAATTCCTCGAGCCCACCTCGTTCCGGTTGGTGATGATCAGTCGCCACACGTGGAAATGACGCGCGAAGTAGCTCGCAAATTCAACCGCATGTTTGGCGAGGTATTCCCAGAGGCAGAAACGTTAATTGGAAAAGTCCCAAGACTCTCAGGAACCGACGGCCAGGGCAAGATGAGCAAGTCCAAAGGCAACGTGATAATGCTTGGAGACGATGAACAGACGGTCACAAAGAAAGTTCGCGGAATGTTCACTGACCCCAACCGGATCAGAGCGGACATACCGGGTAAGGTCGAAGGAAACCCGCTTTTCCAATATCACGATGCGTTCAACCCAGACACAGCCCAGGTCGAAGATTTCAAAACCCGTTACCGAGAGGGCAACATCGGCGACGTCGAAGTAAAGATGGCGCTGGCAGAAGCCATAAACAACTTCCTCGATCCGATACGCGAGAAACGTCATTATTACGAAGAGAACATGAACCTTGTCGAAGACGCACTGATGGCAGGCGTTGCACGCACACGTGTCATAGCAGCCGAAACAATGAAGATGGTCAGAGACGCTATGCGCATATCAAGCTACACAAAGAACTGGAAATAATCGCAACTAAACCGCTCAAGCAATGCCCGTGACAAACAACTACACAATTTCAAAAAGAAAAAATTTAGAGTCAGTTAAACCAATGCTGACTTTCGTTCAAGCCTACTTCTATCTCCCCGAGGTAAACAAACATGGCTAGCTATACACCAGACCTCAACACATTCAAAAATCTCTCAACTGACCACAACCTGATCCCTGTTTATCGCGAGATCAGCGCAGATCTCGAAACCCCGGTTTCGGCCTACTTAAAGACAGCGGTCGGCTCCCACTCATTCCTTTTCGAATCAGTAGAAGGCGGAGAGAACGTTGCCCGCTACAGTATCCTGGGCACCGAGCCATCAGAAGTGCTCACAACGGGAACTGGTACTGAGCACGGCGAGGTCGACCCTCTCGACTTACTGCGCGATCGAATGTCAACCGTCAAATACGCGANCGTCGAAGGTCTTCCGAAGTTCCACGGTGGAGCCGTGGGNTTCCTTTCATACGATACGATCCNCTATTTTGAACCGACGGTCCCACCCATCAGTGAAGAAAAATCCGGACTCGATGTCCCCGAATCAGTTTTCATGCTCACTGACTCGGTGCTTATATTCGACCACGTCCGCCACACCATATTCGTAGTCTCCCACGCAAGTGTGAACGGAAATTCGGATGAGTCCTACAAAAAGGCAACCGCAAAAATAGAAGAGGTCATTACTCGACTCGATAAGCCAATCCCATCAGGAAGCTCCCGGCGGAATTTCCTCCCACCTTCAGGGTTCACCTCACGCGACCCAAATCTCGACTACAACGCCGTNGGNCATCCTGAGCAACCACCCNTTGAACATGGCGAGGTGACTGCTCAACCATACATCCCTAACATGACCCGCGAGTACTATGGCGAAGCCGTTGCAAAGTGCAAGCAAGCTATACAAGAAGGTGAAGTAATCCAAGTAGTATTCTCGCAACGGCTGTCACGCAGAACCCCAGTCAAACCGTTTGACCTTTACCGTTCGTTGAGGGCAATAAACCCCTCTCCATACATGTTCTTTGTTGAGTTAGACGACTTCCANATAGTCGGCGCGTCGCCAGAGCTTCTGACCCAGGTNATNGACGGCAAGATGGCGGTTCANCCCATCGCTGGAACACGTCCCAGAGGCACAACACCAGAACACGANGACGAACTCGAAAATGAACTTATNAATGATGAAAAAGAAGTGGCAGANCACGTTATGCTGCTCGACCTAGGACGCAATGACGTCGGCCGTGTNTCAGACCCGGGAAGCGTAGATGTGACACAGAGCTTCGAAATCGAGAAATACTCCCACGTGATGCACATAGTTTCACACGTTACGGGTGACCTATCTAGCAAGTACGACGCCTTNGACGCCATGAAAGCCGCTTTCCCAGCAGGTACTGTTTCTGGTGCCCCAAAAGTACGGGCCATGCAACTTATCTCCGAACTAGAGCCNGACAAACGCGGCCCTTACAGTGGCGCAGTCGGATACTTCAGCTTCACAGGTAACATGGACACAGCTATCTCTTTAAGAACGATGGTTCTCAAAGACGGAGTAGCCTACCTCCAGGCGGGTGGTGGAATCGTCGCCGACAGTGACACCCAAACCGAGTACGAAGAGACCCTCCACAAGATGGGCGCACTTATGCGGGCTATCGACCACGCGGAGGAATCCTCAAATGCATAGTCTGACCATTAACAACCTTGAAAAGTTCAATCCAACGTTAGAGACGCTCACTACCGCAACAGTCACAACTGAGCCATAACAATGCTTTTGCTAATCGATAACTACGATAGTTTCACCTACAACCTGTTCCAATANCTGTCAGAGCTTGGTGCTGATGTGGAGGTCGTCAGGAACGACAAGGCAACCATCGAAGAACTCTCCGGCCTAAATCCTGATCGAGTAGTAATCTCACCTGGNCCATCAACACCCGACAATGCAGGTATCTCAATTGACGTGATCAAGCACTTCGCTGGAAAAGTACCNGTACTGGGCGTTTGTCTCGGCCATCAGTGCATCGCGCAAGCCTTTGGCGGAATAGTCAAGGGTGCCGGTGAAATACGACATGGAAAAACCTCCTCAATCCACCACGCGGGACAGGGGGTTTTCGCCGGTCTNCCTCAACCCTTTGAAGCAGTCAGATATCACTCTCTCGCTGTTGAACCAGATACGATTCCTGATGACTTCGATGTAACAGCCAAAACAAAAAACGGCATCATCATGGGAATCCGCCACAGGGACCTCGATGTAGAGGGNGTTCAGTTCCACCCCGAGTCCATCATGACGGAGGCAGGAAAGGAATTGCTGCAGAATTTTCTCAACAANCCGTCTCCCAGTAAATAAAACTGCGAAATAACCTGAACANGAGATTAAACAAAATGAACATTCAACAGGCGATACAAAGTGCAGTCGAAGGAATAGATCTTGAGCATGACCAAGCTGCCGATGCCATGCGAGAGATCATGACAGGTCAAGCTACGCCAGCCCAATTCGGAGCATTCCTAACTGCCATGCGCATGAAAGGGGAGACTTCACAGGAGATTGCAGGAATGGCGGGTGTCATGCGCGAAGTCTCACTCCATATCGATACCGATATCGATATGGTTGACACATGCGGTACCGGCGGCAGTGGACTGAATTGGTTCAACATTTCAACAGCGTCAGCNTTCGTCGTCGCGGGCGCTGGAGTTCCTGTCGCAAAGCATGGAAACAGGGCGATGTCAGGTTCTACTGGTAGCGCAGACGTACTCGAAGCGCTCGGAGTGGACATAACCCTCGGTCCTGAGGGAGTGAAAAACTGCTTTGCCAAAGCTGGAATTGGATTCATGTTCGCCCAGGCATTTCACCCGGCTATGAAATTTGCAGGACCACTGCGACCACAACTTGGAATACGCACGATCTTCAACTTCCTTGGNCCTCTGACCAACCCCGCGGGAGCGAGCCGACAGATTATTGGTGTATCTGATAACGCATTCGCTGAACGAATTGCGAAGGCCCTCGAAATTCTTGGAACACAATATGCGTTCGTAGTAAACGCTGAATCTGGAGCAGATGAGGTCGACGTTGAGGGTCACACACTGATCTACCAGGTCAATACAGACGGCGTAAAGCGTCGACGTACTCGCCCTGCAGATTTCGGNCTTCAAGAAGGAAAAAGAGATCATNTAGTTGCAGAATCAGTAGATCACTCAGCTCAAATTATCCGTGATATTTTCGACGGAGCAGGAAGTGGTCACAATCCGCCGATCGCCNCCGAAACATCTAGGCGCAACGTTGTCGTACTGAATTCCGCAACCGCGCTCATGGCATCTGGTAAAGCTAGTGCATTCCAGGAAGCAGCGGAGATAGCACAGGACTCGATCGACTCGGGATCCGCACAGGCAAAGTTGAATGCCTTGATCAAGGTGAGTCAGGATCAATCTTGAACGAAATACCCGGAATACTCGGCGAAATCGTTGAGAAACGTTTAGTAACAATCGAGCAAGCAAAGAAACTACACAGCTTCGAAGATGTGCGAAGTATCGCTGAAAAGTCGGGGCTACCACTTTCTCTTCAAAGATCCATCGGTGCAAGAAATGGAATCTCGCTTATCGCTGAAATGAAGCGGTCCTCTCCATCGGCTGGATCACTGGACCCTGATCTGGACCCTGGGCAAAGGGCAGGGCTTTATTGCGATGCAGGAGCCGCCGCAGTCTCCGTTCTTACCGAACATGATTACTTCTCAGGCTCTATAGAAGANCTTGCCGCCGCCGCTATGGTTGCACGCTCCATGCGAATACCGGTTTTACGGAAAGATTTCATCATAGATGAATACCAAATACACGAAGCTCGTTCAGCCGGAGCAGACTGCATCCTGTTAATCATCGCCATACTCGATCCAAGCCAGTACGCTGACCTCTTTACACTCTCAACTTCAATGGGAATGGACGTGCTCGTAGAGGTTTTTGACGAACCAGAGTTAGATATAGCAATGGAAGTTGATCCAAGGATTGTCGGGGTAAACAATCGAAACTTAAAAACCCTAAAAACATCGCTTTCAGTATTTGAGCAGTTGGCTAAAAAAATACCTGNTGATCGTATTAGGGTCGCCGAAAGTGGAATNAGGAACTCAACTGATGTGGAGCGAATGGCGCACGCGGGCGCTAAGGCCGTGCTNGTAGGNGAGTCGTTGATGAGAGCTGGTGGAGACGTGAGNAAATTGGCAAGAGAAATGGCNGAGATAGAAGTCACGTGATTAATGACTGAAAAGTACACACGAATAAAAATCTGCGGACTACGCAGTGCAAAAGCAGCATTAGTTGCATCTGAATGTGGAGCAGATTTTCTCGGATTCGTATTCGTCGATGGCGTACGGCGACAGCTTCAACCGGATGAAGGAGCTCGGGTAATCAAAGAGTACAGAAGCTCAACTCANAGTTCGGAAGAGACCAAGTTGGTCGGCCTGTTCCGTAACCAGAGCACAGATTTTGTCAACCAAACTGCCGCTAAAGCAGGTCTCGATTTCTTACAACTTTGTGGAGAGGAGAATCCAGACTACGTCTCCAGGTTGGAATTACCTATATTCAGNCAAATTCGAGTTAAAGACGGGACTGCGCCCGATGATCTTCACAAAATCGTTTCACCGCATCTNGCCGCAGNGCATCACATCATCCTCGACCGTTTTGACAGTGACACGCCNGGAGGATCTGGAAAATCCTTCAATTGGGATGCCGCTGAAGGCGTCGCCAAGCAAGAGAACGTTCTACTCGCAGGCGGGTTAAAGCCAAAAAATGTTCGAACCGCGATGGCGCAACTAACTCCATGGGGCGTCGACGTCTCGAGTGGGGTGGAAACTGACGGCATAAAAGATCCCGAACTCATTAAGGCATTCATCGAAACAGTGCGGGAAGTTTAAGTACAGCGTAAACTGCTGCCGCACTCGATATTGAGATCCTCAAACAAACGTCTGTCAAAATAGTTCAATCAGCCGGAGACACTATTCATATGCCAGAAAAACTTCGAATGGCTCAAATAGGAACAAAACACGGCCATNCGCAGGGTGTGATGCAGGTCATGAACGATCATCCTGATGTTGAATTAGTCGGCGTGTTCGAGCCAGATAAGGTCCGCAGAAAACAAGTGGAAGGAAGCAAGGCATGGAGCCAGGCTAAGTTCCTCGACAATNCCGAAGAGTTGCTTGAAGATCCATCCATNGTNGCCGTCTCATCGGAAGGNTCAAATCAGGAAAGTNTGGAATTTACAGAAAAAATCGTAGCTGCTGGCAAACACGTTTTTTATGANAAACCAGCCGGCAATGACTACCAGAGATTTGAACGNGTGGTTGAACAGGCTCGCTCTCAGAAAACCTTATTNCAGATGGGNTATATGTTCCGAAAGCATGATGGATTCGAACGGATTGCCAACTGGGCCAGGTCTGGGTTCCTGGGCCACATATTTCAAGTGAGGGCACACATGTCAACCTGGTTGCCTGAAAAAAATCCTGAAGGCCAGCTCACCGGGCGCGAAGGCCTCTCACATTATCAGGGTGGAGTCATGTTTGACCTAGGCGGACACATGCTCGACCAGGTCGTCTGGATACTGGGGCGACCCAATAAGGTCACGCGGTTCTTCCAGAATTCAGCATCTGAAACCCGAGAGATGATGGACAACACCCTCGGCGTGTTTGAATACACCGGAGCTATCGCAACAGTCGACATCGCCGCAATAGAAACAAGGCCGATGGCGAGAAGGTTTGAAGTTTATGGAACAAAGGGTTCGGCAATCATGGAACCCTTCGAGCCGGCCGACACTATCAGGCTTACCCTTGAAAAAGATCAGGGTAATTACACGGCAGGCATGAACATCGTGAAGATTGAAGATCGAGCTCGCTACGTCGATACGTTTGCAGAACTTGTCCGGAACATACGTGGAGAATCCGAGCCACTCCGATCCCTCGATCATGAGTTGCTGGTGCAAGAAACTTTAATGCGCGTCACGGGTGGTCTTGGAGGATAAGATCTAACAGATAAAGTGATTAACCGTGAGCTGGCACGTCTAGGCCTTCTGGCCAAGCAACCTTAAACACTTTGGCAGCTTTGAAGTTCGCACCTGTGATGATAGCTTCCCGCAATACACACCTGTAGAGGGATGCTCCAGCAAGGTCAACATTGGTCATGTTGGCACCTGCACAATTTGATCGGTAGAGAATTGCCTTTTTCATAGAGGCGCCAGAAAAGTCAGCATGCCGCATCCTCGCCTCGGTAAAGACGGCATCATCGAGGTTAGAGCTCGAAAAGTTAACTCCATCAAGAATTGCGCGAGAGAAGTCTCGCCCTTTCAAGTCTCGCCCAGAAAGATCTGCGCCCTTTAAATCAAGTTGCATTGGAGAATGCTTGCGATGCCACTTGGTCAAGTCATCAGCGGGGCCGTCTAGAAGTTTGAAATGCTCAGGGTTCATAACAAGATTATGTAGCCTGGAAGCACATGAGTCTAATTATCTTTTCGCCAATTCATTATTTTTCATAATATCCCCGCGCCTGCATACAAATAGAAACACACTTGAAACACGCGTTAAGTAACTTAAGTCCCCGTCCGTCGAAATGTACGGATGACCAACTAGCCGATGGCGCACTTGACACGTAAAATACGCCAAATACAAAATCGGGAACGCCACTCAGATCGCATGCGGCCTGGGCGCGCTGTGACAGAACAGGGAATAACAACGATGGCCTATATAGCCGAATATATTTGGATCGATGGAACCGAACCAACCGCAAAGCTGCGGTCCAAGGCCAAAGTGTTTTCAGATGAGGAAAAGCCCGGTATCTGGGCATTCGACGGCTCATCAACGAACCAAGCCGCCGGCGATGCGTCGGATGTCGTACTAAACCCGGTCCTAGTTACACACGACCCAATTCGCGGCGGCGGTAACAAACTCGTGGTTTGCGAAACCCTTATGGTCGACATGTCTCCACATCCGACGAACACTCGTGCAAAGTGCGCGGCTACTGCCGAAAAGTACGGAGCACTCGATACCTGGTTCGGACTTGAACAGGAATACACCTTCTTCGAAGGTAACGCGCCTCTAGGGTGGCCTGACAACGGTTTCCCTGCACCCCAAGGTGGCTATTACTGTGGTGTTGGAGCCGATGAAATCTTTGGACGCGAGGTCGTGAACAAACATCTCCAAGCCTGTATAGACGCTGGAATTCATATTGCAGGTATAAACGCTGAGGTTATGCCTGGACAGTGGGAATTTCAGGTCGGACCAGTCGCAGCTCCACGTGTAGCCGATGAACTCTGGCTCGCGAGATGGTTGCTACACAGAATAGGTGAAGACGTGAAAGGTCCGAAGGGCATGCCGATATCCGTCAGTTTTGCAGCTAAACCCGTTGCCGGTGACTGGAACGGAGCAGGTTGCCATACCAACTTCTCGACTACCGAAATGCGTGAATCGTATGACGCATGTGAAGCAGCTGCCAAAGCTCTTGGCGTCGGGGACAAGCCCGGTTTGCATATCGCTAGCTACGGAGAAGGCGTTGAACAAAGACTCACCGGTCTTCACGAAACTGCCCGATACGACGACTTCTTCTACGGTGTATCCGACCGAGGTGCGTCCGTTCGAATACCGTGGCAGGTTGCACAGGATGGCAAAGGCTACATCGAAGACCGACGTCCCAATGCAAACTGTGATCCATATCTAGTGACCCAACTGATCATCGACACGGTATGCAGTTCGGCAACTGCCTGATTAACGAATCGCCAATAAGACAAACAAGAAGGAATGTAGAGAACCATCCCTTCTTGTTTGTCGCGATTCAATATCAGTTGCCGAACAGGGATCAGATATTCTACGTTCTTAACGTACAAACCTGACAATTCGTTTGAAACGGAATCCAAATCATAGCAATTAAGAAAATTCACTACGGCTGGTTTGTTGTTCTTGCCGCCGCGCTAATGCTATTCGGTGGTGCCGGATCCAGATTCTCTTTCGGGGTTTTCCTCAAGCCAGTAACAGAAGAATTCGACTGGAGTCGAGCATCACTCGCCGGTGCTCTGGCCATCGCCGGTCTCGCGACGGCGGCACTAAGGCCGTTAGCCGGGTGGCTCGCCGACAAATATGACCCAAAAATAGTCGCTGTGACAGGTGTACTCATGGGTGGCCTGGCGCTAGCAGGAATGTCATCAGTGAGAGAACTGTGGCACGTCTACGTTTTGTTCCTGATAACTGGAACCGGATTCACACTCGCGTCACCGGCTGCAGTGACAAAGATCGTCGCTGCCTGGTTCACACGGCGCAGGGCGTTGGCAATGTCAGTCGCTGGAACGGGATCGGCCATGGGGGAGACCGCCATGGTTCCAATAGCAGCCCTTTCGGTTGTTTTTATCGGATGGCGTGAGGGTTATTTGATACTCGGGGGAATTCTGCTTTTATTGATATTGCCACTGGTATTACTGCTGTTAAAAAGTCGACCCGGAAAAGGACAGCATGCCGACGAACCAAACGGTTCCGACACAATGAAAAATTATTCAGAGTCGGCAGATCCAGACAAGGGAATGTCATTCGGTCAGGCCTGCAGAACAGGGTTATTCTGGCGACTTTCTGTAGGGTTTTTCATATGAGGCTACACAATGGGCTTCGTGAATGCCCATTTCGTAGCCTACACGACAGATTTAGGCGCCACGGCCGTCCAGGGAGCGGGAGCACTTGCAACAGTCGGCGTGGCAGGTCTTGTCGGAGGTTTGGGATTCGGATACTTCGCTGACAGATTCGGCCGACGTCCTTTGCTGGCGATCGCCTACTCTATGCGAGTATTTGGATACATAGTGCTACTAATTGCCACAAACCTGCCACTGGCAATACTCGGAGTAGTGATCATCGGAAGCTCATGGACTTCAGTAATCTCACTTACCGGCACCGTTATTTCCGATGAATTTGGGTTGAAAAGGCTAGGCACGATTTACGGCACGATGTTCACAGTAATGCCATTAGGTGCGTCCAGCGCAGTTTGGTTAGCTGGTCAGTTGTATGACACGACGGGCAGTTATGAACTGGCACTGTGGATAAGCTTGGGGATGGGCTTGATCGCCACGTTCGCAGTTGGTATGCCCAGTACCGGCATTTCAAGACGGATCTGGAAGAAATCCCCATAGGATGACTGCACGACCGTGATTAAAGCCAACGCCCAGTGCGATTACTGTAATTGACGTAGATATCACCAAACACATGTTCGAGGTAAGCCTCTTCCCGCCGTATTACAAACGCCGTCAACGCAGCCACACCGAAAAAAACCGATATCAATATCGCCATCGCGTTAAGTGCGATCGCCAGCCCGGCCGCAAAGAGTAGGAAACCTGAATAAATCGGGTTACGAGTTCGCTTGAAAGGACCTGACATCACTAAGGTTTGGGTAGGAATACGCGGCTCAGGGTGCTCCCCATGGACACGCATAATTTTCCAAGTCCAATAAATCATCAAAATCCCGATTAATATAAGAATCACCCCTATCACCACGCCTGTTATCCCACCGATAATGCCATGTCTCCAAATAAGTACGTGTACCAACGCGCCAATAAGCACGGGAACACCAAAAATCACCGGTGGAAGTGCAGGCAATTTCAGACGGTAATCGTCGGGGTCGCTATCTGGCTCTAATCTCATGGGTTAACTTTCTGAATATCTATTTAAGATAACTTTTCATGATCCTGTATCGACAAGCTGCACTAATAACTCTCATCCGGCGAGCAATGTTTCCTGTGTTAGGTCGAAAACAGGGAATCCAGTCACTTAACTCGTCAAGCTCGCTGAAAATCTCTCAGTCTCCCTTTTACGAAGAGCCACAATCACCTGAAGCTTCTCGAGAGTTTGCTGAAGAGTCAACTGCCCCTGCGGAACCTCGTGATCCTCAAAAAAAGCAAGAACATCTTCTGCTTCTGACGGCTTGCTGAGCGAAGTAACCCCTGAAAGCATCCGAACTATGCTGTTCGAAGGGAACACCTCGTTAATCTTGTCCCAATTCTCCTTCACAAAATGCCATGCAATATGCCCTTGATACTTGTTTCGCATGCACACAGCAAGTAAGTACGGAGCATCTTGAGTTCGCACAGTGCCATCAAGAGTCATGTTCAAGGTACGTTTCATCTCAGGCTCACCTGGAAACGCAGATAACGCCGACTGGTATCGCCGTTCTTCTTGTGGTGTGGAAGGATCCCGATATTTTTCAAGAAACAGATCATAGTCAGCGGTGTCGCCCTTCGATGCCACAACACCCGTGACTGCGGCTGCCATGTTTGGCTCCACGGAACCGGCATCACGCAAATAAGAATCATGAAGATCACCGGCGTTATCCTGTGCAAGGTCGTCATCTCCAACATTTGCAAGCAATCGAATAAACAACCCACGTAATTCAAGGTCGCGTGGTGAATCCGTATCTCCAGGTTCCCAGCCGAACCGGTCAAGTCCAGGCTGCGCCAAATCTCTCACAACAGCCCTGTATTGGTGCTCGGCTTGACCTTCAACCAATTTTTCAAGCCCAGAAAGGCATCCTGAGAGAACCGTCCAGACGTCCAGATCAGTTTCCAGGTGAAAGCTCCGTGCAAACTCAAGAAAATCTTCAGCAGATGTACGACCGGCCATCACTGAAGACCATGTGTCATCAACAAGTCCATATCGCTCAACCGAAGTAAGGTTCGAGAACATATCGCGTGAGACTGATTTCAGCATACTCTTGGTATACCGTGCCCGAAAGAAACCACTTCCCCCGGCATTAACTACNACCCAGTCNGCTGGTGAATCAAGTTTTACNTCTGANGATNTTTCCTCAAGCAAGTGCCTGATTTCTGAAACCNNAGAGCNTGATCCAACCTTCAACACAACAGGAACAGACCANANTGTGGCATCGGTTNNCTCATCANGGGTATATAGAAACCGATCTTGNTCCAAATGAATTGTTGAACCATCTTNGGANACAGNAGCACTGACCAATGGATAACCGCGTTGGAATATCCATGAATCCATGATTCGGCGCGCAGGTTCGTTCGTCACATGCTCAATNGCATCCCAGAGGTCGTTAGTCTCGGTGTTGCGGTACTTNTGCTTGTTCAGGTAATAACTGATGCCGTCTCGGAATTCTTCNTCTCCGAGAAACTGCTCAAGCATTCGCAGCACTGACCCGCCCTTCTCATAGGTAAGAAGNTCAAACATCCCTTCTGCATCAACCGGTGAATTCACNTCGATTTCAATTGGNCTTGTANTTTTGAGAGAATCGACGTCAAATGCCATTGATCGTTCGAGACTAAACTGTTTCCACCGTCCCCAGTCGGGGTTGAAATTATCAGAAGCCATGGTGGCCATGAACGTAGCAAAGGCCTCGTTCAGCCATATGCCATTCCACCACTCCATTGTTACAAGGTCTCCAAACCACATATGAGCGATTTCGTGCGCAATAACATCAGCTACACGAAGAAGTTCAGGTTCGGTTGATCGATCCCTGTCCACGAGCAAGAGTACCTCACGGTAAGTGATACACCCAAGATTCTCCATTGCTCCAAANGCAAAGTCAGGTACCGCAACCATGTCCAATTTTTGCCCTGGATAGGGTATGCCGTAATACTTNGAAAAGAACTCAAGCGCAAACGCTCCGGCTTCAAGCGAGTAATCGGTCAGATGACCTTTTCCAATCGGGTGAACAATACGAAGGGGCACCCCATTAACATCTACAGGATCTGTCGCTTCGAACGGGCCTACAATAAATGCAACCAGGTAAGTCGACATGATCATCGTATCTTCGAACACTACCTCTTTCAGACCATTTTCTAGATCTGTCTCAGAGATAATCGGGCCATTTGATACCGCGAACTGACCAGAAGGAACGATAAGCGTCACACCGTAAGAAGCCTTGAANGCAGGTTCGTCAAAACACGGAAATGCACGCCGNGCGTGGGTACTTTCGAATTGAGTTGTGGCAATTGTATGATCGACACCATCATCGTCTGTAAACGTTGAACGATAAAACCCATGCAACTGGTCGTTCAAGACACCGGTAAACTCAGCAACGATCGTATGAGGACCTGAAGACAGTTGAGAGTCAAAGCTGAGTGTGAGTCGNTCCATCTCTGCATCATGGGCGATACTGGCCGCCTCAGTATTTGAGCCAATGGAATCAAGAACTCTTGCAGATTGAATCACGAGATCGGNGGCATTCATCTGTATGGTATCGGTGGCATGCTCGACTTCTACCTCTATCTCAACGGTTCCGATAAAGGTAGCTTGCTCAAGATCCGGCTCAAGTCTAATGCGGTAATGCGATGGCACCACCGAGGACGGAAGACGGTGCGGGTTAGAAACGGCGTCGATCAAAGTTCACTCCANTGTTGAAAAATGTATCTCTGGAGCGTACCGCGATGAATAGCTGCGCGCTACCGGTCCTGGGTAGCCATTTGAATAAGTGAGTCGGCCATATTTTTGCGCCATGCCTCAACGGATTCCACAGTCCAATCGTAAAATCCTCTCCCGGTCTTCACTCCNAGATCTCCAGCATGGATCTTATCTGTCAAAACACTTGGNAATGACCGATCATTGGCCAACAGAGGAAATTCTCGTTCAGCCAAAGCAAGCACNGAGTCTAGGCCTTCATTGTCAGCTAACTCAAATGGTCCCGCGATCGATAGTAACTTGCCAATCCCTGATCTAACTATCTGGTCAATCTCATTCGCAGTAGCATGCCCATCTCTAATAATTGACATCGCCTCACGAAGCAAAGCAACTTGGAGTCGATTTCCAATAAAACCTTGGATTTCTTTANNAATTAATGCAGGTCTCTTCCCAATCATCTGGTAAAAACCTGTTAACAACTNAACTGTCGCGTCAGAAGTTTCAGGCCCTTTTATGATCTCCACACCAGGTAACAAGTGAGGGGGATTNTAGTAATGAACACCTGCAAATTGAAGTGGACGNTNNGTGGCNGCAGCTAGTGCACTTGGTAGGAATGTAGACGTATTCGAAACCANTACTGCGTGGGCCGGCGCNATTCTGTCGACTTTATCGAACAAGGAANGCTTGAGNTCAAGATTTTCCGAAACAGCTTCGATTACAAGGTCAGTGCCTTCCACTGTTTCACTCAAATCTAAGCTGGTGGAAATACGAGATATGGAAGCCTCAATTTCNTCGAAAGATATAAGGCCTGCCTGATGCAACGCTTTCAAACCGACCCGTGCATGAGCGATAGCCTTATCCAGCAGTTGTTCAGACACATCATGAAGGCAGACCAACCGTCGNTGTGCGGCCAACTCAAGTGCTATTCCATGGCCCATAAGTCCGGCACCCAACACTGCAACTCTTTTTATGTCATGAGGTGTTCTCACCGGNGAGCACCACCAACTGAATCCTCCGAGCCTGAACCATCAAANCGATGTCGTATTTCGACAACATCCTCTTTAGACCACTCGTAAAACCCACTGCCAGTCTCAACGCCCAATTGANCGGAGTTAACCCTGTTTCTTAATGATCCCATCGGCTCTTCAGAGTTCGAAATCTCTTTGAAAAGTTCTCCTGCAATTGTTTGAACCAGGTCCCATCCAATCTGCTCCCAGATCTCGAATGGGCCACCAACCGCCAATCTACGTCCAATAGTGTTTTTAACCACCGTATCGATATCTTCNGGNGAAGCAACCTCATCTTCAACTAAGGCCAAGCACTCTCTAAATAGCGCNGCTCGAAGTCTNGTCTCGATCAGACTGACTTTCTGTNTATTCTGAGCCATNAAAATTCAANGNTAATNCACTGNAAAANACTAGANCGANTANCCGACAGAGCCNTCNGTTCGCATAGGAANAACCTGTAAGTCACGTGGTACNTACGGTTGTGACTTTAATNATTCCNCCTCAAGNTCTATNCCNATNCCNGNGNTNTCTGGAACCNGAATNAAACCACCATCTCTTTTCCANGACGAATTAAATATCGCATTGAACGNTTGCTCATCTTCNATTGAATATTCCTGAGTAAGGAAATTAGGAATTGAGGTATCTATGTTGCAAGCGGCAGCTGTTAACACAGGCCCCAAAAAGTTGTGGGTAACGAGGGCCGAATGGTACGACTCAGCAATAGCAGCAATCTTCTTCACACTNGTTATTCCACCCCCAAGCCCAAGATCAGGCCTGACATACTGACTGCCTCCAGCTTCNAATAACTCCCTAAACTCCCAGATGGANTGCATCCGTTCACCGTTGGCNACNGGAAGTGTAGTCCGCTGTGCTATTTCTCCTTGCGACTTGATCGAATCTATCTGAACAGGATCTTCGTAAAACAATGGGTTAAATTCAATTAACTGCTCGGCAAGAGCTATAGCATTCATCGGGGTCAACTTCCTGTGCATTTCAAGAATGATATCGACGTCTAAACCGGCTCCCTCGCGCATTGCAGCTACGTTCTCCCGCGTGTCGTGGATCAGCCGAGGAAGCGTCATGGATTGAAAACCGTCAGGCAACGGATCGGTCTTAATTGCCGTATAGCCTTCTTCAGCGGCATCTCGGGAATTCAATCGAAGGCCTTCAGGAGTAGTCCCTTGATCGGCGGCACCAGGGCGAATTCCTCCCATAAGTAAATGAAGCCTAATTTTGTCTCTCACTTTGCCACCCAAGAGTTGCCAGACAGGGGCTTCCATCACCTTCCCCTTGATATCCCACAGTGCAATGTCGACAGCGCTTACGGCACCTGACACGACCGAACCACGGAATGGCCCCATGCGGTACATATACTGCCAGTGATGTTCTATATCGAGCGGGTCCTTTCCAACAAGGTAATCCGCGAATTTCTTCACAACCGCGTCTGTAGCTTCGAGATAGCCCCAACACGCAGATTGGCCTACCCCAATCAACCCAGCATCAGTGATGACCCGCACTATCTGACTTTTACCCGCTAGGATCGATTCGACTCGTTCAATTTTCATGACGACTAGGTCTCATTTCTTTTTGTAGCTAGGGCCGATTAACGGCGAAGATGACACGAGTTATTGACATCAGGCATCATGAGATAAGGGCAATAGCTGTGTCCATATCGACAGCCCGAGGATAAGTCTGATAATTGGGATGTCCCCCATATCGGTCCATCAGTATCGGATGCATCCCTGCATTTTGAGCACCTTGTATGTCGGAATCAAGTTGATCCCCAATGAATACTGCTTCCTCTGCAAGTACGCCAGCTTTCAAGAGAGCCACCTCGAATATCCGAGAGTCTGGTTTTTCAAAACCCGTCTCGCCCGACGTTACTGCGAAGTCAACATGCCCCGTGAGTTTCATATCCTCGCACAGAAGTTCACTCGTTTGATTCATGTTTGATATGACCGCAACGATCAAACCGCGTTCTCTAAGCCGACCAAGCCCATTAATCACATCGGGAAACAAAGTCAAACGGTATTGTTGCTTACTAACCTCCAGCCAAACTTTTTCAGCAACATCCAAATCGACACTATGGCCTGCACCTTCTAGAACCAATTGTTCGTATTTAGAAAAGAACGCCCTTCTTTCGTCGGTATTCAAAGTTCGCACAGGCTTCTTCGAGTTTTGCCTAGTCAAAAACTGATCTGCAACATGGTATCCGGAATCTATTCCGTCCTTTGTCAGGACAAATCCAAATTTTGCCGCAGCGCGCATCTGTATATCCTCTCGTGGAGGGTCAAAACCAGCAAGAGTGCCATACAGATCAAAAAAAACGGCTTTCATACCACTCATATTTAAATCATTTCAAATTTACGGACTGATAGAGGTCTCGAAGTGAATGTCTTAGCCCAGCTTAAGACACTGCAACATGAAATTTCGAAAAACGCAATTCTGTCATCCAGAAATACTAGAAAACATGGGAGGCAATAGAATAACCAATTGAGCCTTGAGAATCTCAATAAATACTATTGAATACTAGATACGAATTGGAAAATACTTGGAATTAACAATCACGGCTAATAACACCACCCTCACCGACCCAATCAAAAAATACGCTGAAAAGCGATTAAGCATTCTTGATAGAAGGTTTCGTGACCAGGTACCTGTTTTTCTTCAAATACGAAAAGAACAGACCAGGAAGGAAGACGAGCGATTCATCGCTGAAGTAACCATCAGATTGAATCGAGGAGTTATCCGTGGCGAAACACGCGGTGACTCACCTTACACAGCTATCGATCATGTATCTGACGCGGTAACCAGGCAGATCAGTCGCTACAAAAACCGATATTCCAGCAAAAACCGACGTTATGCCAAAAGCGGACTAGGAGTGGCTATAGCTGAACAGTTAGCCCAAACTCCTGTTACTGAAGTTGATGAAAATTCAATAACAACCCTCGACCACGGACGGCTGGTTCGAACAAAAAGACACCCGGTTGCTCCAGAATCAATTGAAGACGCTACTGCGAATATGGAGCTCTTAGGACACAATTTCTACGTCTTCCGCAACAAGGAAACCAAAGAGATCAATGTTGTATACCGACGACACGACGACGACTACGGACTGATCGTCCCAGAGGATGCCTCTACAACAAGTTAGTTGATATTCCCTCCTGAAACCTGGGCTAGTGGAACATACTGATATATCACGACTGGTGTCTCCATATCCGATCCAGTAGCCGGATAAACCTGGACAAGTCCATCGGCCGACATACTTTTGAATTTGGCTATACCTGCAGACCGGTATTTAGCTCGTTCTAGTTCCCCGATGTAAACATACTTGACTTTGTATTTATCGAGGATTTCCAGTGCGGAAGCTCTAAGTGGAGTGTCATAAAATCGGTCGATCTCACCTCTTCGATCAGAAACGCTCGAGGCGTACTTAACTCGCTGTTGCCGCTGGTGCCAATCCCATCCAACCACAGCAGGTAATCCCGTGTAAATGGACACGCGATTACCCCAGCGGTACAGGTCGCTCAAACCCTCGATTATCACCGGCGACCCTTCAACGTTCTCTTGCATCCACTCAATCGCTTCAAGATCGTATTTCAATGTCAGAGGCACTTCATCATCTTGGTACGTAACTGTGTTCATGTAAGCCATACCATCTAATCCCAGCCCCGACATCTGAAATCTCGTGCTATTGCGGTCCCTGGTCCCGAGAATCGGATACAGCATCACGCCTATAACCAAAATCGCCAGCAGACCCATCCAAACACCCCTGCCCACTCGCACACCACTCAACGATAATTTGCCAGCGTCGGCCAGTACCCAGAGAAAATACGCGGAAGCTATACCAAGTAAGACCCAGGCCTGCAAATAAAACTTGAACACCGTGTTCATGCGGCCAATATCATCTTTAACAGTAAATATATCCACGCCAATCGTCAGCGCCATCGCCATAACCGCCAACCCAACTGCCACTAGCGAATACCGACTGCCGGAAATCCCTGATCGATGGGCGACCAGGCCAGCCGCAAAGATAGATGCACCGATCATCAAAGCAAATGCAATAACCGCAAAACCTGTTACAGCAAGGGATGCAACCACTGCTAAAAGAAGAATCATAACGACCTGCCACGTCCAACCTGCCAAACCTGCTCCGGGCATAGGTGGATTAGCAAGCAATGTAAATGCCTGGTAAAGACGCTCTCGCCACGTAAAAACGATCCAACTTATGATCAAGAATATAAAGATCGAGTGTATGAGGATGTAACGCCACAGCTCGGTTGTAAACTGACTCTTGACCACTCCGTTGTTGAATAATTCAAAGCTGGCATGGAACGGCAAATAAACGGCGTATCCAACAATTACTACAAGCGCCGTGCTCGCAATACCAATCATCAACCGTTCCAAGAACGCCCTGCGGGAACTCAAAAGCTGCCCACCTATTAGGAANGTACCTGTCAGTATTAATTGCGTAGGAAAATCCCAGGCATTGATCGTTCGAAGTGATCCCACCAAAACTCCAATAACTACGAGGCCNGTCATAGTTTCGAATTTTGGTCGGTTCCTGCCTATTCGCAAGAATGCAGCGATGNTCGCCCCAAGAGCTGTTATTGCCACCGGAATAGCGATCAAATGAGCATGTAGATCGGCAAAAAGAAACGTGAAAAATGGAAACTCTGTGATTTCATGCCCTAACGAATCNGGTGCCATCATTCTGGAACTTCTCCAAAAATCGAACTGGCCAAAACCCNCGTTTTGGAAAAATACTCTCACTGCTCCCTGAAATACTTGAATAAGACCATCAATATTTCCAGCTACCACTACAAATAANACACCGAGTAANCCTGCATAAATCGGCGACCTACGTGACCATGCNGGAANCCGTTTTGCACGCAAAGTCAACTCCGCTAGTCCGGAGACAATCGAGAAAACACCTCCAGCCGTAAGTGCGAACAACCACGGAAGGGCAAGGTTNTAAGCNACGGACGGCACGATCCCCGTAAAACGAATTAAAGAGGCAACCATGAACTGCCCAAAATAGTAATAATTCANATAACCGCCTGCGTACCACGGATCNTAAGGCGGTANTGTTGATGACTTCACCACAGCATTCAGNTAGGCGAAGTCCATCGGTTTCTCTCCACCTTTCCACGGGTGCCACAAGTCAGGGTTCGCAGCACGCACNAGCAAAAACCCTACAAAGGCCACNAGCANTAAAAGNTCCATCCAAACTATCCTGCGTATATTGGATCTGATATGGCTCATAAANTCATTTCCGAGGAAGCGATGGGTCAAAAGTGAAATCGCAGCAACAATAAGACCCCCGATCAAAACGGCCCANAAACTGAACGAAACAATGTTTAGGCTGACCAAAAGCCATGTAACCGTTGCCACGAAAACCAAACCGAGTGTCTTGGCGAAAAGATANCCGCGATCAGGCCATGGTCGAAAAACTACAAACGCTATAGGTAGGACGATAAGAGCAAACAATTGAGCGGCCACGTACCAAACAACCGGAGTAACCCAATCCGGCAACCAGCGTGAAAATGTAATCGAACCCCAAGTACCNCCGGATTGCTGTGANAGCGCATCACGATCAGAAAGAAGCAACCCTGTCTCACTTTGTTGAACTTGGGTCCCATCCATGTCTGTCGAACCGATTTCGACACTCAGTTGCTGAGCTGTCAAACGACCTGCATTCGCGAAGATGAACGTTTGTGGGTGCTCGTAAACCGAGAAGCTTTCGTCCGCCCAACCAAAATCAACGGTAAACAACCCACCAGATGGTTCATCGAACTGATCGGGCGGACCAAAATCCAATCGAGCAAATGGATCTTCATANTAATCAACACCCAATCCGCCAATATGGCGCCCATTCGAATACGCCATTTCGTACCCGAGTTCACCAGAAAAAAGTTTTTCATAGAAGACNGANGTGACGGGATAACGTTCAGGTAATCGAGGAATNGTTGCGTAGAGCCTGTTGCTTAGCAAAACNAAATAGTCGGATTCNGAAAGCAACGTGGTCAGTTTGTCGAANTTTTTAGAATTCTCATCGTTGTAAAGTTCAGCCCTCTCNTGCATTCGCAAACCNGTAACTCCNGGTANTCCCTCTTCCCAGTGCTCTTGAACAACTTGAGAACCAGCGTCNGCGTTACCNCTNAGCCANNTGGAAACCTCGTTTAACGGATGCTGACCGGAGTACACGCTCATGAATGAAAACGAGTAATGAACGGTNANCACCAAAATCAATCCAATTGGTAATNNCTGCANCCAACGTTTCGAAGGTTGCAGAGACTTAATCACTTCGAAAANCCACCANAGAAAACGGGCACCATACAGAATAAGAAACGGAGTTANNGGCATCATGTAACGCATAAACTTCACNTCAAACCAACCCGTAATAAACAGATAAGGAAGNACCCAGGCNAGTATTACAAGNTCANCNTTTCTTTGAGCCAGTACTCCGGCAATAACCGACCCNATCAAACCAAGCAAAACCGTCAATCCTAGGGCAGGACCAAGCCCCCAGGTACCAAGCTGTACCGNCTGGTAAAAGTACCGTGNGGTATCNTCATATTGNCGGGTGAATGGAAAATCTACCTCTCTGCGAACCATTTGCCCTTGNGTTNAGATGTTGTCGACGTAAGTTTTGAAATCTATGAACATGTAGGGCTGAACAACTATCAACACCACNAGTACNACCACNGCCNTGATCAACATGTTCTNATACGCAATACGACGNTGNNTGGACNCNTCNTNAGGGGNTACACCAAACGAGTCATAGCGATCGCCTCTGCGTGATGTTGCAAATATCAAATGAGCGAAAACAAGTGCCAGTCCCAACGGCAAAACTGAAAATTTGGTAGCAACTGCCATNCCAAACATGATCGCGGCCAAAACAGAATCACTGCGACGACCGTCTTTCGCAACACGAATGGAATAAAACATTGTTGCGACAATGAAAGTCGTCATGAAAGTGTCAACAGCAAAGAAATGGCTTAGCTGAATCTGCTGAACAGCAATCGCTGACAGCAACGCTGCCAGAAGGCCGACCCTCGAACTAAAGACCATGCGACCAATCATAAAAATAAGCAGAACGGTCAAGGTATCTGAAATCGCCGAAAGCGCACGACCCGCGTAGCGCAAATCGAAAACACTCATCCACTTGTATGGAGCAACAAGATAATGAACCGATTTAAGAACATAGTGAGGCAGACTGCCCCAATTAAACGATCCTGGATTCAGGGTGCTCTCATCAGGGTCGAAAACTTTAGACCACTCGTCACCTTCCGGGAACTGAAGGTCGTACACCTGGGACAGAAACGCCCTCTCATCAGGATGGAAAAGACCGCCTTGGTCCCAGTCAATTCCCCAAAATCGAAGCACCAAAGCGAGCAACAGTACCAGTGCTAACATGTTCCGCGTCGAAAAACCCAGCGAAGATTTACCCGATGGGTGATTACTCGTCGCTAAGTCTGAAATCTCACGAACTTCGCTATTGGGCGTTAACACATCCCTTTTTGCGACGCGAATCAATTTAGCGTCCTGAGAATCGTTCATGAATAAGAATTCTAACGTCGAGCAGCACCGGCTTGCAGCACGAACAATTCCATCAAACCCCTTAATCATGAATCTGAGGGTCAAAATCAAAAGAAGTTTGACCGCTGACCTCCTCACACCTACGCTTGATCTTGGCGTTTTTTAGCACGCAGAAACTACATAGAAAGTAAAACCTCCAGTTGAACACACCGCAATCCCAGCAACTTGTCTCCAGCTCTTTTAATCGAACAGTGCTGCCCAACGGCATACGAATTCTCACCAGTAGCTTTAGGCACACTAACGCGGTAAGCATTATTTTCCTATTTGGCGCTGGTTCGAGGTATGAGACTCCCGAACTCGCGGGAGCCTCTCACCTGTTCGAACACATGCTGTTCAAAGGAACGCCTGAACGACCTACCCCACGGGCTATTTCAGAAGTGGTCGAAGGCGTAGGAGGTACATTGAACGCATTTACGGACCGAGAGGTGACTGGGTATTGGTGCCGCCTGGCCCAGCCAAATTACCGAGATGGTATAGACCTGCTATCAGACATGACCCTCAACTCCATATTCAGGGAGGAAGACATCGCCAAAGAAAAGCAGGTGGTATACGAAGAAATCCGTGCATCTTTTGACTCTCCTGCTGCACGAGCATCCATGCTGTTAGATGATCTGTTATGGCCCGACCAACCGATGGGACGAGACATCGCGGGGTCTGTCAAATCAGTCGAGTCGATTTCACGTGAGGAAATGTGCAAATACTTAGAAACCCAGTACGTCGGGTCTAACACGGTCATCGCGATAGCAGGAAATATCGAACACCAGGATGTTGTTGACCAGATCACAAATTCTCTTGGTAGCCTTCATGATGGAGACATACTCCCAATGTTTCCTCACGAAAAAAAGGACCTTCCAAAGCGCGTTGCACTGGAACACCGTCCAACGGAGCAGGCCCATCTTGCGATCGGACTTGCTGGATTTGCAAATGACGACCCCGATCGTCACGCCCTTTCAATCATGTCGGTTATTCTTGGAGAAACCATGAGCAGTCGCCTCTTTGAAGAGGTTCGCGAGCAGCGCGGGCTCGCATATGACATACATAGCGGCGCTCACTTTTACAGCGACTGCGGTGCGTTCGTGGTTGAATCTGGCATCGACCCCCATCGAGTTGATGAGGCCATTCCGGTCATTCTTAAAGAGCTGGGTAAGATGCGCGATGGTGTCACTGAAGAAGAGTGGAGACAGGCCTTACAACTCACGAAGGGCAGGATGATGCTGCAAATGGAAGAAAGCCGCGCCGTGTCAAGCTTCCTTGGCATCCAAGAACTCATTCGAGGTGAAGTACAGTCAGTTGATGAAGTCATCGCAAATATCTCAGCTGTCACCAAAGAAGACATCAAACGAGCTGCGAACAGAGTTGTCAAACCAGAGAATCTTGTACTAGCCGTTGTCGGACCTTTTGATGATCCAAATCATTTCGAAGACATGCTCAAACTAGATTGATAACTCGTAACACGTGTTAATGGACCCTAGGTACGAGCGACCAAATGTTTTGCAAATTTGCCGAACTGTGTCAAAAAAACGCTAGGGCTCAAGAAAAAAAGCAGCGTAGCTTGCTATTTATGTTGACAAGACAAGGACCTCCAACCGACTTTAAATGGCAAGCAGATAACATCCGAGCGCTGCGTTCACACCTGGGGCAGTCGCAAACGGAATTATCGCGAGAAATCGGTATTAGACAACAGACCATCAGTGAATGGGAGACGGGTATGTACGCGCCTCGAGGCGCGTCTGTTACGTGTCTTACACTGCTGGCTGTTAGTTCGAACTTCAAGTTCGAACAGGATAGCAACGATGATATGGAGCCAACGCGAGCCCAAGGATTCACGCCAAGACGACTCGCAGACTCTGGTCCCGTGACGGTACAAGCAGAACCGCCCGCTTCAGCCCAACGCCTGACGTTCGAAGCAGCAAAAGTCGCCCAAGCTGGTCAAGCCCCTACTACATATAATTCGACTTACTTCGAGTCTCGTCCGTCTGCAACGGTACGTAGACTTGAAGTTCCGATGTGATCAAATCNATCCATCGCCGAACCTANNCTTTTATCCATCGTAATCACACGNTCTNNGTATATCTCAACTTTGACACCTACATCNGTGTCCGACTAGGATTGCGTAATTCANCAGNGGAGAGAACACTTGGCTACACGNGTATACATCCTAATCGAGACGACGGTCGGCAAGACAACTGAGGTGGCACAAGCCTTGGNAGGCTTGAAAATGATGACATCCGTCGACACGGTGACTGGCCCTTTCAACATTATNGGTGTAGCAGAAGCCGAGAATCTTAAAAGTATTGGTGATCTNATTAGTGACGGCATGCATCGCATANCAGGAATCGAAAAAACCATTACGTGCNTATCAGTTAANAACTGACACACGTTTAGTCCGGTCTACTCCGGCATAGAATGCACANACCTTGCGTTTNGAGTTCACTGCGGAAGAATCTAATTTCAAACGCCGTCTAAGCGCTTTTCTCGATAACGCGTTACCCGATGATTGGCGAGGACCTCCAGACGAATCACGCGATGACCACTGGCACCTAAACCAAAAAATCAAACGGGGCCTAGCCGATCAAGGTTGGCTTGTNATGAGCTGGCCAANAAAATATGGTGGNTCCGATTCATCACCTATGATGAACACGATATTCGCCGAGGAAATGGCGTACCGCAGGGCGCCAGGTCATGATCGATTTGGCACCCGTATGTTTGGACCAACNCTTATGCGATTTGGGTCAGAAGACCAACGTATTAAATACCTGGGGTCAATAGCACGCGGTGAAATTCAGTGGTGTCAGGGATACTCTGAGCCAAACTCAGGCTCCGATCTGGCATCTTTGCAAACAANAGCCATCGACGACGGCGATCACTTCACAGTAACAGGGGCAAAGATATGGACTTCCCTCGCCCATCGAGCCGACATGATGTTCATGTTGGTGAGAACAGATCCGAATTNNGCACCACATAAGGGAATCAGCNTAATTATGGTCGATATGAAATCTCCTGGAGTCGATATACAGCCGATCATTAACATGGCAGGCGTNCATAGTTTCAACCAGGTCATATTCAACGAAGTACGTGTCCCNAAAGAAAATCTCGTTGGAGATTTAAACGATGGTTGGCGAGTCGGGATGACAGTATTNAACTTCGAAAGATCTGGCATCGATTACGCAGCGTGGGCACGTGCCGCTCTAGAAGAACTTGTCGATTATGTGTCGGCTAATGATCCCATTATAGGAACGATTAGTTCAGACCCAATAATTCGACGCAATTTAGCAGAATTAAAAACTGAAATCGAAGCTGCCCGGCTTATGTGCTTCGATGTCGCATGGCGGCAAGGACAAGGCGAAGTTCCATCTTCAGAAGCATCGATGAGCAAAGTGGTGGCTACAGAGATTTACACAAAGGTGCTCGATTATGGAGTCGAGTTGCTAGGCATGTACGGAGTACTGGAACCTGGGTCGAGCCAATCGAAGCTGGAAGGGCGCTTCCTAAAGATGAGATTGTTCTACACCTCCGGTCCAATTCTCGCTGGAACCAACGAAATTCAGAAAAACATCATAGCCCAGCGTGGTTTAGGACTTCCCAGGAAGTAGACATCAACATGGATTTCGGACTTACGGAAACACAAGAGCTTATTCGTCGTTCAGCGAGGGAATTTCTAAAAGACCAATCTGATTCAGAGACGATTCGCTCTGTAGCATCAGGCAATTACGATGCACTCGAAAATTTGTGGAAAAAGACGATAGAACTCGGATGGCCTGGACTCGTAATTCCCGAAGAGTTTGGCGGTGCAGGTTTTTCTTTCGGTGACCTCGCCGTGCTACTGGAAGAACTGGGGGCGACCCTAGCACCTGTTCCCATCGTCGAATCTGCGATCACTTCGTGGATTATCGAACGATATGGTTCAGAATCCATCAAGTCAGAAATCCTTCCGCAAATCTCAGCCGGTGATATTTTATTGACACCGTCGATCGTCGAACGAAATGGTTCTTGGGACACATCTTCTACGACTGTCGCAGCGACAAAGTCTGGTTCTAACGTTGTAATAACAGGCGAGAAGAGATTCGTGGCATTTGCCCAACAGGCTACTCACTCACTGACAACAATCAGAATGGACGATGGTGAACTTGCACTGATCGCAATTCCAATATGGAAAGCCGAAGGCATCCATCAAACTCCAGTGGATCATGCATCAGGGGTTCCAGTATCTTCCATAACTTTCAACGAGGTTGTCGTGCCTGAAGCAAACATCGTCGCGACAGGGGAAAAAGCCGTTAAAGCTATTCAAGAACTGGTTTCCGCCGGCAGCGTGGCCCGAGCTGCTCAGCTCGCCGGTCTCGGTAGAGCCGTTTTAGACGCCACTGTCAGTTATACGACTAACCGTGAACAGTTCGGTCGACCAGTCGGGACATTTCAAGCTGTTCAGCACCATCTGGCTGAAATGGCTATAGCTGCAAAGCAGGTTAACCATCTTGCACACTCGGCAGCCTGGAGTTTCTCTCGTGAAGGATACTCCTACGAGAGGGCCGCACAGGCAAAAATCGCTGCAAGTGAGAAAATTTCAACCCTGTGCTGGACAGCCCATCAGTGTCACGGTGCGATAGGTTTCACTTGGGAACACGATTTACATCTTTATACTCGTAGGGCACTGGCATGGAAAACTGACTACGGCGACGCAGGTTTTCATAAATCAAATCTCGCGGACACAATGGGTCTATAAATAAACCATCTGATCTATATGGTGATCAAGAACAGAGGAGAATAAGCAATTGGATAAATCTAAATGCCTATTCTGCGATATCGTCCAAGGAAAACTACCTTCGACAAACATTTATTCAGATGATCAGTGCATCGCATTCAATGACATTAACCCAGTAGCAAACGTCCACGTACTCGTGATCCCGCGGGAACACGTCACCTATTTGACAGAGACAACCAAACAACACGAAAAACTTCTTGGACATCTAATGCGTGTCGGAGCTAGAGTAGCCAACCAGATGGGTACAGCAGAGGACGGTTACAGAGTTACGGTTAATCAAGGAGCAAATGCAGGTCAGATTGTGGATCATCTACATCTACATGTCCTTGGCGGAGAGCAACTCAATTCACTCGGAACAACGCTTGAAAATCCGTAACATAGAGCTTTACAACGAGAAAATTGTACTTTCAGATAGGGTGACCCAAGGGCTGATTGCATAGTGCACATCAGTATTCTTTCAGGTACCAGTTACTCTGCCTTTAGATACCGCGAATACCGACTATTCTGGGTGGCTGCGGCTTTCTCTAACATCGGTATGTGGTCTCTTGTTTACGGTCGCTTGTTTCTAATGCGACAACTTACAGGCTCAGAAGTAATGCTAGGTCTTGTCGCTACAGCGAACTTGGCTCCGGTTCTGATTTTCTCGATGTGGGGAGGCGTTCTCGCAGATCGATTCAACCGACTAAAAATAGTCCGATTCACGCGATTATTGTTTGCAGTGGCAACATTTGGTACCGGAATGCTAATTCAAAGCGGAGCTGTTGAACCGTGGCATATTCTGGCTATCTCATCCGCAACTGGAACACTTCTCGCTTTCGATATTCCGTCAAGGTCTGCAATGGTAGCTGCCATCGTTCCGAAAGATCATTTGGGCGGAGCGATAGCACTCTATTCAATCGTATTTGGAGCAGCTGCAATTATTGGCCCTATCTTAATCGAACCGCTCGTTTCAAATTGGGGGCTTGAAGGATTGTTCTACATCATAGGAAGCTCTTATGTACTGACCGTCATAACCCTCTTCATGATGAATACAAAAGGCCATAAAGTAACAGCTACAACCAGAACTGCACTAGCGGGGTTGCTGGAGGGATTCGCCTACCTCAAGAAACAAAGGTCCATATTTTCCGTCATATTACTTGGCATCACACTCGGAGTATTTGGAACATCGTTTGACACACTTCTTCCCGTATTCACGGATGAGATCTTCCATGGTGGTCTTGGGGTTTATGGTCAGCTTCTTCTAGGAGTTGGAATTGGAGGATTGATAGCAACAATATCAATCACCCTGATCGGTAACAGAATCCGCCCCGCCCTCTATCTTACGGTCGGCGGGGTCGGTCTTGGCGCTGCCCAAATTGCCTTCGCACAAACCAATGCGCTGGATGTAGCAGTCGTTATAGCGGGCGTCATTGGCGGATCCAAAGTCCTTATGGGAACGATGAACACCACAGTAGTACAAACCCTAGTCGATGAAGAATTCCGCGGACGCGTTCTAAGTATCAATCAACTAACTTGGGGGGCTTCTGCGCTGGGAGGTTTATTAATGGGCTACCTGGCACAGAGATTCAATGCTCCATTCGCTATGACTCTGGGTGGTTCAATAGCAATTGTCGCAACCTTATTTGTGGGACAGAGCCTGTTACGTAGTTTCGGTTTCAGGTCAAAACCCAATCTTGCAGGTAACCCAAGACAAGAAAGAATGCTCGATAATGAAACGTAAAGTGCAAGTTAATCTTTAGGTTTTCATCACTCATTTTCTCCATTTAACGACACTGATTAGTTGCGAGAAAGCACCTTTTGCGGGCATAATGAGCGCTCTCGCCATCAGTGCATCGTCACGATGATGCTGGATAGACACCCAGCACCGGGTTTTCTTGCTGTTATTCCAGTGTTGCCAGCTTGAATATTCTGAATAAACACTTGAAAGGAGAG
>PBRL01000009.1 GCA_002725925.1 Chloroflexota bacterium
ACCTTCATCAAGAATCTTTCCTTGATCCATGATCGAGAGCCGATCACATAATGTCGCGGCTTCTTCCATGTAATGGGTTGATAAAAGTACGGTCACACCAGATTCCTTGAGGATTGCAAGTTCTTCCCAAACACGGTTACGACTTTGCGGGTCTAAGCCTGTCGATGGTTCATCCAAGACGATCACGGTTGGGCTGCTCATCATTGAACGGGCGATTGCCAAGCGACGTTTCATCCCACCTGAAAGCTCATATACATTTGCCCGAGAACGATCACGCATATTGAAAAACTCAAGAACTTCATGTGTTCGTTTTTGAGCGCCTACTTTGGAAAGGCCTGCCAAAAATCCATAAAGAAAAAGGTTTTGGAAAACAGTCAGCCCAGTATCGAGCCCATCATGCTGAGTAACAACCCCCATTGTTTCTCTGACACGTCTACTGTCTCGGACTACATCAATCCCCGCAACTGTGAGCATTCCAGAATCCACAGGTGTAAGACCACTTAGCATGCGCATCGTTGTGGTTTTCCCGGCACCATTAGGACCTAAGAGACCATACGTCTCACCTGATTCAACATGAAAAGTTATTCCGTCNACGGCCGCAATATTTCCGTATTTTCGGTAAANGTTTTTNGCCTGAATGACTCTACCTGTGACTGTATTTGTCACGAAGTGNTTATTCGGTTGAGATTCATCGGANACGCTACCTCTCAATAATGCGACACNTGGTGGTGATATTAAATATCAAATCATNTNTACCGATGTTCAACGCTGTTGCCGTCANCTGGAGTCTCTCCAATCCATACTTCNCCTCCCTCAAAAAATTCTTTTTTCCAGATCGGGACAACCTCCTTCAACCGGTCAACAAAATACAGGCAAGCTTCGAATGCTGGTCGCCTATGTGGAGACCCAACAGTTATTACCATGCTAGTTTCACCAATATCGACTCGCCCCGTACGATGAGCAACGGCAATNTTTCCAATCGACCATCTNTTCCTCATCTCATTGATGATCTCAAGNATCTTATTCTGGGCCATCGGCTGATANGCCTCATANTCCAAATGTTCCACAACACGCCCTTGATTATGATCTCTGGTCACACCAATAAAAGTCACTACAGCCCCATCGACATTAGTGGTAACAAATTCAGTTAACACCGAAGAATCCAGTTGCTCACCAGTCAANAATATCCACTCTGAATCACCAGTGATTCCATCTGAGCCGCCACTAACCGGCGGAATCACGGCAATTTCATCGCCCGGGNCAACCGGACGATCNCCTTCCACGTACTNGCCGTTCAATGCAAGCATCACTCCGGTTCCTGGTTCAGGATCCCTNGGAGCAGACTGGCAAGCAGCATCAACNGCNTCGTCCACTGTCATCCCATCAAAAGCTGCAACCTGCACAAAGCCTGTGCCTGCTCGTTCACGAACAGCGGCAAAAAAAAGAACTGAGATTTGGGATGTTTTGNNGGTCAACTTAGAAAATACTGTCAGTAATTAATAGCNCAATTAGATCAGGTTACCGTCGAATGGCCCCAAAGTGGTGTACAGGNAACAGATATTAAAATAATCTCCAACATACTTTTCGAATCAACNATTCCAAGCGACTATGTAGTACAAACCCTTTGACTAATCCCTATCCGGGCCAATACAATTTTATGTCGTAGTNNGCNGATANACGGTCCNCTCTAAAACTTTGACTGAATAATTTTTCGCTGGCAATAGGCCGGCACGGAGTATTTTCCCGAATGGTTCGAATCCGTCTCCGACGCGCTGGGGGTAAAAAACACCCCGCCTACCGAATTGTTGTCGCCGATCAACGAGCAGCTCGTGATGGNTCGTTTATTGAACAGGTGGGCACTTACGACCCCTTCCCAGATCCTCCAGANATCAAGGTCGACGAAGAGAAAATCACCAAATGGATNAAAAACGGGGCGCAGCCGTCTGACTCGGTAACTGCCTTGCTACAGTCCAAGGGAATTATTCCAAGGGCTGCAACTAATGGCTGAAACACCCGATGAAGTTGAGTTTGACGAGGAAGAGGCCCAGGAGCCAACCTACGAAGATGCGTCCCCCGTGGACGCTATGCGGGAGATGATTGAATATATTGCTAGAGCACTAACGTCTCATCCAGACAACGTCTCTGTAACCGACGAAGGTGATGGTGATCATATATTCCTTCGCCTATCGGTCGACGATGAAGACAAAGGCAAAGTTATCGGCCGTAACGGCCGCGTGGCCCAGTCAATGCGATCTTTATTGCGCGTCGCAGCTGTAAAATCTGACACCCGGGTCAACTTAGAGATCGATTAACCGCTTCCCTATGACCGGCTCATTCAAACGATCGGATTATTTGGATGAAAATCTGGTCGCTGCAGGACGAGTTCGGCGGCCTACTGGAATTAACGGAGCAGTTCTGGTCGAGGTTTATTCAGATATCAAAGATAGATTCTCTGTCGGCGACGTTGTTTTAATCAATGGCGCAGAACACACGATCACACACGCGGGGGTATCTGGCANGGCANTAAAATTNACTTTNGCGAACATCGATTCAATTGAAAAAGCCAATCCGCTCCGCGGTATGGAATTATCAGTCACCNCCGAATCACTTCCAAAAAACCCGCCAGGCGTTTACTACCACTATGAGATNCTAGGAATAAGTGTCATTACCGTGGGCGGAAAACAACTTGGGTCTATAACNGAGATTATCGAAACCGGTAGCAACGATGTATTCATCATCAGTCCCGAATACGATAAACNAGAACATAAACCTCCGGATATACTCATACCGGTGATAAAAGGCGTGATCATCGAGGTAAATAAAACAACTGGAGTGATGATCATCGATCCGCCAAGNGNTTTACTCTAGGGTTNCTGAAACTAGTAANATTCTCGTTTCAGATGTTAAAAGTACGTANCATGATGGGAGTNTGAATGTCCGGTCACTCTAAATGGAGCACGATCAAACATAANAAGGGCGCAGCCGACGCTAAGCGCGGTCAACTTTTTACAAAACTTTCACGAGAAATAATGGTTGCAGCNCGTGAAGGGGACCCCGACCCCGAGATGAATTTCCGTCTGCGACTNGCAGTTGACAACGCCAAGTCACTAAACATGCCCAAAGACAATATAGACCGTGCAGTAGCGCGTGGTGCGGGGATCGGCGGAGATGCAGTNATCCTCGAACAGATTAGNTATGAAGCTTACGGTCCGGGAGGCGCGGGGATTATTGTGGAAGCACTTACGGACAACAAGAACCGAACTGCTGCTGAAGTCCGCGCACAAATAACACGAGCTGGTGGAAATCTCGCTGGAGCGGGGGCAGTGTCATGGAATTTTGAAAATAAAGGGTTAATCACTGTCGAAGTTACAAACGGGGACCCTGATGACATNGCTCTCGAAATTGTAGACGCTGGCGCTGAAGACGTAGAAGTAGATGGNACAANCGTNCAGGTAACAGCNCCCTACGAAAGTTTCGCCGATGTGAAATCAGGNGTGGAGGCTCTATCAGGGATCAACGTTGAAAGNGGTGAACTGGCACTTGTGCCAACAACATTGGTTCCCCTAGACGATAAAGGTGCAATGCAAACACTACGTCTTCTTGATGCTCTAGAAGAACTAGATGACGTGTCCAAAGTCTACTCAAATGGTGATTTTCCTAGCAAAGTGCTCGAAAAGTACGCAAGCGACGAATAAATGATCAGCTACGTGTTGTGGAAAATTAACGTCGCCATTTATATTTTCACATCCATTGATCACCCACCTGCTTGGAATGGAACAATTACTCGATGACAGGTCCAATCAGCACCACGGATCTGACCAAGTTTTACGGAACACACCGTGGAATCTCCGGTGTGAGTCTAGACATCAATGAAGGTGAAGTCTTTGGCCTACTGGGTCCGAACGGGGCAGGTAAAACGACGTGTATTAGAATTTTTTTAGATTTCATACGCCCTAGCTCTGGTTCGGCAACCGTCCTAGGTATGGATTCNCGGTCNGATTCTGTAGAAATACGCCGAAACGTAGGCTACCTACCAGGNGATTTCATTACCTATGAGAAGTTAACCGCTGAAGAGTTACTGCAATATTTTGCCAATCTTCGAGGAGGACACCTTAGGAAAGCCAAGGCACTTGCCGAAAGATTCGATTTAGATCTTTCACGAAAAATTGGCGAACTTTCTCGTGGCAACCGGCAGAAAGTCGGACTCATTCAAGCATTCATGAGCGATCCAAAATTATTAATTCTCGATGAACCAACAACCGGTCTCGATCCATTGCTACAACAAGAATTCCACACACTCGTATTGGAGGAAGCTGAAGCAGGTAAAACGCTTTTCGTTTCATCTCATGTCCTGCCAGAAGTCGAAGTCATTTGCGACCGAGTCGGTATTATCCGTGAAGGCTCTATTGTCGCTGTAGAAGAGGTGGCGACATTACGTAAACAAACAGTAACCAAAATCGAAATCGAATTCGGACAAGCCATTTCTAAAGCTGAATTCGAGGGGGTTGATGGGGTGAGCGAAGTAACAATCAAAGACCATCACCTCTCATGTAATGTCACAGGAAGCGTCGATTCTCTGATCAAATTGGCAGCAAGGTACACAGTCGTAAATATACAGTCCGGACATCCCGGTTTGGAAGAAGTCTTCTTGACCTATTACAGCCAACCAGACAAAACAGTAGATTTAAATGTTACATAACGTTTACTTGAAATCTCTCAGAGATTCCAAAAAGTCAATTATTTATTACTCAATCGGAACTATAGCCCTAGGACTATACGTAACTCTTTTTTATCCAACGATACGCGACTCGACAGGCTTAACTGATTTTTTGGAGCAGCTTCCTGAAGCAATGTTGGCGTTTATAGGAGATGCTGACACGTACACGACCCCCGAAGGTTTTTTGAATGCAGAAGTATTTGGATTCATGGGGCCAATGATATTTGGCGTATTCGCGATTATTGCTGGTGCCGGAACAATAGCCGGAGAAGAAGAATCGCATTCCCTAGACCAGCTATTAGCAAACCCTGTATCTCGCAAACAAGTTTTACTACAAAAGGCAGGAGCCTTGCTAACCGGGTTATTCGCACTCTCGATAGCTCTATGGATCGGGATCATCGGAGGATCAAAAATCGCAGGGTTTGGCCTATCACTGATCGGTACTACGCAAGCAATATTCAGTCTCTACGTACTAGGTATCACGTTGGGCCTGATCGCTTTGGCGATTGGGGCATCAACTGGCAAGAAAAGCCTTGCGGGTGGATTTGCAGCGTCAGTGGCGATAATCGGGTTTTTGCTTGATACATTCCTATCCGTGGTAGATGCTCTCGACCCGTTACGCTTCATCTCGGTGTTTTATTACTTCAACGGCAATGACGTAATAATCAACGGCATCAACCCTGTACACTGCATAACGATGGTATGCACCGCAGCCATCGCTCTAGTAATTGCCATATGGCAGTTCGAAAAAAGAGATCTGGCAAACTAGTTACATCCTGACATAAAACGACCATTCAATTAAAAATAGTCATACCACTTTTCGTAACAAATAGAACGGATTCAACATATTAATGTGTAGAGCAACTGCTGGCCCCCTGCTGACAATACTGGGAGTAGCTGGTGGGGCTGTGGGTGTTGGACTCGCATTGGTTCGCGAACGTTTCGACAGGCAGGCAGATGCACGCGCAGCGAAGCAGGCCATGGAACAACAAGAACCAACAGAGTTAAAAACTCAGTACAGAATCTACGGATGATGCTGATCAATCAAGTTGATCAGACAGTTCGGATGGACTACTAACTGGCAAGTTGCAAATGTAGTCTTTGCAAACGTAAGCCGTCGGCTTACCGTTCAACATAGCCTTTCCATGTAATAACGGGGATTTTTCATCATTAGGATCATGGTGTCTCGCCCCNGCTAACACAAGGTTAGGCAAATATCGAGAGCGCACTTCACAAAGCATTTCAGTCAGAAGTGGATCTCCAGGATTTCCGAGCAATACAATTTGGTTAGAGTCCGTTTTCAGAAAATCAGTTGCACTAATCCAGGAAGTGACCGATAGGGGTGCTCGTCGCATTTGTGGCACCAGTGACTTAATTGANGATTCNGCTTTTGAGGCATAACNAGATTCCNCTGTCAGGGAGCTCAGTCGAAGTAACGACAAAGCGGCAATCGAGCCACCTGAAGGGACAGCGTTATCGAGAATATCTCTGGGACGGACAATTAACTTTGAATGTTCCAGTGAAGTGTCATAAAAAACTTCTGATTCTTGATCCCAAAACCGCCGAATCATATGATCGGCCAAGTTTTGCGCAGCTTCAATATAAAAATAATCGAAGGTAGATTCGTAAAGTGTAATCAAACCATCGATAAAGTAGGCATGATCATCTAGATACCCCAGAATCCGCGGTCCNTCACTTNTTTCGGNTGATGAATTATCTNCAGNTTTATAGCTATGCAGCAAGCGTCCTTCTCGATCGTTCATCACACTCAAAAGAAATCGAGNGTTTTTTTCTGCGATATCGATCCACACAGGATTTTCGAATGATGCCCCCGCTTCTGCAAAAGCCTTGAACATTAGGGCGTTCCAAGACGTCAAAATCTTGTCGTCTATCCCTGGGGGCACACGTTTTGATCGCTCTCGGAGCAAGATTGCACGTATCCTAGAAATATCCTGTTCTAGCGCCTCTTCATTCCGACGATGTTCTTCAGCGAAACTTTCTAAATCCACAGGAACATTGAGAATGTTAGCGTCTTCAAAATTCCCTTCTTTAGTCACCCGCCAATACGTTTTGGCCAAAGAAGCATCTTTTTTGTCCAGCACCATATCGAATTCATCAGGAGTCCAAACAAAAAACTTGCCCTCAACCNCTTCAGAATCAGCATCTGAGGATGAATAGAAGCCACCTAATGGATNTGTCATCTCACGAGCGACATATCCCAACGTTTCTTCGATTACTTTCTTAAATAATGGGTTTTTGTTCATCTGGTAGGCGTGTAGGTACAAGGTCACCAGTTGAGCATTATCGTAGAGCATNTTTTCAAAATGAGGCACCAGCCATTTGTCATCCACAGAGTAACGAGCGAATCCACCGCCAATTTGATCGTAAATACCCCCACGTGCCATCTTCTCGAGTGTGAGATTTACCACATGTGAGGCTTGAGTGTTACCAGTTTTTTTCGAGTAACGTAGCAATAACTCATAAAGCATCGGCTGTGGGAATTTTGGAGCACCCAGAGAGCCGCCATTTTTCAGATCGGNATCGCTNAACAGNTGATCGCAGCCTTTAAACATCAATGATTCGTCGATTTCACCTTCGTATTNTTGAGGTGTCGAGTTTGCCTTTATAACTTCGATCAATTGCGCACAGCTCGATAGCAACTCCACCCTGTTGTTTTTATAAGCATCAGCAATGGCATTTAATACTCGCGGGAAGCCCGGTCGATTGTGATGATCTGTTGGCGGGAAATANGTACCNCCGAAGAANGGCTTACCATCCGGNGTGATAAATACNGTTAAAGGCCAACCCCCTGATCCCGTCATAGCCTGAACCGCAGTCATATAGATTGAATCCACGTCAGGCAGCTCTTCCCTATCCACTTTAATGNTCACGAACCCATCATTCATCGTCCGAGCTATAAGTTCATCCTCAAAGCACTCGTGAGCCATCACGTGACACCAGTGACAGGCGGAATACCCAATAGAAAGAATGATGGGCCTATCCAAGCGTCGCGCAGTTTCAAANGCCTCATCGCACCAGGGGTACCAATCAACTGGATTGTCCTTGTGCTGAAGCAAATAGGGACTTGTTTCATTAGCAAGTCGATTGAACATTTTCNTTTCTTTCTAAAGGTTTCCNCAAACAGCAAATCGGAGTGATTTATGACACGCACGTTGTNATAACGACTTGCAGCGTTAAGAGCCGATAAAAACTGGNTGGGTCCAGGCCCTCGTACCACGAGATGAATAAACTGTTGCGCGCACGTAACCATCAAGGCGAGTTGGTTTGTAGGACGGTGAATTTGTAGTGGATTCGTACAACANTCGACCATTCGACCCGGTAAACAGCGTCGTGTATTTGGCTTGAATCCCATCAGGTTCTGTTTCTGGGTCAATCTCTAAATTGACCTCACGAGTATTCGAAACCATGTCNCCGATTTTTACGCCGGTAGAGGCGTAAAAATCACCNCGCGACATCGCCTCCAGAATGCCATACTCAGTNGGTGTATCTGCGTCAACTTGGACCCAGCCTCTGCCTGGATTTGATCGATCAGCGGCGAATTCATTCGTGTAGTGATGAGAATCATCAACAGCTATACCCCAGACCCTCCTGCCGTGACTTAGCAGCCGGTCCCAAATTCCCGCGGTACTAGTTTTCCCACCCCCNCCATCATTATGAGTATTTGGATGACCGTTGAATACTTCCATNAATTTGTAACCTTCAACCTGCATCATCGCCCCATCATCAAATGCCCATCGAAAATTCGGGTGGTTAATTGAAGCCATTCCACCTGCAGCNATTATCCGCTCAACGTTCTCACGCATNGCNGTNACAATGTCAGTAGAATCNGAAGCCTCTACCAGTTCGGTAATCCCGTATCCATTCACATGAACCGGCCCAANTGATTGACGTGAGGTCACTTCTTCGCCATGAACCAATAGTGGCCATTTTGATTTCTCCGCCTTGCTACCTTCCAGTATGGTCAAGTGGTTGTGGTCCGATAAGCAAAGCCAATCGTATCCGTGTTCGTGATACCACTCAGAAACGTGTTCGGGTGANGCATCTCCATCACTATTAGTCGTATGAGTATGTAAATTACCCTTGAGCCAAGTTTTTGAAGTCATACCCAGATAGTACAGACCATTTTGACGCACCGACATCTTGACAGGCAGTAAACATGACCAGAGACTCACATAATGTCGCAATCTAACCTGACAACCAGTCCACAACTGCGCACTATGTTCCCTGACTATTGGCGGATCAACAGCCTAGTGCGAGCAGAAGTAAGCGAATTAGATGATGCGATTTTAGATTGGACTTCAGATCGGTGGGGATGGTCTGGTTGGTCAATTAGACAACAAACAAGCCACATGGCATCCGTTCCGGTTCGTTGGTTAATCGGTAAATGGGCTGNCCAGCTATTCTCCGACAAGTTACCAATGTCACCAGAACGCTATTCAACATTCGNTTCAACGGAACATGACCGACGACTCGACGATCGATTNTTCTGGCATATCGAAGAAATATTAAACGCTGTGGACGAGGCAATCTACATATCAAAACGCGTGCTANTCGATACAACCATACACAAGGCACGCTCAATNTTCGTTTGCCGAGCTCCGAGCGATCANTGGAATCTGATGCGCACAGTCCACCCGGACGGTATCTCATTAGATCCCAAAACTGGACAGATGACCTGCAAGGATCTAGTCGCTACATTCCGGCATATTCAAAACGAGTTCTACACTCATATCTTTAATATACAGCGTGCAAAACTCGCTCTAGGGATCGAACCAATCGTGAAATTACCAGATGNGGGGTATCACAAAGCAGTAGGTTGGGATTCGAAAGTACCAATATGGAATGAGGCTCGCTGACNCAATAGTGAAGAACGCTGGGATCNACCTTTTATCTGGATTTATATCGCCCACTGATGTTAGAAATACAAGTTAGGAGTTTTTGGAAATGTCAAAGCGCAAAGTGCTAGTCACGGGAGCTAGCGGATATATCGCATCACTAATGCTTCCCACACTTCGAGATCATTTCGACCTNACTCTCGCGGATATTTCCGAAATCGACAGAGATGGAAATANAGTTGAAGGTGTAACCATCGCTAACTTCATTGATCCTGACAGATCCAAATATGCCCACTTATTCAAAGAAATCAACGCTGTGATTCATCTCGCGTTCAAGCCTCACACCCCTAGAGGAGCNNAGNCGTCAAACGCTCTCATAGATCGCTTCAACAATGAACATGAGAACATACAGATGGCAAACAACATTTATCGATCCGCCTANGATGCTGGTGTTACTAGGCTGGCAGTNGCTAGTTCGAACCATGCAGCTGACTGGTATGAGCACTCTTTAATTCACGAACGTAAAATGGATATGGTACGTCCAAGTGATTTCCCTGTATCAGACAATTTCTACGGTTGGGCAAAGGCTGCTTACGAACTACTGGCATGGCCATACGCATGTGGAATATTCGGCAGAAAACTGGAGACCGTCATGTTGAGAATCGGATTCACCAGACCGATCAAAGTCACTGATTATCTTTCTGATTCACCNATGACAGAACAAACCAGTAACGGAATCGCCGAATTCAAACGAAATCTCGGTGCTTATATCAGTCCTCGGGACATCACCCAATTGTTCACCCAAGCCATTGAAGCGCCAAACATTGAAAACGAACATGAAGTGCCATTTGTTATTGCTTATGGCTGTAGCGATAATACGCGNAGGTTTTGGTCATTAGAAACTGGAAGAAAATATCTCAACTACGAACCACAAGATGACACTGAAATAATTTATGCGAGCGAGATTAAACAGCTTCTTACTGGAGATGGAACTAATATCCGTGGCGGGAAAGTTGGCATCTAAGCGCNTNAACATAACGTTAGATCGAAGTAACGGTCAGACCTTACAAATATTTGGCTAGTAAAAAGAAAACTTGCGCTTGACTATCTTGTCCTCACCTATCTTGGCAATGATTTGCTCATATAACTCAAAGTCCCACTCGCCGATAAAGCTGACAGCTGTACCGCGTTTACCCATTCGTGCCGTTCGTCCGATGCGGTGAACATACTCTTCTATGTTCTCTGGCATGTCATAGTTAACCACGTGAGATATTGTCGGGATATCTAGGCCGCGAGCTGCCAGGTTGGTGGCAACAAGCATTTTCAAACTGCCATCGCGAAACGCAGCCATTACCCGATTTCGCTCGGACTGAGACATNCCTCCATGGATTCCCTTAACTGNAAATCCTTCGCCGGNCANACCNTTCGATAAGCGGTCCACACCGATTTGCATTTTNCGGAATATCAATATCTGGGACCCTTCTTCAAGGTCATCAAGGATCTCTAATATTCCATCTGCTTTATCTTGNGATGCGACGTCATAGAAAATCTGATCGACTTCATCAACGGTTTCGAAGCCTCTAGTGTCCGAAACCAGTTGTATCCAGCGTGGNTTNTCAAGATAACGACGAATCAANCCNCGTATAAAATTTGGGATGGTNGCAGAAAAAAGAGCGGTCTGGCGTGTNCTNGGAGTNNTATTTAATATGTATTCCATGTCATCAGCGAAGCCAATGTCTAACATTTCATCAGCTTCATCTAACACCGCCATATCTANATANCCCAGATCGAGGGTNCGACGNTTCATATGGTCTTTCACCCGGCCAGGNGTACCTACAACAATTGCCATGCCCTGTTCAAGCAACTTAATCTGCCTGGCAATCGGCTCCCCGCCGTAAACCGCAACNACGCCTACCCCTCGGTCACGCCCTATAAGAGATAATTCTCTTTGAACCTGTTGAGCCAACTCACGCGTCGGCACCAATACAAGCCCTTGAACTTGCCGAGAGCGGGGGTCGACAAGGTTACACATTGGGATTCCAAACGCGGCCGTCTTTCCAGACCCNGTTACCGCCTGAGCTACNACATCCCNACCTTCGAGAACCCACGGCATTGNCGCTTGTTGTATATCGGACGGATTTTCGTATCCCATNTTCAGAATAGAATCGACAATCGGCTTTTTTAGTTCGAGACCTGCCCACTGCGCAAACTCTTGAGGCTCTATCGATAACTTAGAGTGAATATCTGGCGCATGTCGTCTTCCTCGTGCCCGGGGGTTTGCCCTGCGCGTTGAGGAGCGATTTGGGTTGTCATTATCTGTGTCCGCGCTGCCAGCGTTGCGTTTCGATCGACCTGACCGGCCTGTAGTTGCACTACGTGTATTTCCAGAGCGCTCGATGTCATCCCGGCGTTTGCGACGTCGAGACGAGTTAGTATTGCGATTACCCGCCATACCAGAGTGATCGGATGCCGCAGAAGGTGAATCGGATGAATTTGAATCACGAGCGATCTGTCTGCGACCAGTAGTTCGGGAATTAGGTTCAAAAGATGTTGATTCGTCGTTACGGCCACCGTGACCAATGAGACTTTTCAGCCTGCCTAGATTACCCAGTGTTCAGTTGTCCTTGTAAATTTTAAAAAATGAAGTTGACAAGTATTGATTCTATCTAGTGTACGACCTACGGAGGGTTTGCGACATCGAGCAAGCCTCGTTCATTATTCGTTAAACCCCGTTCAACCGTAAACAGGTAATTACGCCGAGCAGTTAGATAGTGTTCAGAAGATGAAAAGCACCCAAATAACAAAACAACTTAATGAACCGTTTTCAATACTTTTTGTTCCAGTATTCCAGCCATTCCGTCAACTCTTNAGAAAATGGATTACTCCCGTTTCAGCATTACTGGCCGGTGTATCAATTGTTCTAACCGGGTTTCTACTAGCCCAAAATCTCGTTATTCTCGCTTCATTCAACCTAGCCACGCTTTTCGGCTCTGTTGTTGTGCACTTTTTCCTTACCAAGAGAAATAACGATAGAAGCAAACAGGTCAAATCACTTAANGATCGTCTTTCCAGNGAAGCCAGCGCAAGTAGAATTCTTCAAGGCGCCAAACTGTTGAACAGAGATGATGGCACCAGTTTGGATGCTCGTTTGGCAGCGGCAACAAGAACAGCAACCAATTACGAGGCAGCTATTGTTTTTAGCCTCCAACATACACATGGTGCACTGGCTCCGTCGCATTGGAGCTACAAAGGGCAAATGCATAATATCGACGCAGAATTTGAGCCTCTAACCGGAAGTTCTCCCGGCGCATCAGCTATTCGCCAGGGCTCAGCAATAGCACTGTCGACCAAAGACCCTCAGCTCACTTCAATTCCTGCATGGGCCACCCAATCAGGATTTACCCAAGGAATCGTTTCTCCGATTTTCGACGGGCTGGACACTGTTGGTGTCGTGTATGCATTAAATAAAAAACCAACACTACCGACTTTACGTGAAATCGAACAGCTTGAACTGATTTTGAGCTTCAGATCAACCATTTCATCTGATCGTAAAAGTGGCATGTTCGGACAACGGTTCCGGACTTTTGAGTCTGAAAACTCATCAAATACTGATAACACGGACCCAGACAAAACAATCAAAAGTCTCAGAGTCGGAAGCTTGTTATTGAATGCCGAACTGGTCCAAATGGAATTATCTGGCACTCCAATTTCACTATCTCCAACCGAATTCCTACTAATGCATACGCTCGCGTCCTCAGCCAACATGCCGGTTTCCCCAAGCATATTGATGAATGCCTGCTGGGAAGAAGGTGCTCGACCGGCAGAACAAGCTCTGGATGTAGCGATATTCCGCCTTCGCAAGAAACTAAAAACATTCCTGGCCCATACGGGGTTAATCAAGACAGTGCGAGGGAGCGGATACATGTTCGATACTTCGAGCATCGAAGTAGATTCTGCAGCAGCAGTTTAGGTTTCAGGGAATTTGAAAGACAGCGATCCGGTCCTTGTTAAGTTAAGAGTAAACGCCGCACCGAGGCGTTTGGTGCGGCGTTAAGCCCGCCGATCGAGTGAGTGGATCGGCAACAATATTGGAGGACGCTTTCGAACTGGATTCGGGTTTTCGAAAATAGGCAGTGACCTCTCTGCGGACAGTCTATTTAACTTGGTGAATTCCCCTAGGTCTTGCACCGATTCCAAATCATTACCCATCAACATAACGGTTACGCGAACATCAATTCCAAATGACAACTCTCGCTGAGTTGACATTTCTATTTTGGCGTCAGGGCCAACAACTTTCCGAACNACACTAAAGGCTTCAGCCGCCTGACCTATCGAAAATCCAATCCCACCCTGTATGTGCAGAAGGACGTTATTAGTCACAGTCGGTATCAATGAAGAATCACCTAGCGCCTTTAACGCTGCTGTTCGGCCAGCATGCAAACCGATTGCAGTAGCTGAAACAACGGCTGATTCGCCACATTCTTCGAGAGTACGTTTTAATTCATTTATACGATTTTTCGAAGCGGATAATACGTTCATAACATCTTGGACGATATCAGTCATATTCCGATCTGCACTTTGCAATGCCTCGCNGACAGGCACCTTATCTCCGTAGGGGTTACACAGGTCATCGTTCTTCATAATCAGTACAGTGTCTGAGATGTTCCGCAGGCGTTTCAAAGCCTGAATCGCCGCCTGGGTTCTGATCCGACCCTCAAACTCAAACGGCATATTAATCGAAGCTATAGTCAGGGCACCTGAGTTATGAGCGGTCTCAGCCACCAAAGGAGCGACAACAGACCCCATCCCACGGCCTAGCCCGGCTAGAACCAAGACGATGTCAGCACCGTGTACAAAACATCGGACCTCGTCTGCCATCTGTGAATATTGTGAATCCAAATATTCGGGTTGAGATTGAACCCCGTCTCCCAATGGCAGGTAAAGTAATTCACCATCTCCATTACGGTCTTTAGTTTTGATATCTCTGTCCAAATAAAGCACGTCTAAGGGATTGTGTAGAAGTGCGGCGGCTCGTTTTGATGAAGAACAACCAGCACCACCAACGCCGATGATCTTTAGAGCTAAATTGTTCTGTTGAGAACCTGAGTTTAATTTGTTGACTATTTCCATTTGTTCATATCCAGACTCCATGAGTTTCATCAATCTGGATACAAAATTAGCACATACGTTCTGTTAAATTAAATACCTTTTGGTACCGATTGCGAACATTTGTGCTTATTCACACGGTTACGAGTAAAGCGCAGTTCACAGGGGTCGCGATAAATATTGTTACCCAGGAATAAAAGAAGCCAAGGAGCGGTATGAAGTGATCTCGATACTAGAAAGCAAACATTTGAAACATCTACTTGAGGAAGTTGATGCTCGAGCCCATGGACTCACTTAAATGCCCANATAGATGACTTTACAAAATCGTTTCTAACCGGTGGATTGCTTCTCGTAAATTGTCCTGAGAGTTCGCAAAAGAAATACGTACATAGCCATCCCCAAATGACCCGAATGCCGTGCCTGCCAATAAAGCAACTCCAGCTTCATACATTGCCTTCTCGGCGAATTCTTTCGAACTCAATCCAGTTCCCTTAATATTCGGGAAAGCGTAAAAAGCACCCTTGGGCTCTGGACAAGTTATCCCCGGAAGTGAGTTCAGTCCTGCAACAACAAGATCACGGCGTTTTGTAAATTCCTCCATCATCATTCCCACTGAGTCCTGAGGCCCTTCCAATGCCGCTATCGCTGCCATTTGACTAAATACTGACGTACAGGAAACGCTGTTAGTCATCAGACGCACAACGGGCTCGACTAAAAAGTCAGGGAAAACTCCATACCCTAAACGCCACCCGGTCATCGCATAACTCTTAGAAAATCCATCCAAGATTACCGTTCGTTCGCGCAGACCAGGGAATTTGGTTATGGAAACATGTTCTTGATCGCCGTAATACATATCCTTATAAATTTCGTCAGCCATCACAATAATGTCATTATCAATCGCGATTTCAGCAAGTCGTCGAAGATCCGGTTCAGGAATCACGCTTCCGCAAGGATTGTTGGGTGAGTTAACAATCATGAGTTTGGTGCGTGGCGTCACGAGTGAATTAAGATTGTCAACATCGGCGTTATACCCAGTATCTTCATTCAATTGCATAGGTACAGGGGTACCACCCATGTAACGAATCATTGATTCGTAAATAGGGAAGCCCGGATTCGGGTAGATAACCTCGTCGCCCTCTTCAATCAGAGCCATGATCGTAAAAAACATAACCGGCTTACCACCCGGTGTCACGATGACGTTATCTGAAGAAATTTCATATCCCTGTCGCTCTGTCTGGTGTTTAGCGATAGCCTCACGAAGTTCAAGCTGACCTGCTGAAGGGCCATAGTGAGTGAATCCGTCATCAAGAGCTTTCTTAGCGGCATCTCGGATGTGGAGAGGAGTATCAAAATCTGGCTCACCGATCTCAAGGTGGATAATCGATTTGCCTTGACGTTCGAGTTCTTTGGCCTTAGCAAGGGTCTCGAACGCTGTTTCAGTACCCAGGTTTGCCTGCCGAGATGCGAGCTGTGTCAAGATTGAGCAGCCTGTTCAACTTATTTGGAATGCGAGCGCTAATATGAATTCCTCGATCGATAATTACCCAGCAAGCAGTATCGCGGGCAATTCAGGAATTCGCAACGAGATAAAAATTCTCTTCCAGTGCCGGAGACATGTCAACATCAGATTAGGCAATGTTATATGTGCCGAGTGACAATCATCGTGAATATTTTTGATAAAACATGTGNGATCGCAAGTCCACCGCCAGCAAGTAATGTTCTGAATGGGAGCGTGATTAACTTATGAGCCATCTTCGCCATAACCAAATGAAACAACTCATCAAATCNGATAAACCTGCATATGGNGTATCCGTTCAGTTCCCATCTCCAGAAATCGTCGAAATGATCGGGGAATTGAACTTTGATTGGGTGATGCTCGATGCAGAGCACGGATCAATCACGGCTGACAACATCGGACCAATGATCATGGCTGCTGAAATTCGTGGGCTTACCCCAATCGTCCGTCCTGAGAATAACGACCCCTCAGTAATCAACAAATACCTAGACCGGGGAGCCATGGGTGTACAAGTACCTCACATCAACACCGCCGATGAAGCACGCGCAGTGGTCAATGCATGCCTGTACCATCCCAAAGGAACGCGCGGTCTCGGAGGTGGAAGAATGGCTGATTTCGGNTGGGGTTCACCGGCATCAGAATATGTCAAAACCGCAAATAAGCAGATGCTAGTATGCGTCCAAATCGAAGACGTGACGGCCGTTGGAAATCTTGATGAAATATTGGACGTGGAAAATATAGATGTGTTTTTTGTAGGGCCAACCGATCTTGCACAATCTATGGGTCATCCTGGCGACAATGGGCACCCAGAAGTTCTCCAAGTCATTAACGATGTGTTCGACAGAATTCACACGGCGGGACATGCATCGGGTACGCCAGGCTCTGCTGAACAAGTACAAAAACATACCGAAATCGGCATCATGTATCACTACACCCATATCCCAACATTCATGAGTTCTTACGGTCGCCATTTCATGAAATCAATTGGGCGAATCTAAAGGTATGTCTAAATCGTGGTGATGGACTACGCTGCCTGGGCAGATTGGTACGATATTTTTTATGCAGGAGCCGATCCTGCTGACATAGACTTTTACCATGGTCTATGCAAGGCTTCGCAAGGGCCTATCCTGGAGATAGGGGTAGGCACCGGACGCATCTCTTTACCACTCGCCCAAGCAGGCATGGAAATTGTTGGCATTGACTTGTTTGAGCCCATGCTCAAGGTCGCCCAGCAAAATGCTCTTGCTGTTGCACCTCTACGTGGAAGCCTCAATTTAATACAGGCTGACATGCGGAACTTCGACTTGAAACATCAATTCCCAGTCGTAATGATTCCAGCCCGAACATTGCTATTGGCCACCACTGAAGAAGATCAGTTGCATACTTTATGTTGCGCTGCAAACCACCTCACTTCAGAGGGGACAATGGCATTCAATCTGTTCTACCCCGACCCGGATATGCTGGCGGATAATGGTGAAGAAGAGTTCCTGCTTGACGTGGTAGAAAAATCCGGGGGAGGGAGGTATGTCCTAACAGCGAAGAACCATTTCGATACAGTCACACAATTAAACCACGGGACTCAAATAGTAGAAGAGGTTGACCAAAATGGTAATTTCCTCAGCCGACAAGAATTAGATGTACTCGTCCGTTATCTTCACCCTGAACAAGTCATTGGATTATGCAACCGTGTCGGTCTGGAAGTCATTGAAATGTGGGGAGATTTTGAGGGCAGTGAATTGAGTGATGACAGTGAAGAAATAGTCGTCCTTGCAAAGTGGTACGAATCCCATCAAACGAGACAATAAAGTTTTTTAAACACCTATGACAATTTTTACAAATAACGTCAGGCGTTAAAAACCTGCCGTCTTATCACAAACATTTTCTAGTGATTCGCCAATCGAAAATTTTCGAAGGTTTGACTTGAATGCTTGACGCCGCATCTCATAAAGTTCTGGAGTTAACGCAGAGGAATGCGGGGTCAAAATCACATTTTCAAGACTCCAAAGTCTAGAATTTTCAGCAAGTGGCTCAACCGCTGTCGCATCTAGTGCTGCACCCGCAAGATGACCCGATTCCAGTGCATCGCACATAGCGTCCTCATCCACGATCTCTCCACGAGAAATGACAATAACGTAACTTCCTTCAGGCATCAACGCAATTCGACGAGCGTCAATCGAATTTCGAGTATTATCAAGAACGGGTGCTGCGATCACCAGAAAGTTAGATATCCGGCACAGATCATCTATCCGATCCAGATTCCAACACTCGCTTACGCTAGCAGGAATATTCACTGGCCCAGGGTCAATTGCAAAGGTCGTCGTGCCGAAAGCAGCTACGCGGTCAGCAACCGCCCTTCCGATCGCACCAAGACCGAATATACCAACAGTTGTACCCGTTAATTCAGTTATACGAGAGGCGTACTTCTGAGTATCCCAGATTTTCTTTTGCTGATCTTGGAATGCCTCTTGAAAACGGTGAGTCAAACCGATCATGGCGCCTATGACGTGGTCACCCATCGACGTGACGTGAGTTCCTGGAGCATTTGTAATGGGGACGTCCGAGTCAACAATGTTCTGGTAGGCGACAATCTTGTCGATTCCCATACCGGGACAAGCGATCCACTTTAGTTGCTTAGCTGCGGAGAACGCCTGATCATCAGGCCAGCCAAAAAATACATCAGCATCACGAATCGCCTCCTGATGACCCGGTGGGTCATAGGATGCGACGAAATCAATTTCCGGAAAGGTGTCAATCAATTCTTCAACATATTGGGTCCCAACATGATCAGTGCCAATAACTACTTTAAGTTTCGTCATCATTGTTCTCCAGATTATTCCAAGCAAGTCCAAATAGTCTCACATCAGGCAAAATGCGCAAATGCTCAACAATCGTAAGTCGATGAAAATAATCAATCCGTTTGTACAACCATTAATGAACTCAACAAAACGACCATTTCCCCTACGTAGCATTTATGTCAAGGATCAGCACGTAGTAAAATTCCAACATGTCGAATACCCCGGGTAAATTTGTAATAGAAGCTGGCTTCAAGCCAACAGGCGATCAGCCAGCTGCGATCGACGCACTTGCAGATGGATTGAAAAGGCAGTTCCATCACCAAACGTTACTGGGTGTGACCGGATCCGGAAAAACTTTCACGATGGCTAAGGTGATAGAGGAGGTACAGCGCCCTACCCTCGTTATTGCACACAATAAAACCCTAGCCGCACAACTTTCCTCAGAGTTTCAAGACTTTTTCCCAAATAACTCGGTTCAGTATTTCGTAAGTTACTACGACTATTACCAACCAGAAGCTTATATTCCGCAATCTGACACGTTCATCGAAAAAGAATCGGATGTCAACGAAGAGATCGACCGCCTGCGGCATGCTGCAACGCGTGCAGTTTTAACACGACGGGATACTTTAATAGTCGCAAGCGTGTCGTGCATTTACGGTTTAGGCTCTCCCGAGGAATATCGATCTGTGGTCCTTAGCCTAAAAAAAGGAGAGGAGCCGGGATTGCGTCGTGTCGTCCGAAAATTGATCGACATGTACTACGAACGAAACGACATGGAAATGATTAGAGGACGCTTCCGCCTTCGAGGTGACACGCTGGAAATCATGCCTGCCTACGAGGAATTGGCCGTAAGAGTCCAGTTCTTTGGCGATGAGATTGAGCGAATCATTGAGTTAGATCCATTGACAGGTGAAGTGCTTGCGGAACTTCAACATATCGACATTTTCCCGGGGAAACATTTCGTGACACCGGAGGATGAATTAAAAGAAGCACTGAAAGATATCGAAGAAGAACTCGGAGAACGTCTCGATCAGCTTAGGTCAGCTGGCAAATTACTGGAAGCCCAACGGCTTGAACAACGAACTCATTTTGATCTCGAAATGCTCAGAGAAACCGGATCGTGCCCTGGTGTGGAGAATTATTCTCGACCGCTTGGACGGCGCCCTCCCGGTTCTGCACCATGGACTCTACTCGACTACTTCCCCGACGATTTCCTCATATTCATCGATGAATCCCATATAACTTTGCCACAAATCCGTGGCATGTATAAAGGTGATATCTCTCGCAAAACAAATCTTGTCGACTATGGTTTCCGCCTGCCTTCGGCAATCGACAATCGGCCTCTTGCGTTTGAGGAATTCGAAGACCGAATAAATCAGATCGTCTATGTATCTGCTACTCCAGGGCCATACGAGAGTATGCATGAAGAGCAACGAGTGGAACAGGTAATCCGACCGACAGGACTAGTTGATCCTGAAATCGTGATCGCACCTACTGAGGGGCAAATTGACAATCTACTTGAAAGGATTCAGGCAACAACGGCAAAAAACGAACGGGTCTTAGTAACTACCCTCACAAAGCGTATGGCCGAAGAGTTATCTGACTATCTGAGAGAATTAGGTACCAAAGTTCAGTATCTGCACTCGGAAATCCAAACAATGGAGCGTTCTGAAATCCTACGGGACCTGAGACTCGGCGTATACGATGTAGTTGTAGGGATAAATCTACTAAGAGAAGGCCTTGACCTTCCTGAGGTCTCACTAGTAGCAATCCTTGATGCAGATAAGGAAGGATATCTAAGGTCTGGCACGTCTCTCGTTCAAACTATCGGCCGAGCCGCGAGACACGTCGAAGGTACAGTGGTTATGTACGCAGACAAAATCACCGAATCGATGCGATTCGCGATCGATGAAACAAATCGGCGACGGGAAATTCAATCTGCACACAACGATGCCAACGCGATAATTCCAATTTCCATCGTCAAATCTGTCAAGGAAATCACTTCGCATGCCCGTCAGCTCGCAACTGCCAAAACACCACATGTCAAACCCGCAACATTGCCAAAGAGCGATCTCGTTCGTTTAGTGAAAGACCTTGAAAAACAGATGAAGAAAGCAGCGAGGGAATTAGAATTTGAAAAAGCAGCATTACTTAGAGACCAAGTCGTCGACCTCCGTAAAGTACTGGTTGACCTAGGCGATTCTTTAGATCCAGAACCAGGTAAGGAAGCCGACCTTGCTCCAACTGCCGTAGATGGTGTCCCTAAAGAGCTTATTAACACCGGTTGATCGCCTGACATACGATGAACAATTGCCTGCTGCTCTGATAGGCTTACCGTAAGCAAAATTACCATGATTCGGTTCTTCTAATACATAAACCTTCACGAATAACAGAGATAACTATGGCTGAAACTGAAGTGCTGGAGCAGAAAACCGTCCTAGAGGCGCTCCGAGACGTTTATGACCCAGAAATTCCCGTCAATGTCGTAGATTTAGGCCTAATTTACACAGTAGAAGTTGCAGATGGTGACGTCCACGTCGAAATGACTCTCACAGCTCCGGGTTGTGGCATGGGGCCCTATATCGCCCAGCAAGCTGAGTGGCGAATTGCGGAAATTGACGATGTTGAAGATGTGCAAGTTGATGTTGTTTTCGACCCTCCCTGGACCCCGGATATGATTACAGAAGACGGGAAACGTCTTCTTGGAATCGACTGATCAACCAAATGCATCGGGAACGGCTTTAAACAAGAACCGTTCGTTAAACCAAAATAAAGATGTCGTCACCCAGAAAATTAACCCCCCAAGAAGAAGCCCGTTTAGCACAGGTCCGTAAAAATTTCGAAGAACGCCGGCGTGTCACCCAATCACTTGAGGGAATCGGAACCAGGATCGGTGTTTACTCAGGCAAGGGGGGAGTTGGAAAGACCACAGTTGCAACTAACTTAGCAGTAACTTTGGCAACCCAGAATAACGATGTGGCCTTGTTCGATTGCGACATTGACTGCCCAAATGTAACTCAAGTCCTGAGGATAACCGAAGGTCCTGTCCAGAACGGTGAAAAACTCATCCCGCCTGCTCGTTTCGGTGTCAAGGTGATGTCAATGGCGTTCTTTCAGGAAAACGAAGATGAAGCAATCGTCTGGCGCGGCCCGATGATCCACAACGCAATNAATCAGTTTTTGCAATCAACCGAATGGGGGAACCCTGATTACATGATCGTTGACTTGCCGCCTGGAACATCAGATGCACCGTTGACTGTTATGCAAACANTAAATCTCGACGGGTTCATCATCGTCACCACACCCCACGAGCTCGCGGTGCTTGATGCGAAACGCTCAATCAACATGATCAAAAAGATGAATTTAAACGTCTTNGGTGTGGTCGAAAATCTGTCTGGTGGAGTGTTCGGTACCGGAGGGGGCCAAGCACTTGCAGAAGAGATGAATCTCCCGTTTCTGGGTGCAACTGAGATGAGTTCGGACTATACAAACTCGAAGAAGCCTGCAGCTTTAGAATCCGATGCCGTGGCTGCAGAATATATGTCCCTATCTAAGAAACTCACTGCACAAATCACTGAGAATAAGTCACAGTAATTTCAAGCCTGACANCGGTCGCTAAATCAAGATATCCGAGCGGAAGCGAGTTTGGCAGGCACCGCATGCATAAATCAGGCCATCAATAGTCNCCAGTTGTTGCGNACCNCANCNCACACAACGACTGGGCACTCGCTTTAGGCTCGGNCCACTCATCGTGGTTGCTCCATTACGATAAATACGATGGAGCACCGGGATCGTCACTGTGGCAGCCGCTAGCAAGATGGAGATCACACCCATTAATCGAAGTAAGAATTCGCCTTCAGGTTCACCCCAAAACGCGCCGACCACAAACCCTGCCAAAACTGTGGCCAATACGTACGCCCCGCGCACTATATTGAAGAATTTTGGGTTAATTACAGCCAATGCAACTAATGACACATAACCGGCCGCAATCCCCATTACCAAGAACGAAGCCGCCAATTTGGCCAAGCTGTATTCGTCGAAGTCAGTCCAGATAAGGACCAAAAAAAGTCCAAAACCCAAAATGGTTAATCCGATACCAACGGATGGAATTGGGCTAACAAGGCCTCGTTCACGTGCCGGGAACATTGCCAATGACAAAACGCTTGCAGTAGAAATGGTAAGAGAAGTTAGGAGAATGTCAGTTTGAGTTTCGNCGAAGTTCGTTGCAAACAAGGCAACTATGCCCAAAACTGCGTTAATGACAACCGAAGCGAAAAAAACAGTCAGGATCAGTTTGCGAAGAGTCATTTGATCNAAATATCTAAGTGTTCAATACCCGAAGAACGCTAACTGGCAAAAGAGAAATCAAAGTAGTTAATCCCGCGCAGAAATGCTCTTTTGGCNATAGCTAATTTCGGCTGANTGTCCTTATTAACAGGGTTCCTAATCAAGTTTCACCAACATTGCTGCGACAGTGTCTTCAAGTGTTCGATCTTGGTCAACCGTTCCCACCCGCTCGCGACCAATCGAAGAGTCTGAGATTTTTTGAAAGGTCTCGGCCGCTCCCGNATGGATGTTAGGAGTGACACCAGCATCTTCAAATGTCGACGCAATTTCTTCCATCTCACCGATCCANCGAAATGCCTGAGCTGATATCGAATTTACTCGACCCATGGCAGTCAATGTTCCAGACTGACTCTGCTCCAATTCATGAATCAGATCGTTAAAAAGTCCCAAAGACTTTGCCGCCATCAAGGTGGAGGCATGNAGAGCCGCAGTTCCCTTTGTCAATGCTGCGTATAGCATTTTCAACCCAGACGCACGGCCTACCGNCCCTCTCATCACCGGTACAGATATACCTTTTCCGTCAAGCTCAGCCAAAATTCCTGCATGTTCACCCGAGGCATAAAAACGAGGTATTGCACCAGTTCTGGGAGATCCCCCTATGATGCCCGCATCAATAAACATCCCACCTNCTGNAGTAATGATTTTGCCAATTTTAACGCCGGTAGCCGGAGACACTGCATTACAGTCAGCAAAAGCCACATGACTATTTGTTCGNACAATAGATTCTGCAGCGCTCGCAGCAAACGCAAGAGCCTCCGATGGCACCAATATCGAAAGCATTAGGTCCGAGGATGCCACAACATCGTCCAGGGAGCCAACATCAACAATNCCCTGTTCCGCAGCCCGAGTACTGGACGCTTCACTACGACCTTTAAGGCTGGTGATCACACGCAGTCCGCTTCGTACCAAGATGCCTCCAACCCCACTACCCATATCACCAGGACTCATTATCCCTACGGTTTTAACTACCACAGAAAACTCCCTNTAAAGTGCAGGCAACAAGCGACACAAGCAGCCGTTTTCAATTTTAGCTNTTCACCTCTAATGCACATTTGTGAAACCGACACGAGATCTACCCCGTGACAGCGTCTGCTATGGCATTACCCACAAGTTCAGCCTGGTCTTCTCCTAAACCAAAAACGTGAATTTCCAAGACAGGAGCATCTAAAGAAACACGAGTCCAAATGGACGGGTCACCATCACGCAATTTTGTGACAAGNTCATCATTTGTAAATCCCACGACGTCAGGATCTACACTTACCAAAACGCCAAAAGGTTGGTGACCTTTGATGTTNGTATTTAGCTCAGCGGTGACCCCGGGTAATCCTGTGAGAGGTTTAATGATGGATTGGGACTGCGCTTCCGCACTTGAAAGGCGATCTTCGTGATTCAAGGTCATCCACCGCCTGACAGCTGCAACAACTCCCATGATCTCCTGGCGGTCGATTTTGTGCGGACGCCCAATGCCTCGTATACGTCGACCTTCGTANCCTACGAAAGAATGACGACCGATCGCGTCGATCACCTCCTTGGTACCCAATGCGAATCCTGTTGAATGGGGTGCTCCCATGTATTTGGCAGCAATGCATTGGAAATCAGCACCCATTTTTACGTACTTGCCGAAATTTTCAAGCGGGTAAATTTGTCCCGCTGCATCCACTGAAACTGGCTTCCCTGNCGCATGAGTTATTTCAATGACTTGGTCGAGTGTCAGAACATTTGGATCAGTCGGTTTTTGCTCATAAATTACTTGGTGCACAGCAGCAGTTTTTTCTGATATAGCCTTTCTAAGGTCGTCCTCACTAGTGCCGTTTTCGTCGCCATACTCTACAAGTTTTGCTCCAGCCAATTCGAGACAACGGTCGTACCAATAACGCTGTCGTTTTTGAATTAGGATTTCGTTNGGCATTCCGGTCGTATCTGGCAATTGTTGTATCTTGTCGTCATCAGCCCCCGCCATAAAAGCTGCGGTTGCTAGTGTTAGAGCCGAGCCAGCTCCAGAGGTTATGTACGCAGCGGGAACACCCAGCATCTCTGCGATCTGATCGCCTGCTACTTGTTCTAACTCAATCAACGGGACGTATGCCGAATCAGCAGCGTCCATTGCAGCTTTTACTTCAGCCACCGGTGTCGAACCACCTAAGAGAGTTACGCTCCCGGTCGCGTTGATGACGGGTTTCGCTCCCATTTCTTTGTAAATAGATCCCCAATCTGCGGTTGTCACTTCTATACTCCTTTTTTTGAATCAAATCGTTTATTTAAAATATACGTCCGAAATTTGACCCCCNNCTTCTTGTTCGATAAGTAGCGATGGCAAATATACCGCTGATGATGACCGGACGCACCCGAGGAAACGGAGAGTACGGGCATTCTCCCCCACGTGATGGNCCATAAAAATGATATTCTCAGCGCAAGATATCAGATCAATTGCGCAANAAGACNGGTAGAACAAGGTCATTGAGTCACCTAGAACAAATCNCTGTAATGCTGCAATCTGGTTCAACATTACAAATCCACGCTTGGCCTGGCTCTGAAGCAGCACAGCCGNTGATCATAGTTGCACCAGATAGCTCCCCAGATTACTGGTCAGATTTTGTNTCTGGCTTGACGCAATCTCACTCTGCTATTTTCGCTGAAGTATCCTCNCCGTATGATTTGCTGATGTTGATTTGGGAAATTGGCGAGCCAACTCTCCTNTTGGGCGAAGGCTTNGAGGCAGCGCATTGGATCAGCAAAATTGTTGATATTGCCCCTGGAGCCGTCAATGCAACGATCATCTGCGACGGCGACATCCCTGCGAGCAGGATTAATCAAATGCACGATGTGCCAACATTAATACTGCGAGGCAGACAAAGCACCATTCAGAGCCACCAACAGGCTGTTCAAATGCATGAACGTCTTCGGAATTCAACTCTTGCCGAACCCGAACACTGTGGGAATTACCTGGCGAGGTATGATCCAGACGTGGCCGCGGCCGCTGTCAACTGGTTTATAGCTGGAACAAAAGTCATCTCAAACGATTTTTCCAATTTAGGTACGGCCGATACCGGTTCCTAAATTCGTAATTGTTAAGATCAAACAATTGAGAGGTGCAGTGGCAGACCAGCTATGCCAATTTTATACCGTTCAAATGTGCCTGCGTCCTTAACTGTTACATAAAGATCTCCACTATCTCTTGGACCAAAGGCAACATTCGTCGGCTGATCGCCACCGACGATGATACGTTCGACTACCCGACCATCAGTGTCTACAACAGTCACATCTCCCTGACCTACAACTGCACAATATAACAATCCGTTCATCCCCACTGCCAATCCATCTCCTTCTATAAAACTTGATCCCTGATTTCGATCGACTAAATCAGTGAATTCTTCTCTCGGTCCCAATGTGCCATCATGTTTCCAATCATACCGATAAACCAATCCGTTTAGAGTTGTAGTTACGTACACAGCATCATTCAGACCAAACGCCAAACCGTTAGCAAACTGCAATCCATCATCAAGGACGATTGCGCTTCTACTGGCCAGATCAATTCTGAACACTTTCCCATCGATCTTAGAATTCAGCCGGCCTGTTTCACGCGCCTGCTGGAATACAGGTCGCGAAATTCCTGAGTCGGTCATGTACAGTGCTCCATCCGGGCCAAACGCTAGGTCGTTCGGAAATAAAAATTCCACACCATCACCACCAGTAATAATCGACTCAGATGAACCACTAAGTTCAACTTTTTTAAGCGATGGAGGATTCATTGACTCAGCCACCCATAAAGTGCTATGAGAATCCACAACCATCCCATTTGGACGCCCCGTCTTGGCGACAACATCTTTTATTAGGCCATCNCTGGAAATGACNGAAACGNAACCTGTTTCTGGGCTCATTTCAACTACTCCCCAGCTGCCGTCGGAAAGAAGAACTGGAGCTTCGGGTTCNCCTAGACCTTTATGAAAAATTGATGTTATCGGCATNAATAAGATCCTATTCCGAGNCTTTANATTGATTAGATATCCAAAATTTTAGAAATATATGTCAAGATACTGTTTCTGTAAGTACTGCAATCCAATTACCTAGTGGATGATGATCAAGCATTGTTGTACCTTTAAATAGTTGGTAAACAAACAGACNGGCTTANGCCTTATGCTCCTTGTTTGAAAAAACCAACATATAGCACAGTGAGTGTGATGGCAGTCGCCANACCGGGACTGGGGTCGGCATGCCGACCGGCTGTATTACAGCGTAAAACCTACCATCGGACGCACAAGGTGAGAAAAATTGAAAGTTCTATTTTTGCAGGATGTCCGCCCGACCGCACGTGCAGGTGATGTTAAGGAAGTAAAAGACGGTTTTGGCAGGAACTACCTCATCCCACAAGGCTACGCAGTAATTGCAACAGAACANGAACTGCGCCGCGCAGCGGGCTTACGCCAGCAAGCAGAAGACAGACGTCTTCTGGAAGCTAAAGAGTGGCAAGAAGTCGCTGACGCTCTCAAGGAACAAAANATTCGTATAGAAGTTCGAACCGGTCCAACAGGGCGTCTTTACGGTTCTGTCACAAACACGATGATCGCTGAAAAACTTGGTGAAATGGCCAACAGAGAAATCGATCGTAAGGGAATACAGATCCCCGCACCCATTCGTGCGATTGGCAATTATAAGGTTCCGGCAAGGTTCGTTGACGGCGTTTCCACGACTCTCGTTGTAGAAGTAGTGGCCGACGATGCATCTATCGAACTAAACAAGCAGATGGAAGAAGCCACAGCATCATTTACCGAAGAGGATACCAACGTTCTTGACCCATCTTTCGAAGATGTCTTGGCAGCAGCCGAAGCACGAATCGACGAAGAAGCATCTGAGTCTTCGGAANAATCTGATGAATCATCTGATGACTCAGAATCAAGTGACGACACTACGCAAGATTCAAACGAGAAATCAGAAGAGTAATGGTTAACGAAAAGTGTGAATTAAGTAGTTTGTGATTTTGCNNCAACAGATTATTNTTAGACTTGTTAAACCTCTAAATTCCAGCAAACATAAGTTGAATTTCCTGTACGCCAAAAAATGCCAAGGAAATTCCTGCAACCCAATGTCGTTTGGGTCTTAAATTTCGCGCCGCATGCAAGGTATAGTGCTTGATACCGATGCAAGCCAANAAACTACCACCCCATGACTTAAATGCCGAAGAAGCAGTTCTCGGTTCAATCTTGATCGACAGCATGACGATCACCCAAGTCGCAGGCTTTCTCTCTGGTGAAGATTTCTACCGTGAAATCAATCGCCAGTGCTTCGAGGTTTGCTATGACCTCTTCCAACGAGATGAGGCGATTAACCAGATCACNGTTACACATGAAATGGATAATCGAGGCATGTTAGAGGGCGAGGGGCCCGCCTATCTTTCGCACCTGGTTACTGTGACACCAACCTCTGTTCATATTAAACACTACGCCAATTTAGTTCACCGCACTGCGACTATGCGTAGGCTCATCCANGCTGCAGGCGAAATCGCAGATATCGGTTATAACGACGACCCAGATGTAGATGTCGCACTAACAGCTGCTGAAGACGCTTTATATGGAATTCGTCAAGGATCACAAAATCGAGATTTTGTCCCNCTGGCTGATTCACTAATACCCTACTTAGAAGAATCTTCACCCCTTGATCAGGTCGATGGTCANCAAGCTACTTCGCCAATAGTCACAGGATATAAGCGCTTAGATAACCTTCTTGTCGGGGGGCTGCAGAGATCNGACATGGTAGTCCTTGCGGCCCGACCATCAGTCGGTAAATCGATGATGGGCCTGAACTTCACCCTCAGTGCAGCCAAAGCCGGATACAAGGTCGGAATATTTTCGCTTGAAATGGGTCGAGAACAAATTGCAATGCGTTTGCTGGCTGCCCAATCAAGAGTGAATCATCAGAAAATTAGAAGCCGAATTCAATCGCCTAGCGAAGAAGACCAAGTAATTAACTCTATCGGGCTCCTCTCAGATCTCACAATTTATGTAGATGACACNCCCTTCCAAACAGTTGCTGAAATGCGTGGTAAAGCTCGCAGATTACAGATGACNCACGGACTGGATTTTTTGATTGTTGACTACATGCAATTGATCAATGGANGCTCAAACGGNCGGCGTGATGGCAACCGCGCTCAGGAAGTTTCTGAAATCTCCCGACAAATGAAAGGGATGGCGCGAGACCTAANGATTCCTGTTTTAGCTATCTCACAACTAAGCCGCGCNGTAGAGCACCGCACTTCACACCGCCCAATGCTTTCGGACCTCAGAGAATCCGGCTCAATTGAGCAGGACGCTGACGTCGTAATGTTCATACACAGAGAGGAGAAATTCATAACCGANGAAGAGTGGAACAAGTCAAACCCTACCCAACCTTATCCCCGAGATAGGGCAACCCTGATCATAGCCAAACATAGGAACGGACCAACTGACGAAGTAGAAATGAAAGTTCGCGATGCAGTAGGAATATTTGAAGAGTTGTCATATCAGACTCAAACNGCACCTTCCTATGTACCTGGCNTGGGAGTTGGACGGTGAAAGAAGGATTCCCTCGGGGTGTAAATTTCACACCAGTTCCTGATCCACTCCTAGCCTCGCTACTAGAAGAAATCGATTCGCTGGACGAGCTTAAGGTGATTCTTCGAACGATTCACGAGTTGCACCGCCAACGAAAAGTTCCCGCATCTATATCGTTTGCAGATCTTTATTCTGATCGCACAGTAGCGGCTATGCTACATACATCAGGTCGGCAACTTGAAGAGTTGGTCCAGTCTGCAGTTAACTCTGCATCGAATCACGGAATATTAATGGTCATAGAAACAGATGGTTCACAGAGCCAAATTTTTCTAAATACCGAACCNGTTAGACGGGCACTGGTAAGCAGTGGAATGGATATTGCAACGAAACGTTACGAATCAGCAGANACTTGGCCAAACACCGACGCAGCCTTAGACAAGTTGGATGCGGTAACGTTTTACGAACAGAACGTGGGGCATATGACTCCGCTAATCGCAGAAAACATTCGAACAGCACTGGAGGAACATCCAGAAGACGAAGTACTTTTGGCAATACGCAAGGCGGCGGAAGCAAACGCAAGAAACTGGAATTATATAGCTGCAATACTTCGCCGTTGGGCGATGGAAGGCAGACCTGAGGAGCTTGACGATGGAAGGGATGGAACCGCTGAACGAGATTTTAAAGAGGATCGGTCAGACCAGTTCTACAGAGAGTACCTCAAACGACAGCGAGCTCGAGGAGCTAACTAGCGCCGAGGTTCATTGCGACATCTGCGACGACAAACGCTGGTTTGTTGTCGCGCCGAAAGAAAATTCTCCTGCATCTGCCCGGACNGTGATTCCTTGCCAGTGNCAGGAGAAGGTCTGGGGAGTGAAATCCTCAGACCGCATCAGACAGTACTCGGATCTTGGGCCNCTAGNGCGANTCACNTTTGATGCAGTNGANCTTGGCTCCAGTGACACNTTCTCCGAACCNTCAAGCTTTCGNGAGGCTTANCACGCCGCTCAAAAGTTCGTTTCTGATCGACAGGGATGGCTAGTCCTCTGTGGGCCATCGGGCACCGGCAAGACACTACTCGCCGCTGCGGTTGGTAACGCCCTAGTGGAAACCAACCAACCTGTAAGGTTTATATCCGTACCCGATCTCCTAGATCACCTACGATCAGCGTTCGATCCNGCAANCGGNGCGCGATTTGACGACATATTCCTGCAAGCCATAGAGGCTCCAATACTCATTCTCGATGACTTAGGAGCCCAATCTGGAACACCTTGGGCAGACGAAAANCTTGATCAAATTCTTACTCACCGCTACAACCGACGGCTACCAACTATGGTTACCACCGGACAGCGTTTCGATGAGTTAAACGATCGCCTACGCACGAGGTTAGGTGACCCATATTTTTCAAAATTAGTACACATAAAGCCAGGTAGCGGCACTCCTGATATAAGACACTCAGGNCTAGATATCCGTTTGGCCGAATCAATGACGTTCGATAGTTTCACATCTAAAGGGGCAAGCGGAGCCACATCAGCCCAGAAACGTTCCCTCTCCGAAGCTTTCGAAGCAGCAAAGGTATTTGCNGACCATCCGTCAGGGTGGTTATACCTCGCAGGCCCAACCGGGGTAGGCAAAACACATCTCGCAGCCGCCATTGTCGGAGAGAGCATTCAACAGGGTCGTAAAGTCCTTTTCAAATTCATTCCCAACCTGCTTGACGATCTCAGAAGATCCTATGGGCCGGCCGGTGAAAAGTCATTTGATCACATATTCGCTCAGGTCCGCGATGTAGACGTACTAATACTCGACGATCTTGGAGCGGAAGTATCGACTGCNTGGGCGGAAGAGAAACTCTACCAGTTGATCGTACACAGACACGACGCGATTATGCCTACTGTATTCACAAGCCGAATAGCACTCGAAACTATCGGAGATTCGGAATCTCGAATCACATCCCGTTACTCAGAAGCAATAGTTTCGCGNCTTACCGACGCCAAAGTTGTGGCAGAACGCTATTTGTCAGCCCCTGATTTCAGACATAGAGGTGCTTCACCTCGCCCAAGGACAACGCAAAAAAAAGCACGTCGAAAATGACATCTGATTTGCCGGCGAAACGTTCCTGCGTATTTTGNGAAATCGTACNTGGAGACAGTCCCGCCTTATGGGAAAAACGNCCCACCAGTCGAACCGAGGCGGTGTGTTTTCGCAATCGGCTGAAATGGGCAAAGGTNATGCTGCTGGTAGTTCCAGTTGAACACTTAACCCAAGATGAACTCTGGTCTTCGGATACCTTGATCGAATCTGCGAAGCTCGCTGTCGAAATGNGCAATAAGTATTGCCATCAGTACGGTTANCGTGTGATCGTAAACTTTGGTCTGAAAGCGCATCAAAGTCANATTCACGCCCACATGCATGTNNTCTCAGGTACCTCACGCCAAATCGAAGAATCGAATTTCAAATCCCACATTGACACACTAAATGGCTTGGTTACGGAAGAATATTCCGCACAAGAAGCACCACTCACAGTAAAAATCTCTCCCAGNACGAATATCAATCAGAGAGAAATGTGGAGTACGGATTTAATAGTTAGAGCGTCTCAAGAAGCACGGAGGATTAGCAGGCAACGCACACCAGAAGGGCATCGCCTTATGTCGAGCTTCGANCCAGCCGAAAATTCCGTTTATGCGGGCGAAAACCCCTCCGGACTGTTTTTGATGGGAGGCGGCCAGCTAGGATTGTACGTCTAGAGAACCTCAGCAATTACACGTATTAACACGAACGGANNATCCAAATNAGCTTTATCTAAATATGTTGTGCCAGTGCCATGGTTACAACAGAAAATACCACGAATAAGGCAGAGACTTTAGACAACGTCATCGCTCTATTTTGCAAGTCCCGCACCTCAGACTCCTGCACAGGCGGAAGTGGAGATTCCNAAGTAACCGCACTAACATCCATTACTTTCTTACTATATCGCCCAGAGATGACCCCTAACCCATAACCAGTGATAGCTGTGACAAACCCCAAAAAAATAGCGATCCCCCAATTACTTGACCAAAGAAAGTCGAATAAAGGATCCCGCACCCGAAATNCCANAGCCAAGCCGAAAANTATGGTCATCCAAGCCGTCGAATGAATCAGCGCCAGCATTGGCTTCACCATGNTGNGCATCACAGCCCCAGAATGGTTAGANNCTGTTTTTGATAATGCTGGCTGAAGTACNAAAGCAAAGAATATCGTGCCGCCGACCCAGATGACCCCAGGCACGATATGTAAAAGTCTCAGAAATATAATCTCGGCGTTCACGGCACTCTCATTCTGTGGATTACACAAATTTCTNACTTATTTAATCGAATGTAACTCCGATTTTAACCGCTCCGTCAACTCGCTCTCTTGCAACCTCGAACGCGNTATCTATATCGGCAATGTTGACTCGATGAGAGATGATTGGGTTAACATCGATNTGNNCGCTGCTAATAAGACGTACCGCCTCTATATAACTTTTGAGACCTTTCTCNTCTTGTGATCCCAGCACCGTAAAAGCATTTGCGCGGCTTTTAAACATCTGAGAATAATCAAATGGCACCGGACCTTCNGATTCCGGGAGACCAAACAACACGACGTTGCCCTCATCGCGGACGAAATGAAACGCCTGAGATAAAGTTTCGGTTGATCCAACCGCTTCGATTACAAGGTCTGNCCCTAAACNATCTGTCATATCNTTCACAGCATCAACCGCAACATCTCCGNCTACATCAATTGCCTGATCAACGCCATAGCTAAGACCCAACTCCCGACGCCAGGACAGAGGTTCGATTGAAATAATTTTCTCAGCCCCAAGTAGCTTCAGTTGGAAATCCCAAAAAAGTCCAGCACTGCCCTGCCCGATTACCAGGCACGATTGGCCTTGAAGATTTGCTGGCAAACGTTTNGCCGCATAAACGACTGTTCCCAGTTGTTGTGCCAGTGTGATTATGTCNACATCAACACCTGGTGAAAGTTTCAGTACATGGGCATCATCCACAGCCTGATANTCAGCGAAGCAGCGTGAGTTCCAGATNTGCGGGGTAGTGAGAACGAGATCGCCTTCAGCAATGCGATCTGAGCGAGATTGAACAACTTGACCCATAGCTTCATGTCCCGGATGCCCTGNCATAGCTGGGAAAGCATGCATCGCCCATCCGGTGTCCAGCATATGCAGATCGCTGCCACAGATTGACGCAGCAAGCGTACGAACTAACACCTCGTTTCCACCAATGCTTGGNACTTGAACTTCTTCGCATCTGATGANTCCCAAATCTGNGGCCACTGCCGCTCGCATCGTTGATAGCATTACGAGTAGGNAGCCAGTTCCGCTCCATGAGCTGACCACATCTCATCAAACATCTCGCGAATTTCACCAAGAGATAGAACAGCTGAAGTTAATGGATCGAGTGCAATGGCATGAAACGCTGCCTCTTTATCGCCATCGAGAATCGCGTTTACAGCCATTTGCTGTACTGCCTGATTCGATCGACTCAGGGCNGCAAGCTGTCCCGGAAGTTCACCAACAGCCATGGGGTGGAANCCAAGCTTATCGATAAGAATCGGCACTTCGACACTACTCAGGTTGAGTAGATTGTCTATAAGTCCTTCATTCGGAACGTTTCCGTTGATCACGATTGGACGGTCAGATTCCATCGCCTCGATGATCTGGCAAGCATATTCATCTGANCGCNCAGCTGTAAGTCTACGGTCGGTATTGGCATCTTCAAGAAGCTGGCCATAGTGGTCGTCAACTCGAATAGTACGCCTCTGTAAATCTTGACGNATTTGGTCCAGGTTGAAATCTTCAATCGTTTGTTCATTAGTTCGAAAGTACGGCGTATATTCAGACATATGACGAGTTGACTCTGTTACGAAATAACCNAACTGTTTCATCACCTCGAATCGAACGGTATCTTGAGAAAAAATGTCAGGGTTTTGCATGGCCTCAATTAACTTCGGGTAGGCATCTTGNCCATCAACTTCAAATCGCAGGAACCAAGCGAGGTGATTGATACCAGCAACCCAACCCTTAACTCGTTCTTTCGAAACTCCAACATAATTGGCAAGGTCAGCCGTTGTGTGTTGAACACTATGGCAAAGACCAATCGTTGGAACATCAGTCGCTTCAGCTATCGCCCAACACGCAATCGCCATCGGGTTGGTGTAATTCAGTAAATTAGCATCCGGAGCGACATCTGCAATGTCCTCACAGATATCTATAAGCACCGGAGCGGTACGAAGAGCCTTAAACACACCACCGGGGCCAATAGTATCGCCAACCGACTGATCCACACCGTATTTCAGCGGAATTCCAATGTCGCGCTCGTAACTATCGCCAACTCGGATGGTTGTCAGAACGTAGTCGGAGCCATGGAGAGCTTCTCGTCTTTCGGTAGTGGTTTCAACATTAATGTTTGTGCCTGTATCGCGAACAAGCTTGTTAGCAAACTTACTCATAAGACCAAGTCGTTCTGAGTCAGTGTCCATCAAAGAAACCGTCGAATCAGAAAGCTCCGGAACACAAACGATGTCCTGCAACAGTCGTCGAGCAAATACAACGCTACCAGCGCCGATCAGAGAAATTTTCGTCAAGGTATATGTCCTTCACGGTTTTTAGCGTTCAGTCGACCATATATCACTGAGATAAGTGAAAGTAGCACACGGAATCAAGCTATACCACCATATAAACAATTAGGTAGCACCAAGCTCATTAAGTAAAGCGATACTACGTCTTATTCCTCGAGGGTCGAACGTTGCCTTAGAATCGAACAAACCACCCGACAGGTTTGCCGTCACAATAGTATTGGAATGGGGAAAATGACGACGCAACCTCCTTGCAAATTTGTTTGGCTGTGGTTTGTTAGTAGAAATGAAAAAAGCATCTCCGACGCGCAGTACTTGTATGCCAGTGGCCTCGTCGGCGCGAATTGCTATTTCAACATTTCTCCGCTGTACCGTTTCAGCGGCTGCGTTGTCTGCTTGGGTCGCGAGTAACAAACCGAACGCATGCACGTCCTTGGGATTTCGAGCAGAGTGGGTCGGATCAGTGTTTTGAATCCACCAGTCAAACGGGCGAATATCGTGTGACGGTGCCTGTGAGAATAGTGATAACCCACCACCATTTTGTTCGAGCGCCCAACATGCATAACCAGGGTAATCAGCCGTCCACATGGTAGATGGTCCGGTTATGGTGGCCGGGCATGCGAAATTCATTAGACGGGCTATTCCTGTTCCATCAGCGCGGTTTATTGCCACCACAAATAGCGCAGGATTTCCAGGTAGACCAGGGCCATCAATAAAAGTTGAAACTTCCGGAAGAAGTATGCCTGTCGATCCCATTGAGGCTGGTTCCATGGAACGCAAGGCAGCCTGCACAGCTCCATTCACCTGCTCGGGCAAGTAAGCTGTGTAATTCGCGTATAGAGGTTCATCCCGCCAAAGTGGAGGGGTTGTTCCGTTACCAGTAACCGTAAGCCAGATCGAATCTTCAGGTATATGTGTAGACACGGTGATTGCACGTTTTATCGAATCCAATACTGGTTTCGCAAGTCCCCATACGTCGAGACTAATTAATGCAATTCGATTTCCTTGTGATTCGAGAACAATTACTCGCGCAAGAAGATCATCAGCGATGCCAGTAGATACACGTTCGGGATGTTCAGGGCCGCCGATTACAAACCCTACAGGAGGGGTAATAACNACCTTTCCAGCCCCGGCCTGAAACAAATTTGGTTCACTTTTGCCTGGCATTTCCAAAACCACTCGACTGCGCACCTTTGTATAGAAAGTAATATTCAGTAATGATATTAGCCGCACAACGGTTTGAACTGATCGTCAATTCAAGATACGGATGATACTCTCGCAGAGGGAGTAAATGACCATAATCGGCTCAGGAGACGTTCCTCATGACAGCGTTAGCACAGTTTGAAATATTCGATGATAAATTCCAGAGAGCCCTCGGAACAAACCCGANACTGNATCTGCTCGTCGACGGCCTGGCTTTTGCTGAAGGTGTTTGCTGGNTACCAGATCAGAATAAGGTGATTGTCAGTGACATCCCAAACAATCGAATCGTAAGCTGGAGCGAACTCAAAGGCTTCGAAATTTACCGTCAACCATCAGATTGCTCAAATGGAAATACAGTTGATAACGAAGGCAGGATTCTATCCTGCTTAACGCGTGGGAGATCGGTTGTCCGTGAAGAGCATGACGGAACCATGATAACTATTGCTGATTCTTTTAATGGTGGAAAACTGACATCGCCAAACGACGTAGCGGTTAAATCGGATGGCTCGATTTGGTTCACAGATCCAGATTATGGNTTTTTGCACCCCGAACTGGGGCACGGAGAAATACCTGAACAAGATCGTAATCGGGTGTTTAGGGTAGACCCAGAAACACTTGATATCTCATTAGTGAGCGAAGATTTCGATAAACCGAACGGGATCACATTTTCGCCAGATGAATCAATTCTTTACATCGGCGATACCGGCCGCACACATGGCGAGTTCAGACCTCATCAGTTGATGGCGTTCGATGTAAAGAGGGATCACTTGGAAAATCCCAGATTGTTCGCTGAAGTTAATCCATACGTTCCAGACGGCTTTAGATCGGATGTCGATGGCAACATTTGGGTAGCTGTAGGAGATGGTGTTCAGGTCTTCAGCCCAACAGGCGATTTAATGGGAAAAATCCATACCCCTGAAGTAGCTGCCAACTTATCATTTGGTATGCCAGACAACCAAACGCTATTTATTGGTGCCACAAGCTCAATATGGAGCATCAAACTTAATACTGCGGGAGCACTCCGGCCCCAATCTAGTTAACCTTGAGATTTTTCTCAGACGATTACTGTTCCGAACTAATAGATCCAACTGGAAAGAACCATGACAGCAGAACCCAAGACATTTCCAAATCACCGTTCTACGATTGCACCCGAAGATTTACTGCAGGGTATTGAAGTGATCGATGATCTTTTTCTCGAACTGATTGATAGAGACACGGAAATTCAAAAACACTGGACCGGTTGTGAATGGGCTGAAGGCCCTGTGTATTTCCCTGAAGGTGATTACGTATTGTGGTCTGATGTTCCTAACGACCGTATATTAAAGTTCGATGCACATTCGAGGGATACTACGGTATTTCGAGAGCCTTGCAACAACACGAACGGTCACTTCCGTGATCAACAAGGTCAACTTGTTTCATGCGAACATGCTGCCAACAGAATTTCTCGCACAGCACCAGATGGCTCTGTGACGTGCCTTGTAGATAACTGGCAGGGCAAACGCCTTAACTCCCCAAATGATCTCGTCGTGAAATCGGATGGAACTATATGGTTCACAGACCCTCCTTATGGAATCCTTTCAGATCGTGAAGGTAATCAGCGCGAATCAGAGTTGGAAGGTAACTTCACTTACAGATTTGACCCTAAATCGAAAGAGCTTTCAATTGTAGATAATGTCGCTGACCGACCCAATGGACTTGCATTTTCACCTGACGAAACAATGCTCTATCTGGCGGACACCGGTGCACCCAGAGATATTACGGTATTCAATGTGGCCAAAGATGCAGCCACATTGTCGAACCGACGATTGTTTGCAAAAGTGCGACCCGGAGCGGCAGACGGTTTACGAGTCGATGAACGTGGAAACATATGGACGAGCGCCAGAGATGGGGTGCAGTGCTATTCCCCTAACGGGTCTTTATTGGGGAAAATCCTAATTCCTGAGCAGGCAACCGCGAATCTCGTATTCGGAGACAAGGACGGAAAGCGCATTTACATATGTGGCGACACTTCCCTTTATTCCGTCCGGGTCAAAGTCGCAGGCGCTGGTCGCTATTGGTAGATGGTGTGCCCAACAAAACCCAAAGAACCGATATTTCGGCTAGCAAAATATGGAATTTACGTCGAAAATGATTCACTCAACTAGGTTTTAGATTACACGAACAGGCTGGGCTGTAATGAAAGTGGCAATCGGCGCCGACCATGGTGGTTACGAACTCAAATCTGACATAGCTAAACTTCTTAAAAGTCTGGGACACGAGATCATGGACAAAGGAGCTCACGAATTTGACCCTCAAGACGATTTCCCCGATTTTGCTGCTCCCGTAGCAAGTGCTGTACAAGCAGGCAATGCAGAACGAGGAATCATCATATGTGGAAGTGGAGTGGGAGCGACAATCACAGCTAATAAATTCCCAGGTGTCAGAGCAGGCTTGTGCCACGATACATACTCGGCTGGCCAAGGGGTTCGACATGACGATATGAACGTCTTATGTTTGGGCGCCCGTGTGGTCGGTGTATCGTTAGCTGAAGACCTCGTAAAATCGTTTATCAATGCTCAACTAGAGGTGAACGAACCTCGCTTCCAAAGGCGACTGGACAAAGTCACAGCTATCGAAAAAAACCAACTTTCAAATCAATAGGAATCGTATTTTTCATCAACAGTGCAATAGGGCAAATAATGACGGGCAGACGAACACCAAAAATATGAATAACATTCAAAAGGCAAGAGAGAATGGTCAATCAATCTGGCTTGACTCTATTAGCCGTCAGATGCTCATTTCCGGGGAANTCCAGAAATTTATCNAGATCGGAGTGACTGGCGTTACTTCGAACCCTNCGATATTCGATAAAGCTCTAGCTGAAAGCGATACTTACGATAAATCGCTAATCGAATATGCTAAGGATGGGGCTAATCGCGAGACTATATTTGAGCGACTTGCAGTAGAAGATATTCGCGACGCTGCCGATGTCTTCAAACCCATATACGACCGCAACCATAATCAAGATGGCTATGTCAGTATTGAAGTTTCGCCNGTTCTTGCCCACAACACCGAAGGCACGATCATTGAAGCTCGACGATTGTGGGCAGCAATAAATCGNCCTAATGTCATGATCAAAGTGCCCGGAACCCCAGCGGGCATACCTGCTATAAAAATCTTGATATCAGAGGGGATCAACGTAAACGTTACGTTACTGTTCTCAATTGATGCGTACACTGCGGCGGCCTACGCCTATATCGAAGGTTTAACTCAGTTTGCTCAGTCTGGAAAAGGCATGCCGTCAACCGTAGCGTCTGTTGCCTCATTCTTCGTCAGCAGAGTCGACACGTCTGTCGATAACGCACTCCCTCAAGAACACGAGCTCCAAGGGAAAATAGGCACTGCCAACGCTAAACTTGCATATGGAAAATTCAATGAAATATTTGATCGAAACCTCGGCGGAGGAGGATCATTCTTCCCTCTGCACACAACAGGTGCACAAGTACAACGGCCGTTATGGGCATCTACAGGAGTAAAGAACCCNCTATACCCCGACACAATGTACATAGATGAATTAATGGGACCAGATACAGTCAACACCATTCCTGAGGCCACCATGACGGCNTTCNAAGATCACGGTAACCCAGGATCTAATTTAACTATCGGATACGATAAAGCCCGGTCTGAAATGAAAGCCCTCGCTGAAGCGGGAGTTTCTATTGATTCTATTACTCACGATCTGTTGATCGCTGGGGTCAANACATTTGCCGATTCGTATGAGTCTCTGCTAAATCGAATCGATAAGAAATTACAAGTCCTCAGATAGATAACCAAGGGCAGATTATTCAGCCAACTGGAGATAGTCGATTTGGTTGACGAACAGAANTCGGTAACTGTGNNGCTTGAACGTCTTGTTTGCACCTCGTTTGCGTCTAGCCTTTGGAGCCGAAACTCCAATCTTTGGCCCGAGCCATCGATAGGAGCCGAGCCACCTGAAAAAACATTGGGATGGCTGGACCTGCCGTTTAAATTATCGAACTTAGCTGGTCAATTCGAAAGTCTCAACGATCAGATCGTAGCAGACGGCTTCTCGGATATCGTCCTGCTCGGTATGGGTGGAAGTAGCATGGCATCGCGCGCGCTCAATGGACTTTTCTCCAGTTCCTTAGGAGCTGAACCCCCACGTGTGAGATTCCATGTTCTGGACACAGTAATACCCACAACGATCAAGGAAATCACCAGGAAGCTTAATCCGGGCAAAACCCTGTTCTTTATATCTAGCAAATCTGGGTCAACGATAGAAACCTTGTCACTGGAATCATATTTCCGTTCTTTGCGAAACCCCGATNCGAAGTATCCAGTNAGCAGACGAAATTTCATTGCNCTTTCTGATCCCGGAACACCACTATCTGAACGNGCGCGGGCAGGTGAATTTGGAACATGGGTANCAACTCCCGAAGACGTGGGTGGACGATTTTCGGCATTAAGNGCCTTTGGAATGGTGCCAGCGGCGGCGGCCGGGTTAAANATACGAAAATTCGCTGAGTCTTCCGCGCTTATGGCACAAAAATGTCAATCCGATTCAAAAGATAATCCAGGCTTGGCACTTGGCGCNTTTCTGGCAGGTAATGCACTCCAGGGNCGAGANAAGGTCACNCTGATCACTTCGNAAAAATATTCGGCCTTTTCGATGTGGGTCGANCAGCTACTTGCAGAATCGACCGGTAAGAATGGANAGGGCCTTATCCCGATAGTCAACGAACCTGNCCTTNACCCAGCCAACTATNGAAGNGATCGTCAATTCATTATTTTCGANACCGCNGAAAAAGAATCAAAANACACNAGCGCTTNTAACAAGNNTAAATAGCGCTGGGCATCCTGTGTTCGTAATCAAACCTTTTACAGCGGATATACACGAAATCGCGGGGGAGTTTTTCAGGTGGCAATTCGCAACAACAGTAGCATCTGCTCTTATCGGAATTTATCCATTTGATCAACCAGATGTNGAATCCTCAAAGATCAAANCTCNAAAANNNTTGTATGAAAACAGATCAGATATCAAAACAAGCAACTTGGCCCAAGGGTTACATGCAATTGGCTCAATCACCCCTCCACAGTACGTCGCATTAACGGCTTTCATGCCTGAGTCAGATGCACTAACCGAAGCTTTCATGAAGTTGCGTTCAGCCATATCCGAGAAAACAGGAGCTGCAACTACTTTCAGTTATGGCCCTCGCTATTTGCACTCAATGGGACAACTTTACAAAGGCGGACCGAACAACTATTCGGTTCTGTGCTTCGTCTCAGGGAAACACGATGATTTGCCAGTGCCTAACGCCACTTACACCTTTGAACAGTTGACTAGAGCATTGGCAGAAGGTGATNTTGAGACTATGGCGCAATATGGTCAAAACGTCAATCAGTTTCGATTTGGTCACAATGCAGTCGAAGAACTCCAATATGGAATACAAGAAATTTTTGGATAGAGTTCACATCAAAGAGCCCTTGGGCATTTGACTAGTTCAATAAAAGAGCCGCTCTCTCTATTCCTCCTCACGCTCGATGAGCGAGTCGACCTATACGCAGATGTGCTCGGTGTGACGGGAAAGCCCTCATCGGCTGAACGGGAACGGGCAGCAGAACTAAAGCGCGTTGTGTTCGAAGGAATCAGGGCCGCTATCGAGCAGGGACTTCCCAAACCCAGCGTCGCTATTTGGGCTGACGGTGATCTTGGCGAGTCAGTTTTGCTCCGAGCAAAGGCGATGTCGATAGCCACTTCCGCATCNCCGGGAAATGGGATGAAGACCCTGAGTCATTTATTCGTAGACTATATCGGCATACAACTAGGCTTCAACCCTGACAGTTCTCACGACACTCGGAAACAGCTTCTAAAACAATTAAAAAACTTGTCAGACGGTACCCGAAAGGAATCAATCCAGCTGATTGTAGAGCTCGACAGTTCCCCAACTGCCACTCAGATNGAAAGCTTCGGCAACCCTATGAAAGCCCGCGCCAACTTGCTCGTGAAAGCGATCCAACAGTTACAAGATGCAGGAGTTGATCCTGCAATATGGGCCTTCAATCCGGAGGGTATCGAATCCTTCGTAGCAACACTGGCAGCACAGGGACATATCGACGGCCGCCAAAGTAAAGTCCTACTCTGCACATCNGGTGATTTCTCAACCAACAATGTTAATGGCTTGACTGCAGACGAAAAANGTATCACACGCCTTGCCGCACGAACCCATGGGGTCGACGGCCTNCTGATTGGCCCGGGAGCTTACTACCGTGATTTGGTCAATTACAACGCAGACAACAACCAACGGGATGAGGCTATCCTCTCCATAGCAAACCATTTAATNGATACAANTNAGTTATTTGAACAGTCCCGAGCGGCTTCTCCTGTCTTGTAAGCAACCTGTGCAACNTCCAAATATCAAGTTTCGGGAAAAATTAATCCCCGATCAATAATTCAAGTAACGACCAAAAAAGACACAAGNTGCTCTNAGTGATTGAATTACTTTCGACTTAGTGAATAANGATCAAACGTAAGCAGCACAAGTCTTTGGGGCAGACTAAAATAATCTAGTAGCGCAGAGGTCTAACGGCGCTTAGGAGTAGTTTCGCATGGGTAAAAAANTCAAATGGGTCCTGGGTTTAACAGGACTGATTGTTTTGATAGTGATATTCCGTTCGGTATCATCAGGAGGTGGCGAAGAAGTTGTTGTGAAAGAAGAGTTCCCCTTAGTCGAAATTTCCTCTCAAGCGCAANGTTCTTTGGATAGCGACTCCACTTCGGGCACAGACATCCAATCCTACAGTGGTTCTGGTGATACAACGCTTGACGATGTAATCATCAACAGTGGAGTTCTTATCATACGGAGTGGGCACGAAGGTTCTGGNGATTTCGGNGTAAATTTGGTTGGACCAGACGCTACACAGGTCAGTTTCAANGAGACAGGGAATTTTGCCGGTTCCGTAGCNCATTCGGTATANAANGCNTCTGATTTCAGCGGTGATCCCGGTGAAGGAAAACAGGGCTTATCGGAAGAAAGCATATTNGANCTACTTGAACCCGGTACAGTTTCAATTGAGGTTACCGCCGACGGCCCATGGACCATCGATCTACTTCAGGGCGATCCACCTGGGGGTAAGCAACCGCCGGTAGACTGGCAAGGTTCAGGCCAGGGCGTAATTAAATGGATCGACTTCATAAAAGGAAACTTCAAAATTAGCATGGAACATACAGGCTCGAAAATATTCCAAGCTTACTTGCTGAAGTCCGACGGGAGCCATACTGAAATGATGGTGGACGTGAACATGGAGTCCAACCCCTCAGTTGTCGATGGAAGATGGTCCGGAGCTGAACTGATTAATTTCTCCCCGGACTATGTGTTTGGGGTAGAGCCAGGATTGTATGCCTTGGCTATTGTTGCTGATGGTGAGTGGACAGTCACAATTCCCGCTACATCAACTCGAAGGTAGCACCATATCAAAAAGAATCTCGATCGTAACTGAATGTAGAGATTCGGTGGTATTTTCCGAATATCGGCCTGTTAGATCGGACATCAATGCCCGGAGATTCTAAATGAAACTTGGAATGATTGGACTGGGGCGGATGGGTGGAAACATGGCTGAGCGGCTGATCATTGGCGGCCATCAAATAGTCGCATATGATTCAGACGATTTAGCGGTCGCGGCTTTAACCGAAAAGGGAGCGTCAGCCGCACAATCACTTTCAGATGTTGTCAGTCAACTAAATCCCCCAAGAACTGTCTGGGTAATGGTTCCCGCCGGTGACATTACAGAGAACACTTTAACCGATCTTATCGAAATTCTAGACCCCGGCGACACACTGATTGATGGAGGGAACTCTAACTACAAACAATCAATTCNNCGNGCNGAANATGCNCGTCAAANTACGGTATCGATTTTCTCGATTCCGGTACCAGTGGAGGTNTATGGGGATTGAGTAACGGNTACTGTNTNACNATNGGNGGGAATCGNCAAGCGTANGANCGTAACCGNCCCATTTTCCAGACACTNGCNCCCGATNATTCGNANGGTAATCTGTACGTNGGCCCAAGTGGATCTGGNCACTACGTCAAAATGATNCACAACGGTATCGAATATGGATTAATGCAAGCATATGCCGANGGCTTTGAACTNTTAACNGCAAAAACAGAATTCAATCTTGATATCGCTGCCATNGCCGAAAACTGGACNCGTGNGAGCGTAATCCGCTCATGGCTGCTGGATCTCACANCCANAGAGTTAGGAAAAGACCCAAGTTTAGAGTCACTAAGTTCATACGTAGATGATTCCGGAGAAGGACGGTGGGCCGTGGAAACCTCAGTGGAGCTCGCCGTACCAGCACCAGTNATTTCAGCAGCNCTACANATGAGNTTCAGGTCAAGGCAGGATGACCCGCTAGGAGGGAAGATGCTGGCTGCGATGAGGAATGGCTTTGGCGGACACGCTGTCAAAAAATCGGACCGTTAACATGACTCATAACGAATATCCTGNGCCGCCTCATTATCCATTAATCAACACACAGTTAATGACTGCAAAAGAGTTACGCGAAACCTTAGAAGATCTCTGGGAGTGGGTACACGAAGCAGAAATGGCACCGGAGGATATCGCTCCACCTGATGAATTGATCTTTGAAGTGAGGCAGCAGATGGGGTCGATTATCTCAGAGAGAGTGGAACGTCATTCTGATGAGCCANGTCGTTCGGCTGAATGAATCACCCAAGTAACCGGTGATATAACGCTGACTGGCGTTCGCGTGCCTTTGTGTACGCATTTACATGGTCAGGCCTAGGCTGATAAGTTTCAGCAATTTTAGCTGGGAAGGTGTCGAGTGCGTCCCAAATTCCCAGAGCATGTAACGCAAGTATNGCCGTCCCCCGACTNGTATCCTGTTGTTCAGCGGAGACTCCAACAGGNACGCCTAGAACATCAGACATTGTTTGCAGCCACCACGGAGAACTTTGGATAGCCCCGCCACTAGCAATCAACTGATAACCAGATTGATCGCCCGGAAGCAGCAANTTCGCGACCAACGCAAATCGATAAGCNACAGACTCCANCATAGCCTGNAATATTTCCAACGGGGTCGTTGANACTCTAACGCCTTCCAACACACCGTTCGCTACAGTAGACCAACCGGTTGAACGTTCNCCAGCTATAAATGGAAGGACATTTATATCGTGCCGAGCAGGTGGCAATTTTTGTAATTCAGCATCTAGTCTCTCCACAGGTGGAAGACGCAAATTATCAATAGCCCACTGCACCACATTCCCTCCTTCAGAAAATGAGCCCCCGAGAAGNGTTCGGTCCTCTCCTACTCGATATGCCCATAGCCCTNNTGGCACATCGGGTGANGGGCCTTTAGTAAGTATCCGCATAGCACCTGTAGTCCCTACAGTCAGCGCTACTTTGGACTCATCGATACACCCTGTACCCACATTAACCGCAGCCCCATCCCCAACCGCAAGAAAGAATGGCAAATCTTTGAGCGCAGGCCATCTTTCGGCATAGACTGACGCAAGGCCATGTTCAGCATCCCGCCAAGGCGCTAATTNAGGAAGATTTTCAACATTAATTCCAAGNCTGCCAATCAANCTATGGTCCCAATCCAATTCATAGCGGTTAAATAACCCACTCCATGACGAAACACAGTAACTNGCTTTAACGTCCTGCCGCGCAAACCACTTGGAAAATAAATACGTCGAAACATCAACNTACTTNCTTATTCGATCTGCGACTTTTGGCTGGGTACGCCGTAGCCAGCGTATACGTCCCGGCAAGTACGAGGTGTGTTGCATGACNCCTGTCTTATCGTAAGTGGTAGGAACATCCAATTCTTTTCGAAGTTGTTCAACGTCAATAGCAGATCGTGTATCCGCATATGTAAAAACTGGCGTCAGAGGATCACCTAAAGAATCCAATCCTAGAACAGTGCTCGCCATGCAATCGAACCCAACTCCGGCAATATCGAAAGACCGTTCGCCAGCTTTNAAAAGAACCGANTCTACCGCCCGCTCAACTGCCAATCGAATCTGATCTGCGTCCTCCTCAGAAGTCCCGTCATTCGCAATTACCTGACTGTGTGGAATAGATTCAGCACAGTCAGGTAAACCTCGAGCCTGCGCGTCAAACAACCCGGCCTTCACCGAAGAAGTACCAATATCAACGGTAAGCACATATGGAGGCTGNTNTTCAGTCACTGCACCGCTCATCTCTGTCCTAGCTATTTACGAAACTAGGTATTTNTCAACNANNGACTGATCNATCTCTATGCCCANTCCNGGCTTNTCAGTCACTTCAAAATAACCGTTNGTAGCACCATAGTTNATTGATGTAATCGCATTCTTGAACTCGTTGGCATGGTGTGAATACTCCATGATCATAAAATTTGAGCAAGATGCTGAATACTCAACAGTAGCCGCAACAGACAGTATTCCTCCGCCACCTACATGAGGAGCTACTGGAATGTTATACATATCGGCAACAGTTCCGATCCGATGACCTTCCGTGATACCTGTACGAGCTATGTCATGCATTACTACGTCGTACGCGCGCCTTTCGAAGGCCTCACGCATTTCATATCGGGTACGACTCCATTCCCCAATTGCGACAGCCATATCAAGTGCGTCACAAAGAGCGACGGCCCCAGGTATATCATCCGGGACCAACGGTGACTCTAGCCAAGTGAACTCAAGTTTCTCAAGATCTCTTCCAAGCTTAATGGCACTTGTAACAGACTGCCGCATGTGAACATCGCACATCAGCATAATACTGGGACCTACACGTTTAC
>PBRL01000010.1 GCA_002725925.1 Chloroflexota bacterium
AGTCAATAAACAACGGCTCGGTGATATTGCCCTCTGCCTGCCACAAGTAGCTCGTCAAGCAGCAGAAAATGGGAATACCACCGATAATGAGTTGGCGATGCTGACAATTCACGGGGTGTTGCATCTATTAGGTTACGATCATGCCAGTCTTGAAGAAGAGACTGTTATGTTTGGTAAAACTGAAGTAATTTTGTCCAAGGTTTTTAATTAATGGTCTTAGATTCTCCGAAACTTACCTTTTTCCAGTGACTAATAATCAAGTTTTTTATAGAAAATGGCGACCTACCCGTTTCGACAAGGTTGCAGGTCAAGAACACATCACCAAAACCCTCAAACGTGCTGTGGTCTCAGATCGCGTTGCGCACGCATATCTGTTCAACGGACCACGCGGCGTAGGAAAAACCTCAACCGCACGTATACTCGCAAAGGCACTAAACGCCGAGACTACACCCGACGGAGAACCAATTGCCGACTCAGATGTTTCACAAGCCATCGATAACGGTAGTTTCCTAGATCTCATCGAAATCGATGCGGCTTCACATCGAGGAATCGACGATATCCGGCAAATTAGTGAAAACACCAAATTCCAGGCTACATCTGGCGGATGCAAGGTTTACATCATTGATGAAGTACACATGTTAACGGAATTCGCGTTCAACGCACTTCTGAAAACACTTGAAGAGCCACCGCCAAATATTGTGATGATCCTAGCCACCACGGATGCTCACAGGCTCCCAGCCACCGTTATAAGCAGATGCCAACGCTTCGACTTTAAACGGTTATCTAACGAAGACGTCATCAATAGACTGATCGAAGTTTGCGACGCTGAAGAGATCGAGACTGAACCTGCCGTACTAGAAATGATTGCACGGTCCGCTTGGGGTAGCTTACGTGACGCAGAAAATCTTCTTGAGCAGTTATTCATTTCATACGGTCAAACTGGCGAGAATGCAGAACCCTCTGAAATAACCGAATCACAAGCGCGTGAGCTTCTAGGGCTCGGAGATATAGCAAGAAGTACTGAACTTGCGTCAGCACTTCTTGCCAAAGATGCCGCTCAAGCTTTAACAGTCATAAACCGCGAAGCCCAACGAGGCTCAGATCTCAGGGCGTTACATTCAGGCACAGTAGATGCACTGCGCGTCGCACTGTTAATGAAAGCCGGAGTGGAAGATTCAATTAGTAAGGGTTCGGAATTCTCTACAACAATGTCTACGGCGGCCCGGTCAGCAAAGCTAAATCAGATCTTGCATATCCTCACTTCACTGGGAAACCCTGACATGAAAGTCAGTTCATCATCCCCTTTACCATTAGAACTAGCAGTACTACAAGCAACTACAAATCCTGCGGCTAATACCGTTCATTCAAGAATGAAAACTGAGCCTGCTGCAAATCATTCACAAACAGTTGAGACTCAATCTCAGGTTTCTGTTGAATCTACTGTGCAAAACTCACAATTTGAAAAATCTAACCCTCCACGCGACCGAACCCCAGCCGAAGAGAAGTGGGACAAAGTCGTTAGAGCAATGAGACGGACTAAGAACCGTCGGTTTGTCGTAGGCCCATTATTGCGAAACACGCAGGTCCCAGAACCTGATGCGGGGAAGATTTCACTTCGTTTTAAAAGCAACGCCTTAAAAAATAACTTTATGGAAGAAATGCAGGATCAACGTTCCAGAGATGAATTGAAAGCTGCTATCACCGATACTTATGGCACAGAACTTGAATTAGAAATTATTTCACCCCGCGAGACAGACGAAACCAATAATTCAAATACTAAATCCACCACACAGTCAGGGAACGATCTGCCAGTTTCGGCAGAACAAGAAAGTGCAATGGTCCGGGCTGCAATGGCAATAGGTGCAACTGTTGTCGTTGAAGATAAGGAGCAAAATAAAATCCAATAGTGGGTTCACGCGTTACAAAAAGACTAATCTTTGTGCATGGGTTTGGATTTTATTAACAATTGAAGATTTCANGCTTACTGGTAACGACGTATGATTATCGAGTTCAGTTTTATTCGAAACTCTGAACAATCGACCAAGGTATCTAGGATCACCTTTNAATGATGAATCGCAATATGCTCAANCAAGCTCAGCAAATGCANGCTCGGCTTGCCGCTGTACAAGAAGAGNTTTCNCTGGCACNAACGGAAGCATCCTCGGGTGGCGGGGTGGTAAAAGTTTGTGTAATCGGTGGATCAAAGGTCGAATCAATCACTATCNACCGAGAAGTCGTCGATCCTGAAGACGTAGAGATGCTTGAAGACCTGATCCTTGCAGCCATCAATGAGGCCATGGATACGGCNCAAAAATTAGCTTCGGAGAAGATGGCTGCAATCACAGGCGGAATGAACATTCCAGGCCTNATGTAATTAGAACCGGACGTAATTATGGCTTCTTCCGATATTGCACGATCGGCTGCACCTCCAGTTGCCCGACTAATCGAAGCTTTTCACCGTTTGCCAGGAATTGGTCCCAAAAGCGCGCAACGATTAACTTATCACCTCATTCGAATGCCTGAAGAAGAAGCCAATGAGTTTGCTGCCGCAATTCTCGGCGTCAAAGAGAGAATCATCCTATGCAATATATGTGCCAACATCGCTGAGGGTGAGGAATGTGCAATATGTGGTGATCTACAACGAGATCAAACTCGTATTTGCGTGGTTGAAGAACCACTCGATGTCATCGCTATTGAAAGATCAAAAGTCTACTTTGGCCAGTACCACGTGCTTCATGGCATAATTTCGCCTGTCAATGGCATTGGGCCAAAAGATTTAAAATTGCGAGAATTAATCTCAAGGCTGCAAGATGGAACCGTTCAGGAGATAATCATTGCAACTAGCCCTAATCTTGAGGGAGACGCAACCGCTATGTACATACAAAAATTAATCGGTCCGTCGGGGATAACTATCACTCGGCTTGCCCGCGGGCTTCCAAGCGGTTCAGACATCGAATATGCCGATGATTCAACACTTGCCCATGCTCTAGAAAGTCGAACGGAGATCCCTCAAAGCCCTGACAATTCGCATGATTGATTTGCGGAGAGGTAGCTTTGATACACGGTATCGTAATTAGTAAGATGCAGTACGAAATCTTATCCCAGTACACGCTAACCGTGGTTGACCCGATCTATATGCCAGACGTTACACGGAAAGGAAATACCTCTAACCGTGTAGGGGCAAATATATTACCCACAATGAAATCAATGATGACTAACCATCGAAACGAATATAAGACGTCACGATGATGCAATGACATGACACCCAAGCGCCCATTCACATACACAACCGATGCCGTTGTACTGCGAATAAGCAATCTTGGTGAAGCGGATCGAATCGTGACGCTCGTCGCACCTGTTCATGGATTAATCCGCGGGGTTGCAAAATCTGCCCGAAAACCTGGCTCAAAACTCGGAGGGCATTTAGATCTTTTCAGACACGTAATTGTTTCTGTCCGTGAAACCCGCACTCTGCATGGTTTGAGTCAAGTTTCAACAGTAAATGGCTTTCGAGGCCTGCGTGACAATCTGCAACGATTTTCACACGCTGCGTACGTTTCGGAATTATCAGAACGTTTTTCCGTTGAGAACGGCGCAAACAGACCATTGTTCCAATTACTGATAAATGTATTGGAATCACTAGAAACAACTACAAACCAGGAAATGATAGTCCGCTTCTTTGAAATGAGATTGTTACAACTCAATGGTTTCGCTCCTGAGCTTTCTCAATGCGTCGAAACTGGAGTCGAGCTAGAGCCAAATAATCACCTGTATTCACCGGGTCGAGGCGGGCTTATTCACAATGATTCTCGACCGACTGGGGAAACCGCACTGCTCCCGGCTAGCTTAAACACAATAAAGTTATTACGTTTCCTGTCTAAAACCGATATGCCGCAAGCAGGGAAGCTGAAGGCTGAGGAAAGTGATATTCGACAACTTTCAAGGATATTGCGAGAGCAAATTCATCATGTTCTTGATCGAAGGTTAAGATCCGAGCCTTTCATGGACGAGGTTCGGACTCACCATGATAGTGGCCACGTAATTAAACAAATTAAGAGTTCAGACTCAGATTAGTGCCGTAAAAACCTAAGAATTCGCCAGAGGTTGTTACACTCGGTTGAATTGGCAATGAAAAGCGTTCCTCGCTATTCACGACACCTCTTTAGACAAACACAGTTCGACAATCTGAAATATGCCTGACGCAGATATCGTCATTCGCGGCGCACGCGAACACAACCTAAAAAATTTCAACCTCCGTATACCAAGAGATACGCTCACAGTAATTACAGGTGTTTCAGGGTCAGGTAAAAGTAGTCTTGCATTTGACACGATATTTGCCGAAGGCCAAAGGCGGTATGTCGAGTCCCTATCTGCGTACGCGCGTCAATTCTTAGGTCGAATGGAAAAACCCGACGTAGATCATATCGAAGGATTGAGTCCGTCAATATCTATAGATCAAAAAGGTGTTTCCAAAAACCCGCGATCCACAGTCGGAACCGTCACAGAAATTTACGACTACCTGCGTTTGTTGTTTGCTCGGGCCGGAAGGCCACATTGCCATAATTGTGGACGCGCAGTTCAACGCCAAACAATTCAACAGATCGTCGACTCAATACTTTCGATGGAGAATGAAACTCGATTACAGGTACTAGCACCTATGATCACACACATGAAGGGTGAGCATGTCCAAGTGCTTGAGGCAGCTCGAAGAGATGGTTTCGTACGCGTACGGATCGATGGAGAAACCCATGATCTTTCAGAAGAATTCAAGTTAGCAAAAACCAAATGGCACGACATTGATGTTTTAGTGGATCGAATAATCGTTCGTGACGACACTGATCCAGGCCGACTAACCGAATCTGTTGAAGCAGCTTTACGCCTTACTGGGGGCAATCTTATTGCCTCTAAACTCGGTCGAAACGGTGATAAAGACATAGATGTTGTTTATTCCGAGCACTTCGCCTGTGTTCATTGCGATATATCGATATCAGAACTTGAGCCACGTAATTTCTCTTTCAACACACCATTTGGCGCTTGTTCAACCTGCACAGGTCTCGGATACAAACTGGAAGTTGACCCACACCTTGTAATTCAGGACAAGTCCTTGAGTCTAAATGATGGAGCAATTACTCCATGGGCCAGATCTGGCTCTAACTCCCCTTGGTATAACTCAACCTTGCAATCACTTTCTAAACACTTTGGGTTTTCAATGGACATACCCATTCGTGACATAGATCAATCTCANTTAGGCGTGATTTTGTATGGCACAGGTGGAAAGAAACTAGAAATTTCACACCAAACTCAAAAAGGGCGTGTCTATGGATGGCAAACGGCTTTTGACGGTGTCATACCAAACATGGAACGTCGATATGTAGACACGGAATCTGACAGCGTGCGAGAAGACATGGCCAGATACATGACCCAGCAACCATGTGTGGCCTGTGATGGTGCCCGCTTGAAGCCAGAAGTATTGGCCGTTACTGTCCTTGGAATGAATGTCATAGAAGTCACCGGCCTATCTGTAGAAAACGCCCTGAGATGGGTTGAGGCTTGTCGAATTGGTATCTGGCCTGGCAATGAAAACCGTCAAGTGGAAAATCCTCTGAACAACCGCGAACAAGCTATTGCAACCCAAATATTGAAAGAAGTTGAAGCAAGNTTAGGCTTCCTCTCAANGGTAGGNTTAGGTTACTTGACACTAGACAGAGCCGCGTCGACGCTTTCGGGCGGAGAAGGACAACGTATTAGACTTGCGACTCAAATTGGCTCAGGTTTAATGGGGGTGTTATATGTATGNGACGAGCCATCTGTTGGACTGCATCCATCAGACAATGACCGACTTATCGGAACTCTTAAGAACTTGCGAGATGTTGGAAACACCGTACTAATAGTTGAGCATGACGAAGCGGTTATGCGGGCCGCTGACCACATTGTAGATCTGGGGCCACTTGCCGGAGAGCTCGGTGGNAATGTGGTAGTCGAAGGTTCAATTGAAGCAGTACTTAAAAACAAAGANTCCCTCACCGGCGCGTATNTAAGTGGAAGAAAATCAATTCCAGTCCCTAAANAACGCCGCCAGGGAAANGGAAATGAAATCAGGATCCTTGGCGCAAAAGCAAATAACNTGAAAAATGTTTCNATNGCTATCCCGCTAGGNATTCTGACTTGCGTGACAGGAGTTTCAGGTTCAGGCAAAAGCACTTTGATTAACGAAATACTCTCGAAAAAGCTTTCCCAATATTTCTACCGGTCAAAGGATCGTCCTGGGGATCACCAAGAGATAACAGGTCTCGAAAACATCGATAAAGTCATAAATATTGATCAATCGGCAATTGGCAGAACGCCACGGTCCAACCCTGCNACATACACAGGTGTTTTCACGAACATACGAGATATTTTTGCTTCAATGCCAGAAGCTAAAGCTCGNGGCTATAAGGCGGGTCGNTTTTCATTCAATGTAAAAGGTGGTCGTTGCGANGCATGCAGCGGTGCCGGTTACGTTCAAATTGAAATGCAGTTCCTNCCAGACGTNACCGTACCCTGCGAGATATGCCTTGGTGCCCGCTATAACCGCGAGGCTCTTGAAATAAAATTCAAAGGGAAATCCATCGCGGAAGTACTCGATATGACTGTTTCAGAGGCCAGTAAATTATTCGAAAACATACCCGCAATAGCCAATCGAATGAAAACACTCACGGACGTAGGTCTTGGATATGTTCATCTTGGTCAGCCAGCTACAACTTTGTCAGGCGGTGAAGCACANCGNATCAAGCTGGCATCTGAGCTATCGAAACGCTCAACCGGAAAAACTGTCTATATTCTAGATGAGCCAACTACTGGACTTTCCTTTGATGATGCCGCCAAGCTGATGTTGGTCCTTCACCGTTTAACAGATGCTGGAAATTCAGTAATTTTAATTGAACATCATTTAGATCTGATCAAAAATGCTGATTGGATTATTGATTTGGGCCCTGAAGCTGGTGAGCAGGGCGGAAATCTTGTTGCCGAAGGGACGCCTGAATACGTGTCATCTGTAAAAACCTCGTATACAGGACAATACCTGGCCAAAATACAAGGCATCGCGCCCAATTCAAAAGCCCCAGGAACTACAAAACCTCGAAAATTCAAATCGTCCAAGAAACAAACCCAAGACGATTTTTTCTCTTTACCAGAAAGACCTGCCAATTCATTGAATGGTGCAAGTAAGTCGCGAAAACGCTCACGTAGATTCCGGCGCAGGCGCCGCACTGCAATAGCGTCAAGCTGAAACCTATAACTCACGGTTAAACANCGAACAAGAAAGAAATTGTTAACGCTTTCCACCAGCAAGATTTCTTGATTCAGGAAGTGAACGTAAACGGAGCATAGCGGTAATTCCTACTACTGGTCCTAATGCAAGAATTGCAAAAGCCCAACCCCACCCCGACAGGTCTTTAACAACCGGCAAAAGCCAAATTGATATGGCAGTAAGGGCAAATCCGACACCCGTTTGAAATGTAAGCATTGTCCCACGATAAACAGGATCACTAAGCTCCGTTATCGCGGTTGAAAATTGAGCAGAGTCTGCAATAACCGATGCGCCCCAAATCAACACAAAAATAACGATCAATACACTCCATTCAACAGGTATAAACCCAACAAATAGTGCAACACAACCACTGATAACCATTGCAATGGTCGCAACAGCAGTTCTACCTATTTTTTCAGACCAAGCACCAGCAAGAGAACTCGCTACCGCACCTACAGCAAAAACAAGAAATGTGATTACACTGGCAAGCTGAATCCCATCACCAAAAAGAGACCTCTCCTCCAATACATAGAACATAAAACTTCCAATCCAAGCCCACATAGCGTAAAGCTCCCACTGATGACCAAGATATCCAATCAATGCCAAACGAGGCCCACGCTCAGATAATGCCGAAATAAGATATCGAGGATTGAATTTTGCACCTACAACATCATGTGGGCCATCGCCAACAAATACCTTGAGTATCACTCCTCCCGTGATAGCCAATATGGAACTTACAAGAATTACCATTTGCCAGTTTTCACTGAATACCGACATCAAAATATGGGGAGTTCCAGAACCTAGCGTAACGGCACCAACCAGTGTTCCAATTGCAAATCCTCGACCTGAAACATACCAACCAGATAGAACTTTCATACCCATTGGATAAACACCGCCTAAAAATGCCCCTGTAGCAAATCGTGTAACTATCAAAGCATCGGTTGAATCCAAAGGAATCACGAGCAAATTTGTTACAGCTGCAAGTATTGACGAAACCGTAAAAAGAGTTCGCGCGTTTATAAGATCGGACAGATTGGTAAAAGATATAAACAGTGTCCCAAACACAAACCCAATTTGAACTGCAATAGTGAGAACAGCCATCGAGGATTCACCAATCGATTTATCGGTTTCCAGTGCAGTTGCTACAGCATTTGTAGAAAACCAAACAGAAAGCGATAAGAACGTAGCAACCGTCACCAATAAAAGTGACATCTGTTTTGATTGAGGTTTTACCATGCTCATTGAATGTTATGTACGCGAACGAAAATAAACCATGCCACCAACCTCATTCAAATCGCTTGCACCATGGTCGGAAAATCTTATCGTGTGATGTGATTAAATACCTAAGAGTCAATAAATGATATTCGAGGAGCAGTATGAGCCAAAGTGAACTTAAGCGCACGTATTTTCAAGACGGACTTCACGACAATCACTGCTACGGTTGCGGAGCATGGAATGATAAAGGGCTACGCATTAAATCATACTGGGATGGGGATGAAGCTGTATGCACTTTCCAGCCAGAACCACATCATACCGCTATGCCTCCGGACGTCATGAACGGTGGAACCATTGCTGCCGTTATAGATTGTCATAGTGTCTGCACCTCGATTGCTGAGGCATACAAGACAGAAGGAAGGGATATCGGTGACGGTAAAAAAATTTGGTACGCCACAGCGTCATTGACGGTGAACTATCGTAAGCCAACACCAATTGATGGTCCCGTAACAGCCCGGGCACGATTGACAGAGAAAGCAAACAATAAGTCACTTGTCTGTGTTGACCTGTTCTCGTCCCAGGGTGTGTTGACGTGCGATGCGACCGTGTTATCGCTAAGGGTTCCTGATAAATGGACGGATCCGACAGGACTTTTTGGCAATATCAATTAATTATCTTTTGATCCAAAACATACACGGGAGATGACAAAATGCGATTAGGTGTAGGAGGTGACCATGCAGGATTCTCAATGAAAGGCCCTGTTATTGAGTATTTGCAATCGAAAGGTCACCAAGTTACAGATTACGGCACATATTCTGAAGATCCCGTAGATTTTCCCGATATCGCTCAGCAAGTAACTTCAGCAATACTTTCCAAAAAAGTAAAACGCGGAATACTTGTTTGCGGAACAGGAGTTGGAGCCGCTATTGCAGGGAATAAAGTCCCGGGAATCAGAGCAGCTGTAACCCATGACACTTACTGTGCGCATCAGGGCGTTGAGCATGATGATGTCAACTTGATATGTATCGGTGCGTGGATCATAGGCCTGTCGGTGGCGAAAGAAGTGTTAGACGCTTTCGTAAATGCAAAGTTTTCAGATGATCCCAACTTCAAGCGCAGGGTGAATAAGCTCACCGAAATGGAACTTAAGTACGCGGAACAACTACTGANCAAAAACTAGTTAATCAAATCGCAATCAATGAATGTGCTAATTCATTGCAATATCTCAGTCATGTCCCGAAGCGTGGTTCCTCTTCTCGTTCGATTTTGTCAGAATCAAGATCCATAGCCATTCCAACCGTTAAAGGCGCATTGATGAAACCTTTTTCAGGTTTAACCGGATCTTTCAGGAAATGCTGATGAACTGTATTCCACTTGATCAAATACTCTTGATACGGAGTGTGAATAGGAGACTGACTTACAGAAAAATGAATGCCAGCATTGGTTGAGTGACCATGTGGAATGGTAATGAGATCAGCGGTTGTGGCAACCGCGGCTATTTTCAACACTTCAGACAACCCTCCCGCCCAATAAATATCGGGTTGCAGGATATCTAAAGCTTCTGCATCTATAAATTCCTTCATGCCCCAACGTGTGTAGTGATGCTCGGCGCCAGACAAGGGAATATTTGTAGATTCGCGAATTTTTCTGTAAGAATCGATGCGATCGGGCATTGCACACTCTTCGAGCCAGCGAGGATTAAACTCTTCAATCTCTTCAGCTAATCTAATGACATAGTTCACATCCATAGACTGCCAGCAATCAAGCATGATGTCATCATCATCGCCCAGGGTGTTACGCAATGCCTCAACCATCTCAACATTTTTCTTTAAGCCTTGAGAACCGGACATTGGTCCATGTCGGAAAAACCATTTTTGAGCTGTATATCCAANTTCTTGATATTGCTTTGCACGTTCCTTGACCAANCCAATATCAAGAACACTAAANCCAAGCATAGAAGCATATGCAGGNATTTCTAAACGGGTCGGGCCACCAATGATCGAATAAACAGGCATTCCCAGATAACGCCCTTTAAGGTCCCAGAGTGCGTTGTCTATCGCACTGATCGCGATCATCGTGTTGCCTTGACGGCCATGAACCATTGCACGGTGCAAAATATCCCAAATAAATTCCGTAGCTAAAGGATCGCGACCTATTAAATAGTGAGCAAGCTCGTTTTGAACAATAAATGCAACCGACATATCCATCGGTCCACCAATTCCAACAACCCCTTCGTCCGTTTCGATTTGAACAAAATATGCGTCATGAGGCATGTGATCATCGGCGGTCTGATCACTCCATTTAACTCGATTGTCGCTATCGCGAAACTCTGGGTACACATCAAGCGGCATTACCAGTCGCTCTTCCCAAAAAAGACCATCTGTCTCTATTGTTCCAAATACATGGCGGATACGAATTTTTTCAATTTTCATATGTTTTCTGATTTTCGTTCTAGGAATTTCTTATATAAGTGAAGGATATGAATAAAACCAATACTAAATTTATCTAGCCAGACCTTATCGC
>PBRL01000011.1 GCA_002725925.1 Chloroflexota bacterium
TTCTTGCCACATGATGTCGAGCTTTTCCATCTCTTTAGCGATCTGAATAGCAACTGGCAACGACCACTTTCCGTGCCCGTCGTTAGCAATTTTTATATCGCCACCGACAGCATCTCGAATATCACGAAACGGCTTAAGAACGTGATCAAGTTCGACTGGTGCCAGGTACTGTCCCTCAGAAGGAGTGGCTACTGGAATAGTCGGTCCTATTTTCATCGCAACAATACCATCTTCAATTAACTCTTTGGCCAATTCTCCACAGCCTTGGAATGGACCTCCGGTAGCGTAAACACGAATCTTTTTTCTGACCGCCCCTCCGAGTAATTCATATACCGGAACACCTGCCGCCTGCCCTTTTATGTCCCATAAAGCCATATCTATAGCCGATATCGCCCTGAGTTCAGCACCACCGTAACCCGCATGATCTGAAAGTCGGAACATGTTCAGCCAGTGTCTCTCTATAGCGAATGGATCACGTCCGACCAGCAAAGGAGCGAAATGATCATGAACAGCGGACTCTACCGTTTTCGACGCGTACCAGGTTTCACCTAATCCAATGAGTCCGGTATCAGTGTGGACCCTCACCCAAATAGCGTCTGAGGGATCACCGACACGGACAGTTTCGATATTGTTGACGTTCACGTTTTGTTAGCACCTTTGCGCTTTTTCTTTGTTCAGAGCCCGAAGACGGGCGAGTATACGCTGTTATCACGTTAGAATTGCGCTCGCCACTTAAGTGAAGTTAATCGTATACCGCAGCCAGTGATGAAAATTCATAACTCGAGAGGAATCCATTGAAAGCAGCCAGAGTAGTAGCACGACGAAAAATAGAGTTTCTGGAGGTGCCTGAGCCATCCCCGTTGAAAACTGGCGAAGTACAGATAAAACTCGAGTCATTATCGATTTGCGGAAGTGATATATACCTAGAATATGATGCTGCACTTCCAGAGGAAGATTATCCTTTTCTCCCCGGAGCACCAATGCACGAATGTGCAGGTGTTGTCGTTGATAGCCGAGACCCTGACTACAAGGCGGGACAACGCGTAATCGCCATTCCGCGGGATGTAGCTGGGATGCAAGAACAGATCGTCCAGACGGCCGACAGATTGATCAAGTTACCGGATTGGGGAGAACTCTCCGAATGGGTAATGTGCCAGCATTCTGGAACTGCGCTGTTTTCCGCGCGCCAATGGGGTAACCCAATGGGAAGAAAAATTGCAGTCTTAGGACAGGGAGGAATTGGTCTGACGTTCACAATGATTGCTGAAAAACAGGGCGCTGAACAGGTAGTTGGAATAGACCTGGAAGAATACCGCTGTAGAACATCATCAGACCTGGGCGCCACACATACAATCAACGCCTCGAATGAAGATGTCCTTCAGGCAGCAGAAGAGATAACAAATGGGCAGATGTTCGACGTAGTGGTGGACGCCAGCGGCAATCCTGCAGGTCTCGGCACTGCTATAGACCTCGTAAAAGAACAGGGACAAATTGTATCCTTCAGTCTCGTAGATCCCACGCTAGTCACATTTGATCATCGAAAATGGATGGCTAAAAACATACAACTAAACGCGACCGTTATAGCAGCCACTGAAGAACCTGTTCAGGAAATCCGAGACATCGTTGCGCTCAAAGAGCGTGGATGGATTGATCCGGGAGTCCTTAAAACTCATGAAATGAAGTTCGAGGATGCGCAGGAAGCTTTTGAGATGTACAGACTACGACAGGATGAAGTAATCAAGATTGCGATGTCCTTCTAACCAAACGGATGACATAATCTTTCCGCGATCAACATGTTCCACTACAAAACGCTTAGGAGATAACTATGTCTGCTGAAGCAGGTACTGCGGCACCTGATTTCACATTATTTGACACAGACGGCAATGAGTTTAGTCTCAACAGTCTCAAAGGAAAGAAGGTTGTTCTTGCATTTTTTCCTGCTGTGTTCAGCGGGGTATGCGATGACGAAATGTGTACATTCCGAGACGCCTTATCTGATTATTCCTCGCTAAACGCTTCTGCGGTAGCGATATCAACTGACGCACGCTTTGGCAACGCTGAATTCAAGAATAAGCATGGGCTGAATTTCCCGGTACTCAGTGATTACAAGAAATCGACAATCGAAGATTACGGGGTGGCATGGCCAGATTTCGCAGGTATGGACGGTTTCACGGCTGCGCAGCGTTCGGTCTTCGTTATCGGTACCGACGGTAACATCATCTGGAAATGGTTGTGCAACGTACCGAGCGATCTACCACCATTCGATGAGGTCAAATCCCAAATCGAAGCTCTGGGTTAGAACCAGGTCCAAGCGACATTACAAGCCACGGATCCCTCCGGGGCTTGTTTGCTTTAAAAACCTGGAGCATCATTTGCGCTATATAAAAAGTTTTACTGGAACGGACTAACCCTGATGCCGAAGTTCAAAACAATTCCACTCAGTTCATTTAGTAACGCTTCTCTTTCAGATTCTCAATATTGGCAATCAAAAACAGCTCAATCAGCATCCGAGTTGCCGACCGGGTCACAGGTATTTTGGGGAATTCCATTCGATTTTTCTGTGAGTAAAAACAACATCGTCGTTTTTTCTGATCGAACCGGTATCGAAATACCGATAAATCAAAGCGGATCACATCTGGTTTTCGCACATTTCTGTGATGAGAAGGCCACAACCACTGTTGCTGGGCAATCATCCGACTACCTCAACCCGGTGGTCACAGCACCTGGGGAACACCTAGCCGATTACACATTATCTTTTGAAGACGGATCGCAACATCGCCAGCGAATACGGAGACGATTTGAAATCAATCAGGTACAGACTCGTATGCAAAGTGGTTTCAACTCTCGCCAGCATCATGGTTTGAGTAGTCTTCCATTTCGAGGCCCCTATCCTGAGAACGGATGGGGCCGATGGCAGACAGGAGTCATGGTCGGTGAACCACCATCATCCGGGAGAACTCCCGCAAAGGAAGATAAAGAATCGCGATCGAATCCACTTGGATCGTGGACTATTTATGCGCTTGAGGTACCCGATTCATCAAAAATAATTACGAGCGTCGTCATAGAACCAACTGGTGCCACCGCGATCGCGATCGGGGCTATGACCATGTTTAACGGAAATGAACACCCATTACGCCACGAACCTCTGGAAACGATCGAAATCGACGCTAGCGGAAAGTCTTCAAGTGAAATCAACACAAAAATAGACCTTGGGGTAATCGCGCGACAACAGGACATACCGACCTTCAAGCCGCAGGAATGGCTGGTTAGTCCAGTGAAGGGTTGGGGAGAATCTGTAGAGACTACAAACAATACGACCACAATAGACCTGGCTGCTTCTAGGAACTCAACACTGTCGATAGATGGTTCAACAATCGATACGGGTGAATTACTTGAACTAGGACAAGCATCCAGCAAGGATGGAAAAGTTCGAGCCAGGGTACTCACTTCTCAACGCGTTTGGGTTCACAGCAAGATAATTGATTCCACTTCTGGAAAACCAACACCGGCACGTGTTCATTTTCGGTCAGAGGATGGTCGATATTTCCCACCATACGGTCACACTCACGAAGTAAACGACAACTGGTTCGAAGACTACGGAGCTGATTTGCTTCTTGGCGACACGCCGTACGCCTACGTGGATGGGACATTTCAAGGGGAACTGCCGGTCGGAGATGTGTATGTAGAAGTTGCTAAAGGGTTCGAATTTGAACCTATACGACAGAAGATCAGTATTAAGCCAGGACAGCGTAGCCTAGAAATACCGCTCGTTCGGAACTCAAATCTGCGTCAATCAGGATGGGTCACAGCTGACACACATACCCACTTCTTGACCCCAGAAACGGCGCATCTGGAAGCAGGGGCCGAAGGTATCAATATCATCAACCTCTTAGCGGCACAATGGGGGGACCTCTACACCAATGTTGGTGATCTAACGGGAGAACTCTCAGGATCCTCTTCAGATGAAACTATCGTATGGGTTGGTTCCGAAAACCGGCAGCATTTCATGGGTCACATAAGCCTGATGGGCGCTACCGGTTCTCCGATATTCCCCATGTCAACCAGTGGCCCCACTGAAGGGTATATAGGGGACCCGACAGTGCGATCAATGAGTCAATGGGCTGACGAGGCGCATGACAAAGGCGGTCTGGCGATCATTCCACATTTCCCGTTTCCTCACTCAGAGGTAATCGCCGAGGTAGTTTTAGGCAAAGTCGACGGTCTGGAAATTCGGGATTTCCATGTGCCAACTATGGACACCTTTGCAGTGCATGAATGGTACCGGCTGTTGAACTGTGGATACCGCGTCCCAGCTGTAGGTGGCACGGATAAAATGTCGGCAGGCATGCCTGTAGGTGGGGTAAGAACTTATGCCTACATAGGGGAGCGAGATTTATCCTACGATTCATGGAGCGACGCAGTTCGATCCGGCAAAACCTATACGACAAGCGGTCCATTAATGGATCTTAATATCGAAGGATTACAGCCTGGAGATGAAATTCAACTCCCCGAATCGGGTGGATCTGTTCATGTGATGGCATCAGCTTCATGTGCAATGCCAATTAACAAGTTACAAATAGTTTTCAACGGACAGGTAATTGCCGAAGCATCATCTGATGACGGTAAAAATCTGCTGGCCATCAACGAACAGTTAAACATTCCCGGAAGTGGTTGGGTTGCAGCTCGCGCTGTGAGTGATCTCGTAGCCTGGCACGTGTGGCCCGTAAATTTCGCTGCGCACACTTCTCCTGTATATGTTAAAGCCGGACATACCGATGTGTTTGATGTTGCGCTCGGCGAATACCTGATCACAACCATGCAGGGCGGATTGGACTGGCTAGACACGTTGGCGACGCGCTCCAATGAAAAACAACAAGCAAATATACGAAACGTTTTTTCCGACGCGATCGCACAAGTTAAAAAGAAGATCCCACATTCACATGGTGATGGTCCAGCACACATTCATTAATACTATTCCCATAGATTTTTTTGATCCCTAACCATTGCCTCGGGGATTTGCTGGACGTACGGAACCAGCGCTCACACCGCCATCCATAAGAAGCTCAGCACCAGTCATGTAAGAGGAATCATCTGAGGCTANAAAAAGGATCCCCGCAGCGATATCTTCCGGTTCGCCCCATCGTCCCANNGGCACACGGTCGGTACGNTACTTGCTCTGCTCAGGATCGGNATAGAGGTAATCGGTGAAGGGGGTATGTACCCACCCNGGCATGATCGTGTTAACCCGGATCCCCATANCAGAAAGTTGCAAAGCCGAAGATTGNGTGAAGTTATGCATNCCTCCACGTGAAAAAGAATAGGCAGANCCATAAGAACCAGAGCCCTGTTTCGCTGCCATCGAAGCAAGGTTGATTATTGAGCCNCCTCCAGATTTTTCCATCTGTNTTGCTACNGCACGCGTACCGAGAAATANNCCCACTGTGCTTATTTCCATCGTTTTTTTCCATATAGANGGCTCAATATCCAGAATCGATTTCGGGTCAAGAATNCCCGCTATGTTGACCAGGATGTCGATACGCCCAAAATGCTTCATCGTAGTCGAAACAGCACTATCCCATTCATCCTCGTCAGTCACGTCCAGATGAAGGTAAATCGCGTCGTAGCCCTCGTTTCGCAACTGGAGGGCGGCGCTCTCGCCAACCTCGTCCTGAACATCTGTGATCACGACACCGCGTCCACCTTCCTCGAGGAATCTCCATACAGTGGCCCCACCAAATCCCATAAGTTCACCTTTCANCGATGATGCAGAACCGGTTAACAGAGCGACTTTTCCGGCGAATCGATTGGGGAATCTCATTGTCTATTTTTCCTGAAAACCTTTTTAGAACCAGCCATTTNTGTTGGTTCAACATTTGAAAATTAGTGAAAATATTGTCGTTTTACCAAGTTTAGTACGAAGCGTAATCTTTCAGTTGNNGCAGAAGAGCAAATCACAAGCGGTGAACAGCGACAACCAGATTTGGAATCAAAAAACCGAACACACCGATGAATACAAGCAGCTCAGCAACTACGTGTACTTTGCGATCTCGTAAAATCACAAGNGCAGGTATCAATATAAAGAGGGCCAAGAAAGTCACAATGAGAAGATAGACCGGACTCGGGACAAGAGACAGTCGCAACGAAGTGGTTTCAATGTTCACCTGAGCGGCAAACGACATAAGTATTGCTAGAAAATCCCAACCTATAAAAGTTACAAACGCANTAACTGTAATCAATCTGGAAACATTGGATACAACNGCTCGTTCTTTTAGCACTGAAGGAGGATGGTGAACCAATAGAAGAGAGATATGAGTCACGAAAACCATTCCCATCAACGCCCCGCCGATCATTCCAGCAATCACCGTACGCAGCGGCTCTTCCACTTAAAACTCCAGACCATGGGAGGCAGGCTCGACGAGAAACGCTTCCTCCTTGTAGGTTTTAGATAGTAATAGGTACCAAGCTGTACCGAGTTCCTTTGATGGAGGCACCGTGAAAATTGAGGGTCCGGCACCACACAATATGATTTCTTCNATGCCAATACTTGCCATCCGATCCCTGGTAAGTGCCCATCCCGGGAAAATATCTTCGGCAATCGTCTGGAACTGATTGAAGAAAAACTCTGATGGGCAATCACCACCAGACGCAATCCTTGCAGCCAGTTTGTGTGTGAGGTTACCTACCGTAAACATCGATTCATCAACNCTGGAGAATGCGTATGCTGTTTTAGCCAGAGCGTTCCGGTACTTAACATTGGGCGTAACAATAAGAAAACTGGAAATCTTGGCTGGGGCGATCTGCCTCACTTCTTCGCCTCTACCCCTTACAAGAGCCGTGCCTCCTCTGAGCAAGAACGGCACGTCCGAACCGACCGAGGCAGCTATATCTGCCAACTCATCGACCGAAAGGCCAAGTTTCCATATCTGATTCAATCCTCTTAAGGTCGCTGCGGCATCAGATGACCCGCCACCCAATCCGGCTGATACGGGAATCCTTTTCTTAATTAAGATTTTCGCACCTGATCTGATACCTGTCCGGTTTTTCAACACACTTGCAGCTTTGGTGGCCAGGTTCATTTCAGTATCGATCTCGAGACCATCACAATCAACGATAATCGAATCAGCTTCAGAAACGGTGACTGTATCGAACAGATTGACTGTCTGCATAACAGAAGCGAGGTCGTGNTATCCATCTCTACGTTTACCAAGAATCTCCAGGGTCAGATTAACCTTGGCGTAGGCTTTTTCAATAACACTAACTGGGTNAGTCATNGAGTTTTCGTTTCTGAGNACGNCGAACNGAGCCGGGAATATTTGAAGGCNTTCCGCTCTTCACCCAAACGTCGTATAGAACCTGCCAATCCTCAAGAGAAAGAGTAGCTGGTCGTCTTGTCGTCTCTAGCCCCGTCTCGGACACTAGGCTCCTTGCATCATCGAGGTGGATGAAAAGCCCATCTGCAAGAGAATTATGCAATTGTTTTCGTGGACTCTTGAATCCACCCCTGGCCAGTTTAAAAAAATCATCAGGTGACTCGAACCGCAATTTAGGCTCACTAGAAGGTGTCAATTTTAAAACTGATGAATGTACCTTCGGTGGCGGGTCAAAACATTGTGGGGGTACATCAATCACCTTGTTTGCAGATGCATAAATCTGGACCGCCAAAGAGAGAAGGCTCATATGACCCGGCTCGGCCGCCATATCTCTGGCAACTTCTCGCTGAACCATTATCACCATGGAAGTCGGCTTATGAGTCGATTCCAGGAAGTTCCTAACGATGGGGTTGGCAGCGTAATAAGGAAGGTTTCCCACAACCTTATAGTTTCCATCTGACAACCACGTATGAGAGTCTGACCCAAAGTGACGAGCGTCAAGGTTAATTACGTTTACGTTGGTGTTGGTTTCGTATTTGAACGCCAATCGTTCTGCCAGTTCGGCATCGTATTCAATAAGCAACACTTTCCCGGACTGGCTAACAATATCGCTCGTGAGTGCGCCTCGACCCGGGCCAACCTCGACAACGGTATCACCGGATCGCAAATCAGCCGATTCTACAATCGCTTTGACTACAGAGGTATCGGTGAGGAAATGTTGTCCCAGCGGTGGTGGAGTCATAGGTCGATCAAACCGTACTGATTACCCAGACGGAGATTGGTTTATAGTTTAGTTGGTGTTGAATTGACAAATATGACCGTGCACCCCAGTTTCGACAGACGGATATGACTTAGATGACAGAACCGACTCCAGCCCGGCGTTCCCGCGGCACCCGAGGTGTATCGCTTACCGCTGCTACCTTCCGGTCCTGACGGAGTTCACAAGGCCTCGCCGCGCGGGACCAAGCTGTCAACGTCTAATTACTGCCTCCAGCGGCCATACAAGAACTGCCTCAACAGGGGATTTCAGCCTCGCTATAGCGGATTGCGAGTACAGGGCACCGCTAACGCCCCACCTAGCACGACCGTCTTCATCGTACTACTCAGTCTTCGGATAGTCGCTGACATCGAATACTAATAAAGACACTATATTCCCGATAGAATCTTAAAATGCAAAAAATTCCTCCCATAACAAAAGCCGTTATCCCGGTGGGCGGGCTGGGGATCCGGTTTCTACCGGTGACTCGAACCGTCCCTAAGCCGTTACTGCCAATTTTGAATGTCCCGGTAATTGAATATGCAGTACGTGAGGCTGCAGCTGCCGGCATCACTGATATCGCGATCGTCATGTCACATGGCATGGAACCCGTGGCTGATTACTTCCAAAGGCAACCGAAACTTGAGGCACAGCTGAAGCAAAGGGGTGAGGACGAACTGCTCGCTGCCCAAATAGAACTAGCGTCTCTGGCAAACGTAATAACGATATTCCAGGATGAACCAAAAGGACCAGGCCACGCAATTCTGCAAGCCCAGGAATTTTGTGACGGTGAATCATTCGTCACGATTTTCCCCGATGACGTCATAATCAACAGGCCGTCTGCAACAGAACAGTTGATTAAGGTCTACAAAAAACACGGCGGGTCAGTGATCGGTGTAAACGAAGCTAAAAACGAGGTTATACCGACTAAAGGAATCATAGGTGGTAAACCAATCAGCAACGGCGTCCACACTGTAGAAACTCTTGTTGAAAAACCTGCTATCGAAGATGCGCCCAGCAATTTGGCGATTGTGGCACGCTACATTCTTGATAATAGAGTCTTTGATCATCTAACAATGGAAGTGCCTGGAGCTAACAATGAAATACAGATCACTGACGCCATTGCCACCCTTATTGGCATTTCACCAATTCACGCAGTGACTTTGATCGGGTTCCATGCGGACACAGGTAATCCAGGCGGGATGCTCGAGGCAGCTATCTATTTGGCGAAGCAAGATCCTGCGTTATCAGATGTCGTGAATAAGGCACTAGGAAAGTAGAAGTCACCAGTGCGATAAATCAAGCCTTCCGTAATTCTTTTGAAGCGGCCAGAGCTATCATAGCCGTCAGGATCACCGAAAGGCCTGCCAGAGCAAGCGCCCACTGCACGCCAGCAATCTCGGCAACGGCTCCAAGCCCCAGATGCCCTACCCAGCCAAACCCAATAGCAAACACCCATGCACCTACAGCGCGTCCCCTCATATCGTCAGGAACATTTAGCTGCAGAAGCGTCCATTGCATCACATCAAACGCTGCAGCCGACGCACCCACTCCCAGGATTAACATCAATGCAACAGCATATGAACCTGATGCAGAGAATGTAGATATAAAAATACCGTAAAACACTGCAATACCTATTAATAAAAGGCCTTTCTTGGCGAAATTTCCAAGGGCCATAAGGAACACAGACCCAGCCACCGATCCCACGCCCGCCATCATTGTCAGCATCCCAAGGCCCTTTACATCTACTCCAAGTGCCTCTTTAGCAACCGCGGGCATTAGGGCGCCGTAGGAAAACCCAAATATCTCAACCAGAACAGCCGTGATTAATATCATGCGCACTAACGGTAATCGTGACATTAACTGGAGACCATCGATAACATCTCTCACAACAGATTTTGTCCGCACGGTCAGTTCAACCTGTAACCCTCTATTCACGATCATAGCCAAAAATCCGGCTATGCCAAATACAATACCTGATGAGATCAGAGTGATTGGAACCCCCAGGCGATCTATGGCAAATCCTGCCGCCAACGCTCCAGCTGCACCGACTGCACGCATTCCGGTCGATTGAACTGCCACAGCATTCATCCGCACTTCTCTGGGCACAGAACCTGTAATCATTCCCTGTACACACGGTATTTCGAATGAATGCCCTATTCCCGAAAGTCCTAGGAGCACGAACATCAGCCACAGAGGTTCGAGGCCGTTGGCAGCAATCATTGCCATAAACGACAGCACCAGAGCCTTATAGAGGCCAGTTAACAGAAGAATCTTGCCCCGTGAAAACCTATCCGATAACGCGCCACCTATAGGTGCCGCAAACAGTTGAGGGGCCTGACGCACCGCAAATGTAGCCGCGGTGAGGAATACGGAATCAGTTTCATTCAGGACCACCCATCCCACCGCCAGCCGCTCACCCCAGTTACCAAGAGCAAACACAACGGAGGTAGCCCATATACGTCGGTAGAGCGGGTAAGCAAATGAACTAAGGGCCCCGTCGGGTTTAGTAAGCATTCGAGATTGCAGTTTCATGAATTAGAATTTAATGCTGATCTGAAACTACTCAAGCGACAAAACCGCCATGAATGCTTCCTGGGGAACTTCGATTGAACCCACCATCTTCATTCGGCGTTTTTTACCCTTTTTCTGTTGCTCAAGGAGTTTTCGTTTACGTGTGACATCACCGCCGTAGCATTTTGCCAAAACATTTTTCCGAAGAGCCTTCACATTGGTACGGGCAACAATCTTCCCGCCGATGGCGGCCTGTATAGGCACAGCGAACATCTGGCGGGGTATCAGTTCCTTCAGTTTTGATGTCAGTAAACGACCACTTGATGCGGCTTCATCCCTGTGGGTGATCATTGAGAGTGCATCAACAGGCTCATGGTTCACGAGAACATCAAGCTTGACAAGATCGGCAGGTCTATTGTCGATTTTCGAGTAGTCCATCGAGGCGTAACCCTGAGTACCTGACTTTAATTTATCGTGAAAATCTACAAGAATTTCCGACAACGGAATATCGTAATCCAGCAAAACCCTACCATCGCGTGCAGATGCGTTCTCGACATCAGAGTCTTTTACAGCAACGGACTCAAGATACTCGATTTTTTTATACTCACCCCTTTTAGCAATGACCAGTTCCATGATCACGCCTATATAACGGGCTGGTGACACGATCGTTATGTTCACCCAAGGTTCAAGGATTTCGGCGTATTCGTTGTTTTCAGGAAGTCTCGACGGATTGTCAATGGTGATGATTTCTCCGTCTTTCATCAGCACCTCGTAACTCACGCTCGGCGCCGTGGCAATTAAGTTGAGACCGTACTCTCTTTCGAGTCGTTCCTGCACTATATCCATATGGAGCAAACCAAGAAATCCGCATCTATATCCGAAACCTAGTGCGGCTGAGGACTCTGGTTCAAAAACGAGAGCAGCGTCGTTCAATTGCAGCTTTTCCAGTGCATCACGTAGTTCAGGATAATCCTCACCTTCCGATGGAAAGATCCCTGTGAAAACCATGGGGCTTTGTGCAGCATATCCAGAAAGCGCTTCAGTTGCCGGATTAGATGACAGGGTCATCGTGTCTCCAACCCGCACCGATTTCACGTCTTTTAGCCCGGTCGCAACATATCCAACCTCACCAGTACGCAAACCAGACGTTTTTTCCAGGACAGGACTGAAGAATCCTGTCTCGAGTATATCTGTCTCCACATTTGTGCCCATGAGACGAACGCGGTCAGTACTCTTAAGGGACCCGTGCATTGCCCTTACATATGCCACTACACCCTTAAATTGATCGTATTTAGAATCAAATATCAATGCCCGGAGAGGGTCGTCGCTAACACCACCTGGTGGAACTACGCGCTCAACTACCTGTTCAAGCAGTTGAGCAACACCGTCTCCGGTCTTAGCTGAAATTTGAAGAACTTCAGTATTTTTAAACCCAAAGGTTTGTTCAAGTTCAGTCAACACCCGTTCGGGTTGAGCCGCGGGCATGTCAAGCTTGTTTATGACCGGAATGATCTCCAGATCGTGCTCTAATGCAAGGTAAACATTGGCGATCGTCTGCGCTTGAATGCCCTGGGTTGCATCTACAAGCAGTACCGCTCCCTCGCAGGCCGCGAGGGACCTCGATACTTCGTATGAAAAATCGACGTGACCAGGTGTGTCTATAAGATTGAGCTGGTAGTCGACACCGTCTGCTGCGGTAAACTGAAGCCGCACTGCCTGAGCTTTAATGGTGATGCCGCGTTCCTGCTCTAAATCCATAGTGTCCAGATGCTGATCTGTCATATTCCGCGCAGACACTGCACCCGTGATTTCGATCAAGCGATCAGCAAGAGTCGACTTCCCATGGTCGATATGAGCGATTATGCAGAAATTTCTGACGCTACTCTGTGGCATACCTTTACATAGTAGTCGTTAGTGTCTGATGTTCTTTGTACAGAACCTAGCCACTTCAGACGAAAAATTATGATCTATCTACTTTGGGGTAACGTAAACAAGTACTTCGCCTTTGGATGGTTGAAGAGGCAGAGATACAAGCATCGAAACACTTGCCGCACAGGCAACTCCAGCAAGTCCGGCTATATGTTTTTANNCACCATNACCNATTCGCGTGCTTGCGNATTCGAGCNNCACTCATTTAANTATTNTCAGGNTCTTGTGAAGAAAANATAGNGCCTAANGNCCNCGGCGCAATGCCTNNCCCGGAGTGGCGCCGGTATTTGTCCCGCNTTCGATGACTACTTCGCCATTCACTATCACGTAGTCNATTCCGACCGGATANTGCTTAGGATCTTCTTTNGTGGCGTCGGTGTGAACCGTNTCGGGGTTAAAGACCACTATGTCNGCCCTGAATCCATCCGNTAACTGTCCNCGATCCGTCAAGCCGATACGNTGTGCAGGAAAAGATGTCATCTTTCTAANAGCTTCAGGTAGTTTCAAGTGTTTTTCTGCCCTTACAAACTTGGCAAGCACCACTGGAAAACACCCATAGGTCCTCGGNTTAGGATACTCCCCGAAAAGAATCGCATCGGAAGCAATCATGCCATATGGATGAGAGACAAACGCTGGAAGCGTGTCGGCATTCGTCCCCGTCCCGACTTCACTAATCCCCAGCCTTTCCTCGATAAGAAGATCAAACAAGGCGTCAGTCGGTTCCTGTTCTCTCATCTCGGCTATATCCCAGATCGATTTCCCGTCGTACTTGCTGTTGTGCGGCTCACGAAAATTATGGAGCCATCGTTCATTCCATGTTTCTTGTATATNGGATCGAGAATTCATCTCCCGCTTCATTTTATTTCGATCATACGGGTCAGACAAAGCGGCCATAGTGCGTTCCGGGCCACCGTCTTTGGCCCAAAACGGCAGTTGAATTGTGACCGCCGTTCCAGAGTAAGGGTAGGCGTAACAATCGAAGGTAACATCAATGCCTTCATCGCGTGCGTCTTCTACCAAACCCAGATATCCCTGGTAGGTTCCTTCACCCTGTTTTGGCTGCCGGTAATGTGTAAGGTGAATCGGTACACCAGATCTGCGACCAATCTCGACAGCTTCCTCCCACGGTGCGTAAACGCCTTGAGCCTTCAACGACGCCCGTGTGTGTGTGTGGTAGATCCCACCCATTTCCGCAGTCTGAGTTGAAATGGCGATAAGTTCTTCGGTCGAGGCAAAAGCCCCCGGAGGATAGTCCAAACCAGTCGATAAACCCCAGGCACCTTCTTCCATTGATTCGCGAATCACCGATTTCATGTTCGCAATCTCTGCTTTGCTGGCAGGCCGATCTTCCCATCCTGAAGCCCAGATCCTGACCGGTGAATTCCCTAATATATAGGCAATATTGATCGCCACCGTACCGTCATATTTATTCAGCAACTGCTGCGTTGACAACCAGTCGGGTTCAGGCGGATACCAGTTCAATCCAGAATCAAGCCATATATATCTTTCTAGCTCCTCGCGTGTCTTGAACGGAGCATGTGAAATTCCGTCTATGCCTACGAGTTCTGTGGTGACTCCCTGACGAACTTTAGGATCATGATGAGGATCGCCGAGGATAGTCAGGCCAGCGTGAGAATGAAGGTCTATGAATCCTGGGCAGACAATATTGTCTTCCGCATCAATCACTCGTTCTGATTCATAATCTCGGAGGTTTAGGTCTCCGCGCTTTACTGTGACAGTGTTGTCATCAACCAGCACAGTTCCTCTGAACCAGGGCGATCCAGTTCCATCAATTATCCGTGCATTATGAATAATAATTTGCAGCATAGTGAGATGATATCGTTTTATAGGAATTGGAGAGTAACTTAGGATTTACCCCAAGCTTTAGACATCGATGTCTCGAGGAGCAGAATTTGACAGGTCAACAATTGAAAGTGGCTGTGGTAGGTGCTGGCGGCACCGGAGCGTATTACGGAGGTGCGCTTGCGAAGGCCGGTCACGACGTAACGTTTATCGCACGCGGGCCACATCTTGATGCAATAAGCAAACATGGGCTTCAACTAAATACTGTTTTGCTGGGCGACTTCCACCTGGATTCACCCGCAACAGATGACATGTCGTCGATCGGTCCCGTCGANCTGGCGATTTTCGCTGTTAAAAGTTGGGGAACTCAGACAGCTATTGCAGACATGGCAGGGGTTGTCGGGAAAAATACATTAATCATCTCCACGCAAAACGGAATCGACAGTGAACGGTTGTTAAGCGATGCATTCGGAAAAGAGCATGTGCTGGGTTGTACNGCGACCGTTTCATCGATGATCACAAGCCCTGGAGTAGTAACGCAGGCTGGTGGCCCTGGTTCTCTCGTTATAGGCGCCTTATCTGACGGACAAACTGCGCGTATGAAAGAATTTGTAACTCAATGTGTTNAGGCAGGAATNGCAGCTGAGTCACATGAAAATATCGAACTGGCCATCTGGGAGAAATTCACGTTCATTTGTGCCCTAAGTGGTATGACAGCACTGACTCGCAAACCGATTGGCGATATTTTTGCACAGGAATCCACAACCAGGATGTATCTGCAGGTGCTGACAGAGGTAGCGGAAGTCGGACGAGCAANCGGAATCCCCCTGCCNGNGTCAATAGCTGCCGATCTTTTAGCGACCACTCAGGCGAGAGAGCCGTTCNTAATAGGATCTATGGGACACGACCTGATCACTAATAATCCAATTGAAATCAGCCTTCTGAACGCACGGGTAGTCGAACTTGGGAAACAACACGGTGTCGAGACCCCGGCCAACTTCGCTATAGAAGCGGCCCTCAGGCCCTATGAATTCGGGGAAGACTAGTCGATCAATCCTTCCTGTGGCTTGGTCCAGGGTGCTCTGGCTGCCCATTGCTTGGGACGTGGGACGCGGCTGACCGGCACATCGATGAATACTGGCCTGTTCATCTCCANGGCCCGCGGTATCACATTCTGGACATCAAACGGATCTTGCGCACGAAGTCCTACCGCACCATATGCCTCAGCGAGTTTTACAAAATCCGGATTCGAAAATTCAGTCTCGTAATCTCCGCCAAAATCATCGTCCAAATCACGTGCAACATTACCGTAATGACCATCGTTGTATATCACTGTCACCAGATTGATACCGTACTTAACTGCCGTGGAGATTTCCGATGAGTTGTACATAAAACCTCCGTCACCTGATACACAGATAACCGGTTTACCAGGATTTCCTACTTTCGCTCCAAGGGCGGTCGGAAAGGCAAACCCAAGGTTCCCTGAGTATCCTGAGTCGATATAGGTTTTAGGATTTTCTGTGATCCACCGTGGTCTTGAGTAGTACCCGAGCTGGGTCATCCCAAAAACGGTTATAGCTTCGCTTGGAACTCCTTTTTGAAGGGCCTTAATGTAGTCCTCCTGGGGNTGGTTTAATTCATCTTCGCTATCAGCAAGCTTACGCTGAATATCGGCAACTTCCACGTCAGGTGAGTGCCAACTCCCTCCCCCGGCACTCTCTATGGCTGCTTCCAGCAATGGGAGAGTTGCTTTCACATCTCCGACGAGTCCCAAAGTATTCTTGTGAACGTGTCCAATCATATCGGGNTCTGCGTCGATATGGACCAGCCGAGCTTCATCCCCAGCCTGGTTGCGCATCGAGAAACGAGTACCTATTCCTATGATCAAATCAGCATCTTCTGTGTAGTCCTTGAGAAGCCCAGCGGGTCCGAGTGATCCTCCAAGCGCNAGGNGATGNTTCTCNGACATTGTGCCCTTCCCACCAGCNGATGTGAGGACAGCTATGCGAGTTGACTCTGCGAAAGAAACNAGTTCTGCTTCAGCATCTGATCGGGCGATCCCGCCACCTGNGTAAATAACTGGCTTNCNTGCCGCTACGATTTCTTTCGCTGCCTGCTCTATAAGTGAATTACTGGGTANTCGGCGAACGATCTGGNCAGGTTCAAGAAGTTGTACTTCTTCTCGTTCAACCATCGTTTCGGGCGGTAGCTCAAAATGAACCGGAGAGGGACGATCAGATTGAGCCTGCCTGAAGGCTTCGTGGATATTCTCTGGTACTTCNNTTGGACGAAGAACCAGTTTCTGCCATTTCGTCACTGGGTTAGTAATTTCTTTCTGGTCATTAACTTCATGAAGCCCCCCAAAGTTCTTTCCTATGGTGGATCGGGGTATCTGGCCGGCGATAAGCACTATAGGTGATGATCGGGAAAAAGCCGTCGCAAGGCCGCCACCTGCGTTATATATGCCAGGACCGGGCACAACCATGACAACGCCGGGTTTACCGGTCGTTCGTGCGTAACCGTCAGCCATGTATGTGGTCGCTGCCTCATTTCTGGTTACAACAAACTTGATGCTTGGCTCATCTCGCAAGGCTGCGACTATTCCATACATCTGAACCCCGGGCAGTCCAAAAACAACCTCTACGCCCTCCCGCACTAAAGATTTCACAAGGGCTTCCCCGCCGGAAAGTTTTACCATAAATTACCTCTGAACCAAGTAAATGATTGCGCTCACAATTTAAGTCGAATTTATCAAGCGAACGCAGAGTAACGCCGTTGCAAGGAGTACGCCACTCATACCCGCAGGATATGGGTGTTAATCATGAGGAGCGATCATGTATTTCACACCGTTCCCACCGGCCGAAATTTCGAGTGCATCAGCGGTTTGCTCAAGGGGGAAACGTCCGCTTACAACCCCTGTGAAATTCAAATCAGGAAGTGTATCGAGAGCCTCACCAAACGCATCACCTGCACCAAAAGCACCGCTCATCGTTATCTCTTTGTAATGAAAGTCATACAGGTCTACTGGCAGTGCAGATCCTTGGGGGCTTACTCCAACGAGGACCAGATTTCCGCGCGGCCTGATCATCTTCGAAACGTCTGCAACCANTTGAGGAACTCCAACGGCTTCTACGCCTATCTTCACGCCGTATCCNCCTGTGAGGTCATTGATTANNNCGGGCAGNTCATCTTGTTTTGGATTGTTCAGGACATCTGCACCAAATTGTCTTCCCATCGCAAGACGTGCGGGATTTGGCTCGGACAGTATTACTCGGCCAGCGCCGCGGAGTTTTAAAACTCCCACGGTGAGTAACCCAAGAAGGCCNCCTCCCACCACCAGNGCGTCACAGTCCGCTTCAATTTCATTGAGCATGTTAAGCGTCGAAATAACACACGCCGCAGGCTCAGTCATCGCTGCAATTTCAGGATCAAGGGAATCAGGGATAATGTGGATCTGTCGCTTGTCGACGAGAACGTACTCCGCAAATCCTCCGGCAAGACGAGGNTCNCGTTCACAGTGCATAGCAGACCAGGTCAGGCAGCCCTGACATTCTCCGCAAGCCGGGTTCAANGTGCATGCGATATTTTTACCGAGTAACGCAGAATCTACCCCTTCTCCCACTTCTACAACGGGACCAACGAATTCATGGCCAAGCACTTCAGGCGGGGTGCCAGGAAAAAGACCCTGCGTCTTGTGGATATCAGTACCGCATATNCCCGATGAGTGCACCTTGAGCAGCAGTTGACCAGGTGCCGGCCGAGGATCCGGAACTGTATCAATCGTTATCTCACTACCACCACGCCAAGTTGCTACACGCATTTTCACTCCGTTTGATTCGAAAAAGATTTTCTAAGCACGAATAGTAATACCAAAATCGAATATTCGTGTACGTTAGAGTTCAGATACTTAAAACGAATTTAGGACGATTGTTACGTTTCGTACTTCGTCTCAGGCGTAAAATCTNGAACGAATATCCATAAATGTCATTCAATGACTCAGGAACTGAAATGAAAATCACCGACCTAAAAGTTGCAATCATCGGCAATGCGCCAATAGTACGAATCACAACCGACNAAGGNATCGACGGCGTTGGNGCTGCTGAATATTGGAAGCCNTATCTAAANCCAATGATCGAGTTCTACCGGGACATGATTATCGGCAAGGATCCGACCGATGTAGAACGGGTCATGCTCGGCATACGCCGAATGGGATCGTTCAAGCCCTGGGGTGCGGCGGTCAGCGCAATCGAGATGGCTCTGTGGGACATCGCAGGAAAATCAGCAGGTCTCCCCGTGTACAAATTGCTCGGTGGCAAGATTCGGGACAGAGTTCAGGTTTACAACGGTAGTGTTCGGTATGAGATGGGCGGTCTTGAACCGGAAAACTACGCCGAGAACATGCAGAAGATGAAGGATCATCCCTACAACTTCTCGATTATCAAACAGGCTGTTTCGTTTCATGGTGGAATGCAGAATGTTGACGGTTTCTACTATGGAACGCCCGTAAAGAAAATGAGGCACCCAAACCGCGGCACGATTACAGGTAAAGGGTTTAGGTACCTGATGGCGCGTATCGAGGCGATGCTCGATGTTCTAGGAGACGATGTCGGACTCGCCCTCGACTGTGGCCCGGGCATGACGGTTCCTGATGCCCTAAAGCTTGGAAAAGAGCTTGAAGGCTCGAACATCATGTGGCTCGAAGACATGGTTACTGGCGACTACTCACCCTACGTCCTCGCCGACCTCTACACTCAGGTCACGCCGTACACGTCGACTCCGATTCACACTGGCGAACAGATTTACCTGCGCCAAAACTTCGTCGAGCTAATCGAACGAAACGCTGTGAACGTTCTCGGGCCAGATGTTGCCGACGTTGGTGGCATAGCCGAGATGAAGTTCATCGCGGAATATGCTGATCTTCACGGTATTCAGTTCGCTCCACACGGGGTTTTCGATGGCTTGATCGGACTGGCAGCACAGACTCATCTGGCGGCAGTACTTCCCGACAACTACATCGCTTTCGAACTTCCGAAAGCGGAACCCGCGTGGTGGCTCGACATCATGGCAGGCGAAACGTTCCCAGTGGAAGATAGCCATATCGAGGTTCCTGACACCCCGGGTCTCGGCGTGTCGTTCATCCCAGAAGAAGCTAAGAAATACCTACGAGATGAAGATCAAGATTTCTTTGAAGAATGAAAAAAGCACCAGAGCAGGAGAAAAATATTTTGGACCAGCGTAGAATCTCGCCTAACCCGCTCAGAATTTGACTCTGGAGAAATCATGAAGATTACAGACGTAAAGGTCGCAGTTATAGGTGACCATCCCGTAGTACGTGTCGTAACCGACGAAGGTATAGACGGTATTGGTGGTGTTGAGTCACCCCGGAATCAAACGTTTTTTAAACCACAAATCGAGTACTACAAAAACTTGATTCTAGGTCTAGACCCTACCGATGTAGAGAGAGTGCTACTACATATTCGACGTGCAGGTGGATTTAAGCCGTGGGGATCGGGTGTCAGTGCAATAGAAATTGCGCTTTGGGATATCGCAGGTAAGGCACTGAATGCACCGGTATATAAGCTTCTTGGTGGAAAGATCAGAGACAAGGTTCGGGTCTACAACGGCAATTATCGTAAAGGTTTTGAAGGATACACACCTGAAGCTTTTGCTGAAAACATGAGATGGATGAAAAATCTGCCTCAGAATTTCTCTATCATCAAGCAGGGAATTGCATTCCACGGTTCACCAATGCTCAGACAGATGCCTGATTTTCAGTACGGAGAATATGTGGAGGCCGACAAGTATGGAAACCGTGGAGTAATGACCGAAAAAGGCTTTAACATTACTGTCGATGCAGTAATTGCTATGAAAGAAGTACTTGGCGATGAGGTGGGGCTCGCTCTAGACTGTGGCCCGGGTATGACTGCGTCCGACACATTGCGCCTTGCAAAGGCGCTCGAGCCATATCACCTGATGTGGATGGAAGACACTATTACTGGGGATTACACGCCATATGTGCATCCTGAGTACTTCTTACAAGTCACGCCATACACATCAACTCCAATTCACACCGGGGAGCAGATTTACTTGCGGCACGGATTTAAAGACCTCATTGAACAGCACGCCGTTGACGTAGTCGGCCCTGACCCAATGGACGTCGGTGGAATTTCAGAACTCAAATGGATCGCTGAGTTCGCCGATCTACACAACATTCAGATGGCACCTCACGGTACCGTCGACGGTTTGATCGGGCTAGCTGCACACGTACACGTTGGTGCAGCGATGCCACAGAATTTTATAGCGTTCGAACTGCCAAATGGTAAACCTGACTGGTGGTGGGATATTCTTGAAGGCATCGATGCTTACGAGGTCAAGGATAGTCATATCGTAGTTAATGACACTCCAGGTCTCGGCATCAGCTTCCGAATTGACGAAGCGAAGCGGTACCTCAGTGAAGAAGACGCCGGTTTCTTCGACGGATAAGTACTCAACGCAGCGTGCGCTTTAATGATCGATCTATTGTCTAATGCGCGCGTTGCCTAAGATATCCTCCCGATTCACACAATATGGTGGCCAGTCCCCAGCTAAACCTGCCAACACGTTGTCAACACACATCATGGCCATCTTGAGTCTGGTGTCATCTGTAGCACTCGCTACATGTGGCATGATCAGGCAGTTATCCAGCGTCAGCAGGGGATGATCGTCAGGAATAGGTTCTGGTACCGTAACGTCGAGCGCGGCGCC
>PBRL01000012.1 GCA_002725925.1 Chloroflexota bacterium
AGCAGCAGGCTTCTTAGCAGCAGGCTTCTTAGCAGCAGGCTTCTTAGCAGCAGGCTTCTTAGCAGCAGGCTTCTTAGCAGCAGGCTTCTTGACCGCCTCAAATTGTTCTGCAGCAGCCGCTTCTCGAATTTCTCGCCTTTCTGAACCAAGAACCTGTGCTGAGTGAGGATGCTCTGCCCCAGAATAAATTTTCAGACGTTTAAGCATCTGGCGACCAAGCTTGCTCTTAGGAAGCATGCCTTTGACAGCCAATTCAATAATTCGTTCGGGATGACGCTCTTGCATCTGCGCATACGGTATCTCTTTGAGATTTCCGGGATATTGACTATGACGCCTGTAAACCTTCTTATCAGCCTTGAGTCCCGTAACTTTCACCTCGCTAGCGTTGATCACAATAACGAAGTCACCTGACAACATATGAGGCACATACGTAGGCTTATGCTTTCCCATAAGTAGTGTAGCGACCTGAGTTGCGAGACGACCAAGAACCTGACCAGACGCGTCGATAACTTGCCAGTCACTTACAACTTCAGAAACACTCGGATTATATTGCTTTATCTTGGTAACCATATTCAATCCATAATTCTCGACAGTCTAGTTTACGCCTAAGTCAACTGAGTCAATAGGAGCATAAACAGGTAATCCACACTCTCCGGATCCGTTATATACGATCTTCGTTAGACAAAGACCTTCTGCCGGCATGACATTACATGCAGCTCCACGCTCTGCGGAAGCAAGCAATTCATCAACCATGTCGATCGGAGAGTTATCTCGACCGATGTCATACAAAACCCCAACAATACGTCGTATTTGCTGATGCAAGTAGGCATTCGCCGTGATCTTAATTTCAACATTGTCGCCATGACGCATGGCTGAGGCATGTTCAACAACACGCCTGGTAGGCGCATTATCAGAGGTACTTGGGCCTGCAAAAGCAGCGAAGTCATGGGAGCCGATAAAAGCTTTGCTGGCATCATTCATTACCACAGCATCAAGGTTTGTACGTACGTGAGTTACAAAGTGTCGTCCGATCGCAGGTTCAGATTCGGCATCATTAAATGTATATACATATGTGCGTGACGCAGCATCACTGCGGGGATCGAACCCCTCAGGACCATCTTGAACCAATTGAGCGCACATTATGCGCACGTCTTTTGTCATATGGTGATTTAATGCTTTCCTGATCTGATCGGGTGACATGTCAGTCTGCTGGTCGAAACGACCCACCTGCCCTGTTGCATGTACTCCGGAATCTGTGCGGCTAGCCAGATATATTCTTATATTTTTATGAAAAATTTTAAGCAGGGCATTTTCAATTTCACCCTGCACAGTTCTCGCATTAGATTGCAACTGGGAACCATGGAACTCAGTTCCGTCGTACTCCATGACTAGTCCAATACGCATCTGAAATCTAATCGATCAGTTCAATTAAGGCCATTTCTGCAGCGTCACCAGGTCGAACACCCAGACGAGTGATACGAGTGTAGCCGCCATTTCGTTCCTGAAAACGAGGAGCGATATCATCGAACACAGCCTTCAAAACTGATTTATCCGTAATAAAGGCCGCTGCTTGACGCCGATCGTGGAGGGTCCCAGCCTTACCCAGAGTTACCATTTTCTCCGTCAAAGGACGAATTGCCTTCGCTTTAGCAACTGTGGTCTTGATCTGACCATGCCGAAGCAAATCAGTCACCATGATCCTAAACATAGCTCTACGAGGACCTGAAGCTCTCCCAAACTGCCTACCTGATATCTTATGCCTCAATAGCTTTTTCCTCGGAGCCCTCAACGGCAGCAGGAGCCTCTTCAGTATCACCGTCCGACTCAGCAGAGTTGTCATCTTCGGGCAACATATTTCGCTCAGCAAGCTTGTCATACAGTTCGTCAAGTGACTTTTGGCCAAAGTTTCGAATCTTAAGTAATTCAGTCTTAGGAATGGAAATTACTTCACCAACACGATTTAATCCGGCACGTTTTAAACAGTTTAGAGTTCGCGCAGAAAGAGCGAGAGTTTCTACCAAAGTGTTGTAAACATCTGGAGAAATACCAAGACCTGCGGCAGGACTGGCTTCTTCTTCCGGTTCCTTATCAAGTCTCGTGAACAGGAAGAAACGTTCCATCAACNAATTTCCTGATGCTTGTATGGCTTCAAGTGGTGTAATGGTCTTATCAGTCCAAACCTCAACAATCAATCGCTCAAGGTCAGAACGCTGCCCCACACGTGTCGGCTCAACAGAGAAATTCGCTTTACGAACAGGCGTGAATATCGCATCNACTGGAAGCACGCCTATTGGCAAACCTTCGTCTTGGCTTGCTGGCTCGTAACCAACTCCCTGATCAACGTTGAATTCAACGGAAAGCCTCGCATCACCATTATCAAGAGTGGCGAGATGGTGCTCGGGATTTANGATTTCGAAATCGGCNGTCGCCATGATGTCCCCAGCGCGTACTTCACCCTCACCATCCACCTCAAGGCGCAATCGACCAGGACGATCAGACAATGAACGGATACGGATGCCTTTTATGTTCAATAGAAATTCGACAACTTCTTCACGCATATGAGCAATCGTGGAGTACTCATGAANAGCACCGACAACCTTCACCCATGTAATAGCAGTACCAGGCAACGAATTGAGCAACGAACGACGCAGTGGGTTACCTAGAGTCACTCCCCAACCGCGTTCCAGTGGTTCCANAACGAACCGGCCATAATGTTCTTCATTTTCTTGAATAGTGATTGAGAGATCTGGAATCTCTGGTGCTACAGGCGGCAATTCCTCCTGTGGAGTAATACCGTACATTCGTTCAAGCATCTGGGTAATTTACCTCCTAGAGTAGTACTCGACTATTTGGCGTGTATCAATCGCAAGTTCGACATCATTTGTCCCCGGAACTGTTACAACCTCGCCAATATTTTTATCGGAATCTACATTCAGCCAGCTAGGGACCACCGAATTCGATCCCATGCCTGCAGAAACGATTTCGAACAACCCTGTCTTCTTAGATTGTTCGCGCCAACTGATACGATCACCAGCCTTAACCTGGTAAGAAGGAATATTCACCTTTTTCCCATTTACNTGAATATGACCATGNCCAACGATCTGTCGGGATTGCGGCCGCGAATCAGCGAATCCNAGTCGATAAACGACGTTATCAAGGCGGCTCTCGAGAAGCTGGAGCAGACGATCGCCCGTTACCCCATCAAGACGGCTGGCTTTTTTATAGTAGTTGCGAAACTGTCGCTCTAATACACCGTATATCGCGCGCGCCTTCTGTTTTTCGCGGAGTTGCATCCCATATTCAGAAATTCGTCGACGACGTTGCTGGGTAGANTTGTCGCCAGGAGCACTCTTACGACGTTCCCATGCACATTTACCAGCGGGTTTTGAGCAGAGCTTCATTCCAAAGCGTCGGCAGTTCTTACATTTAGGTCCGGTATACCTTGCCATCTAAATCCTTGAATCATTCATTGTGTGTATTAGTGTTTTTCGTCTTAGAATCAATATTGGGACTGCATGATGAAAATACAGATCNAGCCGNTTAAATACTAGACTCGACGCTTTTTNGGGGGTCGACATCCATTGTGCGGCACAGGCGTAACATCTCGAATCGACACAACACGGATGCCTGCACCCTGAATTGCCCGAATCGCAGCCTCACGACCAGCACCCGGCCCCTTCACCATCACATTCACNGTTTTCAACCCATGCTCTGTAGCAGCTCNAGCTGCTGTTTCTCCTGCACGTTGAGCGGCAAATGCAGTGGATTTTCTTGAGCCACTGAAACCCATAGATCCTGCACTGCTTTGCGAAATTACGTTCCCTTGAGGATCGGTAAACGTAATAAGCGTATTGTTAAAAGTGGCGCTAATGAACGCTTTGCCCTGTGGAACAAATTTCTTTTCACGCCTGCGAGATCGCTGCCTTGACATATTTCTTTCTTTTTGTTTATCTAGTTGATTAGTTGACGACTTTGATCATAGTAATTTTCATAACAAATGAATCATAAATCTCTAATAAATTACGTCGTTATGGTGCAACAACTCGTTTACGTCCGGCAACCGTTTGACGACGACCACGTTTGGTTCGGGCGTTAGTTTTCGTTCGCTGCCCTCGAACTGGTAGCCCACGACGATGCCTCAAACCCCGGAAAGTCTGAATATCGGTTAGTCGGCGAATGTTCAGNTGGGTCTCTCGACGAAGATCNCCTTCAATCAAAAGACCAGTCCTCTCAACCGCACTTCGCACTCGAGCTAAATCTTCATCGGAGAGATCTCGGACACGNGTTAAATCTCCCATCCCCGAATCCGCAACGATCTTCTTAGATGTCGCGCGGCCGATGCCATAAATCGAAGTCAACGCTATCTCGAGTCTCTGGTTGTCTGGAATATTTACACCAGCAATGATCGCCATAAGAACGATTTCTCCTGTTGTGTCACTAACCCTGTCGCGCCTTGAGACGCGGAGTCTGTTTGTTTATCACGTACACGCGGCCTTTTCGACGAACAATTTTACTNCCAGGGTGCTTGGCCTTAACCGATGCCTTTACTTTCATAATTTATCTCGTTTTNTTTTCCTAATGCGCTAACTAAAAATTGCTCAGATAGATATTATTTGAATCTGTATGTAATCCGGCCACGTGTTAGATCGTAAGTCGATAGCTCAACTAAGACTTTATCGCCAGGAAGAATACGAATAAAGTTTTTACGAATTTTTCCTGAAGCATGAGCTAAAACTTCGTGACCATTAGGGAGCTCGATCTTAAAAAACGCGTTCGGCAGCGCTTCATTCACAAGGCCCTCTACTTCAATTGCTTCCTTTTTTGCCAACTTACACTCAGTCCATCTGCTACTTATCACTATTATTCAACTGTGAGAACCAGCGGACCGTCCTCCGTAATCGCTACCGTATGTTCAAAATGACACGACAGAGACCCATCTGCTGTCACAACAGTCCAGCCATCATCAAGTATCCGAGTTTGCCACCCACCCACATTTACCATTGGCTCTATCGCCAAAACCAAACCAACCTGAAGCTCTAGCCCTTGACCAGTAGGGCCGAAGTTCGGAACCTGTGGTGGTTCATGCAAGCGTTTCCCGATTCCGTGTCCAACATATTCACGAACCAGTTCGTAAGATCTGGGGATCACATACTGCTCAATAGCATTAGATATATCACCTATTCGGTTACCTTGCCGTGCTGCTTTGATCCCCATTTCTAGCGACTCGCTAGTCGTTTGAATCAAACAATCTTTTTCAATTGTAGAATGACCCGCAACCTCTGTCACCGCATAATCACTGTTATACCCGTCCACCAAAACACCGCAATCAAGAGTGACTAAGTCACCCGATTGGACAATGCGATCTCCCGGAATCCCATGGACAATTTCTTCATTAACCGATATACACGCTGTCGCCGGAAATCCATACAGTCCCAAAAAACCAGGCTCTGCACCTTCAGATTTAATCGCCCCACGAGCAATCTCATCGAGTTCACGAGTCGTTATTCCCTGCTCGAGCGCTTCGAACGCTTTCCTGACAGCAAACGCGACAACACGCCCCGCCTCACGCATTGCTTGCAACTCTAATCTTGTCTTCAGCGTGGGACCTAGAGCAGAATTACCTTTAGCAACGATTCTGGGTGTCGATTCACTGTTCAAGGAGCGAACACTCCCAAGTATATCTCAAATAAGCAATCAGTTGAATGGTGCATCGGACCCTATTGCTTCGTTAAGTTTCGTAAATACCGCATCAGGTGTCCCTGTCGCAATAACTTCAACCACATTCATACGTGATTGATAATAGTCCAAAACAGGAGCTGTCAACTCTTCGTAGACCTTCATCCGATTCTTAACCGCAGCCGGCCTGTCATCATCTCGAACTATCACTTCACCCGCGCAGTGATCACATATACCGGATTTTATAGGGCGGTCTACTTCCAAATTGTACGGTGTCTGGCATTCTTTACACACAACCCTGCTAGATAGCCGCCGTATGAGTTCATCAATGTTAACTGCCATATAAACAATCTGATCGACAGGTAGGCCAATCTGGTCAAGTGCTTCATTAAGCGCTTCTGCCTGAATCAGAGTTCTAGGAAAACCATCAAGTAACACACCTGAAGGATCAGCAATATGTTGTTGAATCATCGCTATTATGCTGGAGTCTGGTACTAGGTCTCCGCTATCCATAAACCCCTTAGCAAGTAAACCCAATTCAGTACCTGATGCAACTTCAGAACGTAACATGTCCCCAGTTGAAAGATGTGTCATACCGGTCGACTCCGCAAGTCGACGGGCCTGCGTCCCTTTGCCCGCTCCTGGCGGGCCCAATAAAACTATACGCATTTTCTAAAGCCAATGACTAACGGACGAATCCTTCATAGTTGCGCATCAGCAATTGCGACTCCAATTGTCGCATTGTGTCCAGTGCAACGCCCACCATAATGAGCAAGCTTGTACTCTGGAGTATGGTCGTGGCATTAGGCAAATTTGTAACCAACTGAGCCAGATATGGCACGATTGCAATACCACCCAAAAACAATGCTCCTCCCCAGGTAATACGCAACACGACACGCATCAAGTAAATCTTAGTCGGTGGCCCCGGGCGAATACCAGGAACGAAACCACCATTTTTTTGCAGGTTTTCTGCAAGGTTCTGTTGATTGTGTACAACCAAAGTGTAAAAGAACGTAAAGATAACCACGAGCAGAAACACCGCTACCCAGTACATCGTACTCGTAGGACCAAATGAATTCTGGAAGAAGTTCGCTATATTAGAAATAAACCCACCGGAACCATCATTAAAATAACTGGCGATCACTGAGGGCAAAATTAAAATCGAGAAGGCAAATATTAGTGGAATCATCCCCGCTGCGTTCACACGTAGGGGAATATGAGTGGCGCCTGACTGTCTATACATCTGCCCACCCCGGAACACGCTTCGGCCATATTGAACAGGGATTTTTCGTTGTGCTTCCGCAAAATATACGATCAAATANACAATCGCAATCGCAATAAAAACAAGCATTCCAACTTGAAAAGTTTGTTCACGCAACAACCACAATTGACCGACAACCTGTGGCAGTGTGGAAACAATACCTGCAAAGATAATTAACGATATCCCGTTACCGATTCCTTTCTCAGTAACAAGTTCTCCCATCCATACGAGTAACATCGTCCCAGCGGTCATCGCAGTAAGGATCGCCATTGTGTTTAAAGTATCAGCACCTAAACCAATACCAGTAATGGCAGCTCCACTTTGGGAAGCAAACCCACCTGCGAACAAGTTCAGTTGNCCATAACCTTGAAGAAAAGCTAATGGGACAGTTAGATAATGAGTGTATCGGTTTATCGCCTGTCGGCCGCCTTCACCTTCCTGAGAAAGATTTTTCAANGTAGGAATAATTGGCGTCATAATCTGCAGGATGATGGAAGCCGTAATGTACGGATACACGCCAAGAGCAGCTATAGAAAGGTTTCTAAGTGCGCCACCTGAAAANAGATCGAGAAAACCCAGTAAAGGGTTGGCCTCAAAAGCAGCCGCTAACGCCTCTCTATCTACTCCTGGAACCGGTACATGAGCAAAAAACCTGAATATGACAAGAATTCCAAGTGTAAACAGGATCCTAAATCGAAGGTCTGGNATACGCCAAGCGTCCGCTGCAGCTCGAAATAGTGCAGGTACTGCAGATTCGGACGTTTGTGTTGCCTGAGTCATAATTACTTAGCCGGCTCAGCGTCGGTTGATTCACTTGCTTCGACGGCACCAATTACTGTGGCAGTTCCACCAACATCCTCAATTTTTTGTTTAGCATGTTTGCTAAAACCATGCGCAATAACGTTCAATTTTTTGGTCAGTTGGCCGTTTCCAAGAATTTTAACCCGTACATTTTTCTTACGAACAGCACCTATAGATACAAGTTTTTCAACAGTGACATCAGAACCCGCTTTAAANCCCTCAAGAATCTCGATGTTAACGGGTGTTGATTCCACCCGGAAAATNTTGGTGAAACCACGCATGTGAGGCAANCGTTTGATAAGAGGAAGTTGTCCCCCTTCAAAAAGAAATGGAACGCTGCCACGCTGTTTTTGCCCCTTGGAACCTCNACCGGAATAAGTACCATTCCCCGAACCATCACCTCGACCGACGCGTTTCCGATTTTTCTTAGAATTTTTGGAGGGTTTTAACTGATGAAGACTAGACATATNTGAATTATTACCTGGAGCCAATTATCGTTAGATGAAATATTTACTTCGTTTCCTCAACAGCCACGAGGTGTACAACTTTCTTGATCATGCCACGAATTTGAGGGTTGTCATTCTGTACAACCACATGACGAATCTTGCGAAGTCCAAGCGCCCTCAGCGTCGCCTTTTGATCAGGTTTAGTACCTATNACACTTTTTAATTGTGTAATCCGTAATGGGGCCATAATTTATAAAATCTACGAGTTAGCTTCTTCATTAGAAGCACTTGTACCTTTTCTTCGTTCAATAGCAGCAACGGGATCACGTAGTTTATGAAGTGCTTCTAACGTGGCTTGCACAATATTGATCGTGTTAGCNGAACCAAATGTCTTTGAGAGAACATCCTTCACGCCAACCGCCTCCATAACTGCGCGAACGCCGCCTCCTGCGATCACACCTGTTCCAGGGGCAGCAGGTTTCAACAAAACCTTCGCACCAGAAAACTTTGAGGTGATTTCATGCGGAATCGTTGGCCCATTCAGTTCGACGTGTGCCATCGCCTTTTTGGCGTAAGTTGTACCNTTNCGTACTGCATCAGGAACAGCGCCTGCCTTACCNAGAGCAGCNCCGACATTGCCATTGCCATCTCCAACTACAACCATTGCGTTGAATGTGAGATTTCTACCGCCCTTAACGACTTTAGAAACCCTCCGGATCTTTACGACCCGCTCAACAAGACCGGAATCTTCTTCTTCACGCCGTGGGCGTCGACCTCGACGTTCCCCACCTTGTCTACGCCCACCGCCTGGTCCGCGAGNGTCAGAGTTATTGCCCCTCCGGGGCCCACTNCGTGAATTATTCTGAGNCGTAACCATTTAAAAGCTAAGTCCTTTTGATCGAGCGGCATCAGCTAATGCTTTAACTCGACCGTGATATTTATAACCACCCCGGTCAAANACAACCTTGGNAACCCCTGCTGAAAGGGCAGACTGGGCAATTTTTTCGCCAACTGCTTTTGCAACGTCAGTCTTCGTGTCCTTGCGTTTCATCTCTAGTGATGTCGCNGCAGCCAAAGTATGACCACGATCATCATCAATCACTTGAGCATAAATGTGATTACTACTACGAAAAACGGCCAGTCGAGGGCGAGCCGAAACCCCTCGTATGTTCTTACGAACACGTCGATGCCTAATCCACCTTTTGCGAGTATCAAACTTTCTACTACCCATTGTTACACACCAGTTCCAACCGCTGTTTTACCAGCTTTACGTCGAATGACTTCATCGGAATATTTAATGCCCTTGCCCGTATATGGATTTGGTTTNCGAACCTTCCGTATTCGAGCCGCCTGATCGCCTACGTGTTCTTTGCTTGGGCCGCTAATAATAATGAAGGTCTGACCATCANCTGTAAGTTTATTATTTCCAATCGGTTGGATATCAATAGNATGAGAGTAACCAACATTGACTTCCAACCCTCCACCNTTTTGTTGCACCCTGTAACCAGTTCCGATCAGTTCAAGTCTTTTCGAAAAACCATCTGAACAACCAATCACCATATTATTAAGCAAGCTTCGAGTAAGACCATGCAGCGCCCGCTGTTCAGGTTCATCGTTAGGTCGAGTCACACTAAGCACATCCNCAGTCAAATCAATTTTCATACTTGTCGGAAAAGTACGCGTCAATTCTCCAACCTNACCTTTTACCGTAACNGTACTGCCATCAAGTTTGACCTCGACGTCACTAGGAATATTTATCGGANCTTTACCTATTCGCGACACTGTATATCTTCTCTCNNAAAAATGTGTTTNTAATTTCACCCAAAGTTAATGTCTTACCAAATGTAAAAAAGCAATTCACCGCCTACACCCTCACGACGCGCTTGTTGCCCNGTCATAACTCCCTTTGAAGTTGACATGAATGCAACTCCAAGACCACCGAAATACCGAGGNACTTCGTTCTTCCCAACATANACCCTGAGACCAGGTTTACTTACACGTTTCAANCCCTGTATTACAGGAGATTTATCTTCGTAGTANCGCAGCTGAACTTTAAGTGTTTTACCGATTGAATCGGTTTCTTCAGACGCAAAACTCGATATAAAACCCTCTTCAGCAATGAGTTTCAAAAGAGAAGACTTCATACGGGAGGCAGGTATCTGAAGTGATTCATGTCGGACTTGAACCGCGTTGCGGATTCGGGTAAGCATGTCGGCTATAGGATCTGTTACTGGCAACTTTACAAATTCTCTCGGTAATATAGTGGGTGTTACAAACTTCCCTTGCGTATTCCAGGCAACTCGCCTTTCAATGCAAGGTCGCGAAAAGTGATTCGTGACAGGCCAAAAAAGCGCATGTAGCCCCTAGGCCGACCTGTAACAGCGCAACGGTTACGTAAACGTATCGCTGCAGAATTNCGCGGCAATTTGGCCAGTTCTTGACGAGCAGCAAATCGCTCTTCTGCTGATCGATGAACATCGATCGAAACCTGGCGTAATTCTTTACGAATTTCCGCTTTANCATTCACCAATTTCTGGCGACGCTTTTCTCTTTCGATCATCGATTTTTTAGCCAAAACATAAACTCCGAATTAGAATTAATTAAAGGGCACCAACAGGTTCATCGACACGTGCAAACGGCATGCCAAGCAACTCGAGAAGTCGACGCCCCTCTTCATCAGAGCGAGCGGAAGTGACAAACGTCAACTGCATCCCTCGCATACGATCAATTTCATTGTAGTCAATTTCAGGGAATGTCGATTGATCGCGCAANCCAAGAGAATAATTCCCTCTACCATCGAACGCTGTACGGCTAATACCTCGAAAGTCACGAACACGGGGGAGTGTAATATTCACAAACCGATCATAAAACTGCCACATACGATTTCCGCGCAATGTCACAGATGTACCAATTACAGAGCCTTCCCGCAATTTGAAGTTCGCAATCGACATTTTGGCACNATTTTCGATCGGCTTCTGACCAGATATCTTCTGAAGGTCCCCAACNGCAGCNCCAACAGCCGAATTGCTCTCAAGTGCCTCCCCCAGACCGATGTTAAGCACAATTTTTACAATCCTCGGAACTTCCATAGGATTCTCATAACCGAACTCACGTACAAGAACCTGAGATACTTNCTCAATATAAACTTGNTTCATTCGAGGAACTTGCGTTTGTATTACAGAAGTCTNAGATTTTANTTTGGCCACAGCAGCAGTCTTAGCATTTTTGGGGGTTTTAGGTTTCCGAGTAGAGGAATCTTTTACTGCGGCTTTCTTCGCCACCGGCTTTTTTGCCGCTGTCTTTTTACTTTTGGTATTGGAAGCCTTTGCCCCTGTTTTCTGTTCTTCAGTCATACTATCGTCAGGAGCGTTTGCCACTCTTGACCATCCTTACCTTCGTCCCATCTTCGAGAATATTCTGACCAGACCTGCCAACATTGCCCGTCTCTGGATCAATTAGCATTACATTGGATAATGANATTGAGGCCTCGCCTTGAACCATACCGGCCTGAGCCACGCCAGGCTGGGCCTTCACATGACGAGTAACCATGTTGACTCCTTCAACCACAACTCTGTTCTCTGAAACGAGAACTCGGATCACGGAACCCCGCTTACCTTTGTCTTTTCCACTGATGACCATCACTTGATCATCTCGTTTGATACGAGTTTGACTCATGAATCAGAGCACCTCCGGTGCCAAAGACACAATACGCATGAACTGCTTATTTCGCAGTTCNCGAGCTACTGGGCCAAAAATGCGAGTCCCGCTAGGGTTTTCATCNTCCCCAATTATCACACAAGCATTATCGTCAAATCGAATATATGAACCATCTGTTCGTCGAACTTCTTTCGAAGTCCTAACGACAACAGCCTTTACAANCTGATGCATTTTTACAGNACCACCAGGNTGGGCATCTTTNACTGTNCAAGTNATTACATCGCCTAAACTGGCGTAACGTCGTGCACTTNCTCCCACGATGTTTATGCAAAGCACCTCACGAGCACCTGAGTTATCGGCAACTTTAAGCCGTGTCTCTCTCTGAATCATTTGAGCTAGTCCTCGGACTCTGCTGAATCTGGTGTGCCGGTCAGGNCAGCCTCATTNTCAATATCGGAAGGTTGAATTTCAGCTACCTCGACCCTATCGAGGATGCTAACCAAACGCCACCGTTTAGTCTTGGAAATCGGTCGACCCTCTTCGATCAATACACGATCNCCAACCGTNGCCNTATTAGACTCATCATGGACTACAAANTTCGTAANCTTCCGNCGAGCCTTCTTGTAAATCCGGTCACGCTGCANCCAAGAGACACCTACAACAACACTCTTNTCNTTTTGGTCTTTCAGGACAGTACCAGTCTGTTGTTTGCGCGCCACNCTATTCTCCTTGCNCCAACGATTCAGGCGATTTATTTGCCAGATTTGCAATGATCGCGCGCTCTCGAATCACAGTCTTGATACGCGCTATTGTTTTTCTGGTGTTCCCGAGTTCGTTCGTATTCGTTAATTGCATTGTCGCCTTTCTAAACCTCAGGTTCATTAAGGCGCGCTCCTGTTCAGTGAGCTCTTTTACAAGTTCACTGTCGTTTAATTCTCTTACTTCGGTGATCTGCATCGTTTGCAAGTTCCTGTCACGTTCCGTCTATTTTTTGCAACCTCTAGTTGGAGCTTACTTAAAATTCTTCACTTCTAGCTACAATCTTGGTCGGCACAGACAGCTTATGGGCCGCTCGCCTCAGAGCTTCACGAGCTGCCTCTTCAGGCACATCAGCTATTTCATAAAGCATTCGACCTCGCTTTACGACGGCAACCCAGTGATCAACAGCACCTTTGCCACCACCCATACGAGTTTCAGCAGGCCTAGCACTCACAGGCTTTGAAGGGAACAAGCGAACCCAAAGTTGACCTCCACGTTTCACATAACCGGTGATCGCCCGCCGCGCAGCCTCTATCTCTCTAGCAGTTACCCAACCAGGACCTTCAGCCTTCAGGCCATACTCTCCATAGACAAGAGTCGAACCCTTTGTACGAATCCCATTCATTCGACCGCGATGTTCTTTACGAAATTTTGTTCGTTTAGGCTGAAGCATGGCTAACGAGCGCTCCCTTTATCAGATGAATCCGAAGCACTAGAGAGATCAGTTGTAAGTGATTGATCACTTGATCCACTTGAATCTTCTTGATTTTCATGCGCTACACCTAATGAAACTCGAGCCATCGACCGAGCTCTAAGATTGCTCGCAGATGGAATCATGTCTCCAGTGTAAATCCACACCTTTATNCCAATTACACCAAAAGTTGTTTTCGCTTCGGAAACTGCAAAGTCAATTTGAGCACGCAGAGTGTGAAGAGGTGTTCGACCTTCCTTCTGTTTGTCAGTTCGGGCAATTTCCGCACCACCAAGACGACCGGAGACCACAACTTTGATACCCAAAGCACCGGACTGCATAGTTCGCTGCATGGCGAGGCGAACAGCGCGCCNATAAGCTATACGCCTCTCCAACTGCTCAGCTATCGCCTGTCCTACGAGAATTGCATCAAGTTCAGGCTGTCGTATTTCTTGAATGTTTAATCGGGATCGCTTCTGTGTTAATTTTTCTAGATCANCCNTAAGCTCATCAACCCGTGTCCCGCCCCGTCCAATTATGATGCCCGGCCGAGCAGTATTGATNGTTACAACTAAATCTTGGGCTCCTCGTTCAATCTCTACGCTGGAGATTGCACCAGATTCGGCATAGCGTTCGTCAATCAAACTGCGAATAGCCTGATCTTCTTCAGTTAAACTCCGATAGTCTGAGGCCTTACTAGCAAACCAATGTGCTCGCCAATCCTGTACGCCTCCGAGCCGAAACCCAATGGGGTGTGTCTTTTGTCCCATATTTAGACCCTTACCTCATCAACTTCAATGGTAATGTGAGATGTTGGCCTATCAAATGCGCCAACACGCCCACGCGCTTTCGGCCTGAAACGTCGAATCCAAGTTGCCTTATCTGCTGTAATACGCACAATTTTCAAATCGGCACGAGACTGAAGATCATTGTTCTCAGCATTAGCAGTCGCAGCATTAAGAATTTTCAATATTTCGGCTGCAGCAGGACTAGTCATGTACCGGAGCATCGGAATCGCGTCACTGACCATTTTGCCTCGAATCTGATCTATTACAAGACGAAGTTTATAATCAGAAATACCTACGTTTTTTGTTCTTGCAATTGCCATGATTAACCTGTTACCCGGTCAGATCTACCGATATGGCCACGAAAAGTCCGAGTCGGAGCAAATTCACCAAGCCTATGACCTACCATGTTCTCNGTGATCAATATAGGTATAAANCGTCGACCATCATGGACGGCAATTGTAAGACCAACCATTTCAGGCATTATCATCGAAGCTCGTGCCCATGTCCGTATGACATCTCGCGATCCCGCCGCCTGTATTGCGTTAACTTTTTTCATCAATTTTGGGTCTACGTAAGGACCTTTTTTNATTGATCTTGACATCTGTTTTCATCTGGACTGCCAANTACCTGACGGTTTCTAGCGGTCGTACCTCCGCCTCAAAATAAATTTATTCGTACTCTTATTGCGGCGCGTCCGTTTGCCGAGCGCCGGCTTACCCCACGGAGTCTTAGGNCCGGGCATTCCGATGCCNGAGCGACCTTCGCCGCCACCATGCGGATGAGCAGCTGGACTCATCACTGAGCCGCGAACCGTAGGGCGTCGACCGCGATGTCGGTTTCTNCCGGCTTTACCTAATTTTTGATTCTTATGGTCCAGATTTGAAACCTGACCCACCGTGGCTGAACATTCACTCAATAACCGACGCATTTCCCCTGACGGAAGCCGTACCAAAGTGTAACCCGATTCATGGGCCATAACCTGAGCTACTGCTCCAGCACTTTTTGCAATTTGACCACCTTTGCCAGGAGTGGATTCAATGTTATGTACCAGGGTTCCAGTTGGTAGTGTGCCCAACGGTCGAGAGTTTCCGGTAATTACCGGGACAGAACCACCACTTTGGACGATATCACCGACCNCCACCGTATCAGGTGCAACAATATATCGCTTGGTTCCATCTTCAAATAATACGAGAGCAATTCTCGCTGTTCGATTCGGATCATACTCAATCGACTTAACAGTAGCGATGCCACCCTTGTCNCGCTTGAAATCAATGATTCTATAGCGCCGCTTGTGTCCTCCGCCGCGATGTCGAACCGTCACTCGCCCACGGTTATTTCTTCCACCCGTCTTTTTAACAGCCGCCAACAAAGACTTTTCAGGCTTGCTTTTTGTTAAGTCTTTATANTCGTCGGCCACCGTGTCTCGGCGACCAGGAGAGGTAGGCTTATATTCTTTAAGTCCCATTAGGCCCCCTCGAACAATTGAATAGTATCGCCTGTCGCAAGGCTTACAATGGCCTTTTTCCAGTCAGGCTGTTTCGACGGTCGNCCACCATATCGCTTTACTTTGCCAGACACCATAAGGGTATTCACTTTGACAACTTTAACGTCAAATACCCATTCGACAGAGCGCGCTATATCATACTTGCTGGCAGCTGTATCAACTTCAAACACGTATCTTCCAGTTTCACCAAGGATAGTGCTCTTCTCAGTGACAATCGGTCGCTTCAGAACTTTTGTCCGAATCATCACGCGTTGCCTCCGCCAGATCCCCATAGTCTATCGATANCCTCCAGGGCTTCTTGGGTCACAACCAAATTTGCAAAACTGGCTGCTTGAAGTGAGTTCATCAACGCAGCCGCCTGAACTTCNACNCCAGGCAGATTCCCAGCTGACTTCACGATATTTTGGTCTGTGGAGCCTGNAACAATAAGTGTTCGACCCTTTAGTTCCAATGCTGCGACTATGTCACGTATGGTGCTGCTCTTTGGCACATCAAGCTTGAGGACATCAAGAATTGTGACGCTTTCTTGTCGCATTTTGTCCGAGAGAGCAACTCGGAGAGCTTGACGGCGCATTTTCTTGGGCAGTCTTTGCCGATAACTCCGCGGGTGCGGACCATGAGCCACTCCACCACCAACNCGAACTGGAGACCGTCTGCTGCCTTGTCGAGCAGCCCCAGTTCCTTTTTGCGGCCTAATCTTCTTAGTTGAGAAACTTACTGTGGCACGTGTTTGAGTGTTTTGAGTGCCACGTCGTTTATTGGCCAATTGGGTTACTACAGCCTGATGCAAAAGTGCGTCGTTATTCACAGCGCCCCAAACCTGGTCGCTTGCAGCGACAGATCCGACGATTTTGCCTTTGCTGTCTTTTACTTGCAATTCCATTATATTTTTTGCTTCTCGATTCGAACAATACCGTTTTTAGCTCCAGGAATTGGGCCTCTAACAAGCACCACATTCTTCTCGACGTCGGCTGCTACAACTCTCAAGCCCCTAATGGTTTTTCGATCAACACCGTAATGCCCACTCATCTTTGTCCCAGGCCACACTCGACCTGGTGAAGTCCCTGCGCCTATAGAACCAGGTGATCGATGACGATCAGATTGCCCATGAGTCTTAGGTCCACCACTAAAATTCCAACGACGCACAACTCCAGCGAAACCCCTCCCCTTAGAAACACCGATAACTTTAATTGATTCTCCAGCTTCAAATATGTCGGCTTTGAGTTCCTGACCAACTTCGAATTCTGCTAGGTCGTCGACTACAAATTCCTGAAGATGAGAGAATTTGCCACCTGAACGGGACTGATGACCAGATTCGGCTTGATTTAGTTTTCTCGCAGGNAGAAAACCGATTTGTACNGCTTCATANCCATCTCGAGCACGCGTCTTCACCTGAGTTACAGTACAAGGCCCGACNTCAACNGCCGTAACTGATTCAGCCGTTCCGTCATCATAGTAATAAGTTGTCATCCCGATCTTTCGACCAAGAAGTCCAGCGATAGTCATTTAATCTACTTACTTAAAGTTTTCTGNTTCTATAGTTTGATGGCAATATCCACACCAGCAGGGACATTGAGCCGTGTCAGGGAATCAATCGTCTTTGAACTAGGCTCTAAGATATCAATAAGGCGCTTGTGAACACGTAACTCAAAATACTCACGAGAATCCTTATGCACATGGGGGCCTCGAATAACTGCAAATCGACGTTTCGCTGTTGGCAAGGGNACAGGCCCAGCCGTTTGCGCGCCTGTGCGCTCTGCAGTTTCCATGATCTGCTGAGCCGAAATATCTAGCACGCGATGATCGAACGCTTTTAGGACGATTCGAATTTTTTGTCCCGGCATCCCTTTAGTTTCCTATCACTTTTTCGGTAACGCTCTTAGGTACCGGCATGTAATGGTCCAACTCCATCGAGAAGCTGGCTCGACCAGTAGTAATTGATCGAACATGCGTAGCATATTGAAAAGTCTCAGCAAGAGGTATAAATGCGTTTATTACCTGTGCCTCACCACGAGCATCCATGCTCTGAACTTGCGAACGCCTTGAATTTAAGTCACCTAGTACATCACCAAGAAATTCAGAAGGAGTTACAACTTCAATTTTCATAATCGGTTCAAGCAGGGATGGATTACCCTTATTCATGGCCGACTTGAACGCCATTGAAGCAGCTACTTTAAAAGCCATTTCTGAAGAGTCAACTTCGTGGTACGAGCCATCNACCAACACAGCTTTCATATCAACAACCGGATATCCAGCGATCACACCAGAGCGTGCTGCCTCACGAAACCCCTGTTCAATAGGTCCGAAATACTCGCGAGGTAAAGTCGAACCAGTGATTTCAGATTCAAACAACAACCCGCCGCCAGACTCTAGAGGTTCAAGCCGAAGCGTACAGTCACCGAATTGCCCATGCCCACCNGTTTGACGAACCAACTTACCTTGAGCCNTAACGACCTTAGTAACGGTCTCACGGTANGCAACCCGAGGAGCACCGACGGTTGCATCGACGCTGAATTCNCGTCGCATTCGTTCCACAATGACCTCCAAATGGAGTTCCCCCATTCCTGCAAGAATGACTTGCCCGCTTTCTTCGTCAGTAGAAACAACTAGCGTAGGATCTTCATCAGACAATCGCACCAACGCTGTCGACATTTTCTCTTGATCCGTTCGAGTTTTTGGCTCGACAGCGACGGAAAGTACCGGATCAGGGAATGAAATCTGCTCCAAGGAAATCTGTGCATCCTGTGGACAGAGCGTCTGTCCAGTGATCGTTTGCTTGAGACCAATAGCTGCGACAATTTCACCAGGCCCAGCTGACTTTTTCTCTTCACGAGAATCAGCATGCATAACCATCAACCGACCGACACGCTCTCGTGATCTAGTAGCCGAGTTGTAAATAGTTGAACCAGCTTCAAGAATTCCAGAGTAAACCCGTAAGTAAACAAGNCGNCCAACGTGCGGGTCAGTGACAACTTTAAAAGCTAAAGCAGACAGTGGATCGTCAAAAGATGGTTTGCGCTCCAACTCAACCGACTCATCAGAGGGGTCAACACCTTTTATCCCCTGAACATCAATCGGAGACGGAAGATAATCGACAACCGCATCCAGTAAAGGGTGCACGCCACGATGCCTAAGCGCAGATCCTACACATACAGGAAATATCTTAAGATTGATAGTTGCACGACGAAGTGCGATTTTTAATTCCTCGTCAGTAATTTCCTCTTCCTCAAGGAACTTCAACATCAACTCATCATCTGTCTCAGCGACNTTTTCGATAAGATTTTGCCGAGCCGCCATTGNAACTTCCACGTATGAGTCAGGAATTTCAGTGATCACATGCTCAATAGCTTCGGGTGTCTCGTAAGAGTAGGCCTTGCGAGCAACCAGATCAATCAACCCATGAAATTCAGATTCAGCGCCCATGGGNATCTGAATAGGGACTGCGTTGGCACCCAAACGATCGTGAACTGTTTGCACAGCATAATTGAAATTAGCACCGAGCCTATCCATCTTGTTTACGAAAATAAGACGAGGGACTTTATAAGTATCTGCCTGACGCCATACTGTCTCNGACTGAGGCTGGACACCGGAAACTGATTCGAGAACTACAACGCCACCGTCGAGCACACGCAAACTACGTTCTACTTCAGCCGTGAAGTCAACGTGACCCGGAGTATCGATGATATTAACTTGATGTCCGTTCCATTGGGCGTTAGTTGCTGCCGATCCTATCGTAATCCCACGTTCTCGTTCAAGNGACATGAAATCCATCACGGTCGTGCCTTCGTCAATGTTACCGATTTTGTAAGTTTCACCAGTAAAAAAAAGCACGCGTTCCGTCACAGTAGTCTTACCCGCGTCGATGTGAGCGATAAACCCTATGTTTCGGACCTTCTTCAGNTCAGTTTTCTTTGCAGATGTAGTAGTCATGCTGATTGCCATCCATTCCGTCCCTGTGAACATGTCATCAAAGCGGTTTTGCGGCTGATTGATTTGTGCTGGGTCCTACCAGCGGTAGTGGACAAAAGCCCGGTTGGCTTCTGCCATTCTGTGAAGATCCTCACGTCGCCTCACGGCGACACCAGTGCCGCGTGAAGCCTCAAGTATTTCTGCATATAGTCGATCCGCTATAGGCCTGCCCGAACGCTCCCGCGCTGCGGTTATCAACCATCGTTGCGCCAGCGCACCTCTGCGTTCCGGGCGCACTTCAACGGGAACTTGATAAGTTGCACCACCAACACGGCGAGGTTTCACTTCGAGTGCAGGCATTGCATTGCGTATCGCCTGCTCAAATACCTCGAGACCCGGCCGGTCAGTTTCTTTTTCCAGCTTATCCAGTGCGTCATACATAGCACGTTGGGCAACCGACTTCTTACCACCTATCATCAAGCGATTTATGAATCGAGTAAGCTCCACACTACCGTATTGTGGGTCTGGGGCTATTTGGCGGCGCTGAGCGCGGCGTCTACGTGCCATGATGTTACTTTCGTTGCCGTTAGCTTTTTAGCTATTCAATATCGCCTCTGGCAAACTAAGCCGCACATCCGATTGAAAGGGGAACGGTCATATTTTGACAAAGACGCTTGCTTATTTCAAAGATTAAGTCTTCGTTGTACCGTATTTACTTCGACCTCGTTTGCGATCTTCTACTCCTGATGTATCAAGAGTCCCACGAACAACGTGGTACCTGACACCAGGCAGATCTGGAACTTTACCACCTCTAATCAGCACTACAGAGTGCTCTTGTAAGTTGTGCCCTTCGCCAGGAATGTAAGCGGTAACTTCCATACCGTTGCTCAGTCGGACACGAGCGACCTTACGTAGAGCGGAATTTGGCTTCTTTGGAGTAACGGTTCGTACCTGCAAGCAAACTCCTCGTTTTTGGGGGCTTCCTTTTTTCAACTCTACCTGTTGGCTGACAAACGAATTGAATGCAAAACGAAGAGCAGGAGTCTTCGGCTTTCGCCGCTTCAACTTGCGCGATTTACGCACGAGTTGATTAATAGTCGGCACAATTTACTCCAAAAAAAGTCACAATAAAATAGGCCCAACCGGAATTGATCAGGCCACGAACAGCGATTATACGAACGAACATGTTGGCAAGTCAACGAGAATTTAAAACAAAATAGCTATTTAATTTCACGCAATACACCTTTCATTTATCAAAGGTTGTGAAATTCACCACAAACTAATAACCTAGGCTGCTTCATCAATAAGCAACGGACGTTGAGGCAACCTGTGGATGGACGCACACGCTGTATGGCATGGTAAAAAGAGTTTATTATGCGATTGAATCTTGGTGCAATTAATTGAGCGCAATAGCCCTCTTAGGCTTTACAGATCCAGAGTCTGTACGTTTCGTTGCGTCTTTAAGTGCCCTCAATCCTTCTCTGCGATTCATAAAATTCACATCTGAAACAAACAAAGACAAGCTTAATTCAGGTGTAGATGGTGCCCTTATATGGGCTGCAGGAACCGGTCTTGGCGGACCATCAAGTCTAGTCCACGCTGCAGCTAATGCAGAGATACCGGTGGTCGTGATACTGCCCCTAATGTCATTAGATGGCATCACAACGTCACGATCAGAGATCGAAGTTTGCTTCCANCCATGTACGCCTGAGGAAGTAAGNCTGCGCCTTAAAATAGCAATATCAAGGAGCACTTCGCTGGGAGCCTCTAATANCATCATTCGAGGTGATCTAGTAATCGATTGCGACAGGTACGAGGTAACACTCAAAGGTCTCAAGATCGACCTGACCTATAAAGAATATGAACTTCTAAAACACTTAGCATCAAATCCGGGCCGAGTATTTTCGCGAGAATCACTTCTACGCAGCGTNTGGGAATATGACTACTTTGGTGGAACTAGAACTGTCGATGTACACATCCGACGGTTGCGCAGCAAAATAGATGNTGTTTCAAATCACTTTATNGAAACACAATGGAACGTCGGATACCGTTTTCGTGCAGCGGATAAACCGTCCCAGCCACCTCANGAAAACTTTTGAAAGGTCAAACACACAANTACCTAGGGAACGCTCAAATGCCATAAAACAAGTTCACGATCACTGATAACAGATACCAGTCAACACCGAAGATTAATTGACAAAAACGTAACATTTTTCAATACTCAATACCCAACCTGTTTGAATATCGGTCGTGTAGGTCGACCTTGAGCACATGACTCATCAGACTCATCTGCACGTTCAAAACCATGCCACACAAAACTGAAAAACCCAATAAAAACATCGAGGAAGAGGCCATAAAGTACGTCTTGCTGTCGGCGCGAGAGAGTGATGTCAAGTTCATACGCCTTTGGTTCACTGATATCTTGGGTACCCTGAAGGGATTCGCCATTACGGTCGATGAACTCGAAGGTGTGTTGCGAAACGGCGCCAGCTTCGATGGTGCCTCAGTCGAGGGCCTTACTCGTGCAGACGAGTCCGATATGGTCGCCATGCCGGATCCTTCAACCTTCCAGGTACTGCCCTGGCGACCTAGCAAGGATGCTGTTGCAAGAGTTTTCTGCGATATTGAAACACCCACCGGTCAGCCCTCTGCAGCGGACGGGCGGCAGATACTACGCCGAAATATGGCACAAGCATCAGCAATGGGTCTTACCTTTTACGTGGCGCCAGAAATCGAATACTACTATGACGTGAAAGATTCGGATGAAGAGGTTCGAAATGATCATAGTGGATATTTTGATCAAACAACCCTTGACGGCGCGGGGGGGGATTTACGACGTGAAACGGTTCTTACGCTTGAAAAAATGGGGATCCCTGTAAAACACAGTCATCACGAAGTCGGCGTCGGGCAACATGAAATCGATCTGCGGCACATGAACGCCCTAACAATGGCGGATTCAATAATCACCTTCAAGGTCATAGCGAAAGAACTTGCTGTCCCGTCTGGCAGCTATGCCACATTTATGCCAAGACCTTTCGGTGATCGCCACGGTTCGGGAATGCACACCCACATGTCACTTTTCAACGGTGAGGAGAATGCCTTCTTCGACGATACAGCGGACCTAAATCTTTCAGATATAGGGCGGCATTTCATTGCTGGCTTGATGCGACATGCTGCAGAAATGTGCGTAGTCACAAACCAATGGGTGAACTCTTATAAACGGCTATTACCAGGCTTAGAAGCTCCTCTTTTTGCTTCTTGGACAACGGTTAGCTTCGGCGATTTGATTCGAGTACCGACATACAGACCAGGGCGGGAAAAAAGTGTGCGAGTTGAATATCGTGCGCCAGATCCTGCAGCAAACCCTTATTTATTATTTTCTGTTCTACTTGCAGCAGGCCTAGATGGCATCACAAAAAAGATGCCACTACCTGATCCAATAGAGGCTAATGTCTATAAAATGACAGATTCTGAACTAGAAGATCACGGAGTAGCAAGGCTACCTCGAACGCTCGACGAGGCAATTCGATTAGCAGAAGGCAGCGAGTTACTTGAGAAAGCGCTGGGTACAACCGTGATGGCTAACTTTCTCCAAAACAAACGACTCGAATGGCGACAGTTTAACAACAACGTGACCGATTACGAAATTACCAGATACCGGCACCTGTAGAAAACCGTCGCCTTTCTCTTAATTTTCCTTTTCGCTAGGAGTAAAATGACCGCCGCTCAAAATACTTGGAGTTCAAAATCCGATCTGGTTTTGCCTAATTTCACAGAGATCACTGAACGCGGATTATACGTCCCTGAGTTAGAACACGATGCGTGCGGAGTCGGCGTGGTCGCGAACATCACGGGCGCACGCTCACGCTCCATAATTGATCAGGCACTTGAGGTGTTGGTAAATCTTGGGCATCGCGGAGCCACCGGCGCTGATCCACTGACCGGTGATGGTGCTGGGATCACGATCCAAATGCCCGATACTTTGATGCAAAAAGTTGCCATACAAGAAGGCATCAATTTACCAAGCGCAGGCCGATACGCAGTTGCAATGTGTTTTTTGCCAAATGATGACAATTTAAATGCGACTGTGCGCGCTGCATTAGAAAAATCATCTAATGACAACGGCATGATTGTTCTCGGCTGGCGGGAGGTCCCAGTTGATCCCAAAGTAATCGGCCTGACCGCTCGCTCTATCATGCCAAAAATCGCCCAGTTATTTGTTTCCGCGCCTGATGACGTCCAAGGTGATGATTTTGAACGTGTCTTATACTTGGCCAGAAAATCCGCTGAAAAACACTTGCTACATATCGAGAACGATCCAGAAACACGCAAGACGCTGCTTCAGGAGTTTTATGTGTGTTCGTGGTCATCGCGTACCTTGATATACAAAGGCATGCTACTAGTAGATCAACTAAGCCAGTTCTACTCAGATCTAAAAGACCAGAGCATGATGAGTGCATTTGGCATCGTGCACTCTCGTTTCTCAACCAATACGCTTGGTTCTTGGAAGTTAGCTCATCCATACCGGATGCTCGCACACAATGGTGAAATCAATACCGTGCGAGGAAATAGGAACTGGATGCAAGCAAGAGAACGTTCAATTGCATCACCATTATTTGGCGATAAGATCGACCAGTTGACACCCATTTGTGAATCAGATGATCCGTCAGACACTGCATCTCTAGACAATGTGTTTGAACTACTTCGCATGACTGGTAGATCGGTCGAACACACCGCTGCGATGTTGATGCCCGCTGCATGGTACGGGCACGAATCAATGTCACAAACAGTTAAAGATTTCTACGAATTCCACGGCAATATTATGGAGCCTTGGGATGGTCCCGCTATGATCGTGTTCACCGATGGTGATGCCGTCGGTGCTGTACTAGACCGCAATGGTCTACGCCCATTCCGATACTGGGTAACCAACGATGATTTACTCGTGATGGCATCAGAGACCGGCGTACTTGATATCGAACCTGAAAGAATTAAATACCGCTCACGTCTGGAACCCGGTCGTATGTTCCTGATCGATTTCAAGCAGCAAAGAATTGTCGAACCACAAGAGGTTATTGAACGAATAGCCACACAAAACCCTTATGGACAGTGGCTGCAAGAAAACCGTGTAACTCTGGATTCACTACCTGCCACCGAAAACGTCCCCGAAGTCAATATGGAGAATCTTATAAACCGACAAATGGCTTTTGGTTACTCACGTGAAGATCTTCACATGCTCATTAGCCCGATGGCAATCACCGGGCACCAACCCCAAGGGTCGATGGGCGATGACGCCCCGCTTGCTGTCCTTTCGGACAAGCCGCAGAGCCTATTCTCTTACTTCAAACAGGCATTTGCCCAAGTTTCGAATCCCCCACTTGATGCGATTCGGGAAAAATTAATTACACAATTTGCAGTACCAGCCGGTCGACGACTGAACATTTTCGAAACCACGCCACTCCACTGCCGCACATTGAGAATCGATCAACCGATTTTAAGAAATTGCGATTTAGCAAAAATTAAGGCATCAGATAAACCTGGAGTAAAGGCAAAAACCATATCGACCAGTTTTAAAGCCGCCGAGGGCGCAAAAGGCCTAAACGACGCGCTAAAACGCATTCGGCAAGAGGCCAGTAAGGCGATAGGAGATGGGTACACCTTGATAATTCTTTCCGACCGGGAAGTCAATCAAGACAATGCCTATATCCCGTCCCTGTTGGCCACTGGTGCAGTCCACCACCATTTAATAAGGGAACGTAACCGCGCGCAGGCAGACATCATTATCGAATCAGGTGAACCGCGCGAAGTACACCACTTCGCAACTTTATTTGGTTATGGGGCATCGGCTATCAACCCTTATCTGGCTTTCGAAACGATTGCTGGTTTACAACTAAACCCAACTGCTGAGGAAAAAATCCCACCACAAGAAGAAGCCGAAGAAAACTTCTGTAACGCTGTAGAAGAAGGGGTAGTGAAGACAATGGCCAAGATGGGTATTTCTACCCTTCAAGGCTACATCGGTGCACAGGTTTTCGAAGCACTCGGTCTGTCGCAAGAACTTATCGACGAGTACTTCACATGGACAGTTTCGCGTATCAGCGGCATCGGTATTGGTGAAATTGCTTTTGACATCTTGGCTAACCACTCCCGCGCCTATTCACCCGACAATATCCCGTCTAACCTGAAATTAGACTTGGGGGGGCTCTACCTGTGGCGATCGACAGGTGAACGCCACATGTGGAACCCAGAGACAATAGCGCTATTGCAAGAGGCCGTTACCCGCAACGATGACAATGTGTTTCGACAATTCGAAGCTGCATCAAATGAAGAAGGTGACGAGCACATCACAATTCGAAACATGCTGGAACCGATATACCGTGAAGAGATCCCGCTTAGTGAAGTTGAACCTGCAACTATAATTGTAGAACGATTTGCGACCGGCGCAATTTCTCTCGGCTCCATAAGTCGTGAAGCCCATGAAACATTAGCGATAGCTACAAATCGAATCAACGCTCGTTCGAATACAGGTGAAGGTGGTGAAGATCCAGTACGTTTTACTCCGGATACCAATGGCGATTCAAGATCTAGCGCGGTAAAACAGGTTGCCTCTGGACGTTTTGGTGTAACTACCAATTACTTGGTAAATGCAAAAGACTTGCAAATAAAAATGGCACAGGGTGCCAAGCCTGGGGAAGGAGGAGAAATTCCAGGCCGCAAGATCTCTGAGTACATCGCCTCCATTAGAAAAACGACTCCTGGGGTTGAACTCATATCACCCCCACCCCACCATGACATTTACTCAATCGAAGATCTGGCTCAACTTATTCACGACTTGAAAAATGTTAATCCTGACTCACGCATACATGTGAAGCTTGTCTCGGTCGCAGGAGTAGGAATCATTGCTGCCGGCGTGGCCAAGGGCAAGGGCGATGTAGTTCTTATTTCAGGAAATTCTGGTGGCACCGGAGCTTCTCCTCTTAGCTCAATTCAACATGCAGGTCTTCCATGGGAACTAGGACTTGCTGAAACTCAACAAGTTTTAGTAGCCAATGGTCTCCGTGATCGCATTGTCGTACAGACAGATGGTCAGATGAAAACATCGCTCGACGTACTCATTAGCGCCTTGCTCGGAGCTGAAGAGTGGGGCATCGCAACTGGAGCGTTGATCTCTATGGGCTGCATCATGTTGCGTAAATGCCACTTAAATACTTGCTCGGTAGGAGTAGCAACTCAAAATCCTGAGCTCCGCAACAAATTCTCTGGCACTCCGGATGCAGTAGTCAATTATTTCATGTTTCTTGCGGAAGGCCTCCGTGAGCATATGGCAAAGATGGGTTTTCGGACAGTGAATGAAATGATTGGCAGAGTCGACAAACTCAAGGTACGGAGGGACATTAATCACTGGAAGGCTAGGACTCTTGATCTATCGCCCATACTGATGATGCCAAAAGTCTTGCCAGCGGATCACCCATACCAGCAAAAGTTGCAAGATCATGGGTTGGATAAGGCCCTGGATAATGAGTTGGTTAAACTCGCAAAAGAAGCCATAGACACAGAAACAACTGTTTCTAAAACCTTGCCGATTACCAACGCCAATCGAACTACCGGAGCGACACTCAGCAGCGTCATAGCCAAGAAAACTGGCGAAGACGGCCTAGTAAATGGTTCAATCAAATTCACATTCCAAGGTTCAGCCGGGCAAAGTTTTGGAGCTTGGGCTGTCAAAGGAATTACCTTCAAAGTTGAAGGTGATGCAAATGACTACTTCGGCAAGGGACTCTCCGGTGGACGACTCATAATCACACCACCAGAAGGTAGCTCTTATCACGCCGAAAAAAACATCATCATCGGAAACGTCGCGCTATATGGTTCGACCGGAGGTGAGGCTTATATAAACGGAATGGCTGGTGAACGGTTCGCTGTTAGAAATTCCGCAGCCACAGCTGTTGTCGAAGGAATTGGGGATCATGGCTGCGAATACATGACCGGTGGAATCGTAGTCATACTCGGGCCTACTGGCCGCAATTTTGGTGCCGGTATGAGCGGTGGCATTGCCTTCGTTTTCGACCCGGACGAGTCTTTCGAAGGAAAATTTAACCACTCAATGGCCGACTTGCTTGGTGTAGTTCCTGGGTCAGAAGATGACCTAGAGCTCAAACAGATAATTACTGAACATGCCAAATACACTCGAAGTGAGGTCGCCACTGCGTTACTCACGGATTGGGACACCGCTATAACAAAATTCAAGAAGGTATTCCCGAGAGACTACGCACGTGTACTGCAAGAAAAAGCGAATAAAGGAGCCGGGCAAAACAGGATGATCACTACAGAAGGAATCGGCAGTCATGGGTAAAGTAACTGGTTTCATGGAAACTAGCCGCATAACTCCTAAACGCCGAGATAAAAACGACCGAATTGCCGACTGGCAAGAAGTCTATTTAAAATGGGACGACTCAGATGCCCGTAAACAAGCTGGCCGCTGTATGGATTGCGGAGTGCCATTTTGCAATAGTGGATGTCCTCTCGGAAACTTGATACCTGAATTCAACGATCTGATATACCAAGGCAATTGGGAAGAGGCAATCCAATCCTTACACGCGACAAACAACTTCCCTGAATTCACCGGTCGAATTTGTCCAGCCCCGTGCGAAGCATCTTGCACTCTGTCACTTAATTCCGAGCCTGTCACAATAGAAATGATTGAAAAACAAATTGTGGATCACGCTTGGGAGCAAGGTTGGATCAGGCCAGAACCAGCTTCTAATAAAAGCGACAAAAAAATCGCGGTGGTAGGGTCGGGTCCAGCAGGACTGGCCGCGGCTCAGCAATTAGCACGATCAGGGCACACAGTAACGGTATTCGAACGCAATGAATATATCGGTGGACTGCTTACTCTTGGTATTCCAGAGTTCAAGCTAGAGAAAAAAATCGTAGATCGACGAATTGAACAGATGCGTCAAGAAGGTGTTGACTTTCAAGTAAACACCGATGTGGGAATAGATATCACACATAATGAATTGCTAACCGATTACGACGTTATATGTCTATCCGGGGGCGCAACTGTCCCTCGAGATCTTCCGGTTGAAGGGCGCGAACTTAAAGGTGTCCATTTTGCGATGGAATTCCTTACGCAACAGAATCGAAAATTGAAAGGTAAAGAATCCCTCCCAGAAGAAATCATCGATGTAAAGAATAAAAAAGTCGTGATCATCGGTGGTGGTGATACTGGAGCGGACTGCCTAGGGACATCACACCGACAGGGGGCAAGTAACATAGTTCAAATGGAAATCATGCCTCGTCCATCGGAATCCCGTGCACAGACAAATCCGTGGCCACAATGGCCAACAATATTCCGAACTTCTAGTGCACACGAAGAAGGTGGAGACAGAGATTTCAATGTCCTCACAAAACGATTCGTAGGAGATGAAGATAGCAACGTAAAATATTTGGAATGTGTACGAGTCGAATGGCTGAAAGACGAAACACTCGGCCGTTTGAATATGAAAGAAATTCCAAGTAGCGAATTTACAATCGAAGCCGACGCAGTGTTTTTAGCTATGGGATTCCTCCACCCACAACACGATGGTTTACTCGACGCACTCGGAGTCGAGTATGATTCGCGCGGAAATGTCGCCGCAAACGGATCGATGCAAACAAATTTGTCAAAAGTGTTCTCCTGTGGAGATATGCAACGAGGTCAGTCACTGGTTGTCCATGCAATAGCCAGTGGGCGTCGCACCGCCAGACAGATCGACATTTTCCTGTCCGGTAAATCTAATCTGCCAACGGTTCGAGGTTACGCTCGACCGCCAATCCTAGCTGCACTGCAGCACTACGGCAAATAAAATGGGCGATATAATTGAATCGATATGACTTCGGGCACAGTTAGTTCGGTTTCGACCAATGAAATTCGAGTCGCGTCCGCCCAAGTTAACACCACGGTTGGTGATATCGACGGCAATACACAGCTCATTGAAAAGTGGATCAAGCTATCGCAGGACCAACAGGCTGAATTAGTAGCTTTCCCCGAGCTGACCATCACTGGCTATCCTCCCGAAGATCTGGTCCTTTACGATAATTTCATAACAGCAAATAGAATTGCCCTTTGCCGTATTGCAGCCAAAGTTGAAAACATCGTCGCACTTGTAGGTTTCGTCGATTCTGAAGATGGCAAGTTATTCAACTCTGCAGCAGTACTCCATCAAGGGAAAATCGTCACCACATATCGCAAAATTCACCTCCCGAACTATGGGGTTTTTGACGAGCGTCGCTACTTCACTCCCGGTGATGATTGCCCAATCATTTCAATTAACGGAATTAAAGTAGGCATCAATATTTGCGAAGACATTTGGGAGCCGATTGGGCCAGCAGAGGTTCAATGCGCCTCGGGAGCCCAAATAATCATCAATTTAAACTCCTCACCCTATGAACTCGGAAAACATGGGCATCGAGTAAAAATCGTCAGTGATCTTTCACGACGACACCATGTTTACACGCTATATACCAATCAGATTGGAGGGCAAGATGAGCTTGTATTCGATGGAGGGAGCATGTTGGTTAACCCTGATGGAAAGTTGATGGGTAACTCTGCGCTATTTGAAGAATCGTTGCTCGTAGCTGACATAAATACAGACCCCAAAAAAAACTCTCTTTTTCAACAACAAAATTACAGGGTTTCCAATAAAAACCTCGCTCAAGTTGGCAAATCATCAACTGTGGAAATTTCAACAACAAAACCACAGACCAAACGATCGAAGCTCCCTCGACTATCCATCAATCGCTTAGGAGAGCTCGAAGGGGTGTACCGCGCACTAATTGTCGGAACTCGCGACTACATAAAAAAAACTGGTTTCAAAAAAGTAGCCATCGCTGTCTCTGGCGGAATCGACTCTGCATTGGTCACTACCATCGCCACCGATGCAATAGGCGCAGAAAACGTCATTGGAGTAGCTTTACCTTCACGCTATTCATCAGAGGGAAGCATCACAGACGCGCGCCAGTTGTGTTCTCAACTCAACGTCGAGCTGTGGACTATCCCAATTGAACCAGGTCACGCTGCATTTGAAGAAATGCTAAATAATGCATTCAAAGGTACGGAACCTGGGTTATCTGAAGAGAACATTCAGTCGCGAGTTCGTGGCAATCTCATGATGTCGATCGCCAATAAATTCAACTGGTTAATTCTCTCAACTGGTAACAAGTCAGAGATGGCAACGGGCTACGCAACTCTTTATGGGGACATGGCTGGCGCATATGCAGTAATTAAAGACGTGCCCAAGACACTGGTATACGAATTATGCAAACACCGAAATACCCAGGGTCCGGGATCCCCAATTCCACAAGCAACCATCGACAAGCCACCAAGTGCAGAGCTTCGACCTGATCAATTGGATGAAGATTCTTTACCACCGTATGATCAGCTCGATCGAATTATTCACATGTACATCGAAGAACGCCTGTCACCCGATCTGATCATACAAAAAGAACGGAATATAGGACCGGGTGACGATATCGACACGATCGTACGCCGCATTGTTCAACTAATAGACAATAATGAACACAAGCGAAGACAAGCACCGCCTGGCGTGAAAATCACAGGACTAGCATTTGGTCGAGATCGCCGTCTTCCAATCGCATCTGGCTGGCAGCCATAGTTAATAAGCTTGGGTGATTGGTCATTTGATCGTTAAAAACGAAGTCGGCTGATCCTCAGGACGCTCGAGGAAGAATTAACAAAACCCACAAACTTACTCCACATTCTCTTTGTATTCTGGACATAAGTAATTCAATGAAACTGAACTGAATGTCTAAATTGACCACTCTGAAATAAATGATGAGTATATTCCAAAAATTAAACAGCCTATTTCTGAGCAGCATTTTCATCCTAGTAATATTCGGTGCTGCTTGTATGAGCAATAACGACGCGATCATTTCAACAGTAGAGTTGACTGAATCTAACGTTGAGCAAACATCAAACGTTACCAACGCCGACACTGCATCTCCTAAAAACATAATTTCACCAGAGATAACTAATATCCCGGATTCATCACCGGAAGACATTATTTCCTCGAGTGAAATCGCCCCATTGGCCACCACCATCACGACCGTTCCAACGGATTCCAACAATCAATCTAATGACAAGCCAATTGGAGACACCCTCCCACAACCAATTTCAGGAGAATTTACACCGGCTGCAATCGTCGCAGCGCAAGCAGAACATCTCGCAAATCTATACGAAAAAACCGTTAAATCAGTTGTCTTCATCACGGCCAACACGCAAATGGGTGTTGGTTCGGGATCCGGCTTTGTCTGGGATACAGAAGGACACTTGGTAACAAACTACCATGTGATCCAAGGTGCAAACCAGAGCACGAGCTCCCTAACCGTAAAATTCTTCAATGGCAGAGAATATCGTGCTGACGTAGTAGCATTCGATCCCGATTCGGATCTAGCAGTAATCAAAATTAATGACATCGATCATGAGTTGATTCCACTGCCTATGGGTAATTCTTCAGAAACACGTCCAGGCGAGATGGCAATCGCTTTAGGAAATCCCTTCGGTGAAGAATTCACTATGACAACAGGAATCGTTAGTGCTGTAACACGAACACTGTCCAGCGGATTCTCATCTTATAGCATTCCGGCAGTCATGCAGACTGATGCGGCAATTAACCCGGGGAACTCGGGCGGTCCGCTACTAGATATGAATGGGGCGGTGATTGGCATCAACACTCAGATTAAAAGTAGTTCACGGCAAAGTTCAGGTGTTGGTTTCGCAGTACCGGTTGATCTTGTAAAACGGGTGGTGCCATCTCTAATTAATGACGGTCAGCATTCGTATCCATTGATGGGAATTAGCGGGAATGAAGTAAATATCTTGCTGCGTGAAAGGGCAAGTCTTCCACGTGACATCCTCGGTGCATATGTAAATCGCTCGGCACCAGGCGGTCCAGCTGATTTAGCTGGGATACGAGGCGACTCAAGCCTGACAGGCTCCTTAAACTTTGATGGTGACGTGATAGTGTCAATCAACTCGATACCCATGAAATCTATGGATGACCTTATCGGATATCTCGCATTGAATACCGCCCCTGGCGAAGAGATCATCGTAGGTGTGTTTAGGAATGGCTTAGAGATATTAATTCCCATGACCCTTGGATCACGCCCGACCACATCGTAATTTTTCAGCCAGCGCTGAATTGAAATGTACACATATCTCGATGGGAGAAAGTTACTGTTATGCTAAGGCATATTGCAGTATTAGAACACTTGTGCTAATCTCAGTACGGTTCAGGGTCTACCATCCGGAATATCAAAAATCAATTCGCATAGATAGAAAGAAGAGCAACGTTGGCTGTAAAAAAAGCACTGACGAAAGTCTCGGTTAACGGAACAAGTAGTGACCGGGATAAGACTCTCGAGTTAGCCCTCGCACAAATCGAAAAAGCATTTGGCCGAGGTGCTGTTATGCGACTCGGTGATTCGCCTTCAGACAACGCTGTGAGATCCATTCCGACAGGATCTATAGCACTGGACTTGGCATTAGGAATAGGGGGGCTGCCTCGTGGTCGAATTATTGAGATATTCGGTGCTGAATCTGCTGGTAAAACCACACTGGCGATGTCAGCAATCGCTGAAGCACAAGCCGCCGGTGGACAAGCTGCTTTCATCGATGTGGAACATGCTTTGGATCCAGCCTACGCCCGGGTGATAGGGGTCGATGTCGACAAACTTCTAATTTCCCAGCCCGATTCGGCAGAGCAGGCTCTAGAAATTACAGAATACCTCATCCGAAGTGGGGCACTTGACATCATCGTGATAGACAGTGTCGCCGCACTTGTTCCTGCTGCTGAACTGGAAGGGGATATGGGAGATATGCAAATTGGTCTCCAAGCCCGCATCATGTCACAAGCGCTTCGGAAGCTGACTGGAATAATCCACAAGACTGAAACCGCCTGTATTTTCATTAACCAGTTACGAGAAAAAGTTGGAGTAGTTTTTGGCAATCCAGAGGTTACNCCAGGCGGACGAGCGTTAAAGTTCTACAGTTCTGTCCGTATTGACCTTCGACGGGTTGAAGCTGTTAANGTCGGACAAGACATAATCGGTAACCGCGTCCGTGCAAGGGTTGTAAAGAACAAGGTCGCCGCTCCATTCCGAAAAGCCGAATTAGAAATTATGTTCAAATCGGGCATCAGTAAAGAAGGCAGTTTACTCGATCTGGGTGTCGAAAACGGTACTATCAGAAAAAGTGGCTCGTTCTACTCTTACGATAATGTCCGCCTTGGTCAAGGNCGTGAGGCTTCACGTCAATTTTTAAAGNTCAACACTGATATCCGAGATCAAATTGAAGCCACTATCCGAAACGNACAGGATACCGTCACGGCTGCNGAAGGTGTAAACACCGAAACTTCAACTCAGAAGTAAGGTCGTTTGACATCAAACAATAAACGTTTTTCAGTTAAATACGACGTATGNAAAATTCACAGTTTGCCATCCAATTTGCCATCCAAAGGTAATTGACAGATACACTTGATATGCAAGCAGAACGTTATATTGAGTAAGCGTTTTGNCCTAGGAATCAAGTGACCTTTTCTATATTAATTATNTTAATCGGTTTATTAGGTAGTGCATTTATCAGTGCTACTGAAGCAGCCGTTGTAGGCGCNAGCCGATATAAAATTGAACACCGCGGNGAAGAAGGCGACAAGCGCGCCCAGCTTGTAATTCGCATTTTCGATCAGTACGAAAAATTCTTCGGTACCATCCTTTTACTTGGCAACCTGTTTAACATCATGGTTGCATCCGTAGGTACTACGCTCGCAATTTCAACTATCGGTGGAGGCGAACCCACAATTTTATCTACAGTGGTCGCCACGGCCATTGCAACAGTGTTCGTAGTCATCGTAGGTGAACTCACGCCAAAAACTCTCGCAGTAGTAGCAGCCGAAAAATGGGCCCTAATAACCGCACGCACAGTGCTGATTATCATGACGGCAACTTGGCCCGTTGTATTTGCATTCACNCTAATCCCCCGTGGAATCATGCGATTGTTCGGAGGGAAAGAATCTATGGCAAGCCCTATCGTCACGCCTGGTGAACTCCGAACATTAATCGATCTCGGAGAAGCTGAGGGAACAGTCGAAGAAAACACCGGAGAGATGCTCGACAACATTTTCAGATTTGGAGAGATGGAAGTTCGAGACGTAATGACACCGCGCCCAGAAATAGTGTGGGTTTCGGTTGACGCTACCTTCGGTCAATTCATGAATTCTTACCGATTAACACCACATACAAGATTTCCTGTATTTGACACTGACCATGACGATGTTGTCGGCATATTTTCAGTAAAAGATGTTTTAGGATCACTGTCCGAATCAAAGCTCGATTTGAATCGTCCTGTGATCAACCTAATGCGACAGGCAAATTTTGTTCCCGAAACAAAACGTCTAGATGACCTATTCGATGAAATGCAGGAATCGGGACACAAAATTTCACTGGTTGTTGACGAATTCGGCGGCATCGCTGGACTCATCACTCTTACCCGCGTGGTTGAACAGATAGTCGGAAAGACAGGAGAGGAAGGCTTGAAGCCAGACCGTCGGTTCATCACAGTAAATGAAAATACATTCGTGCTGGATGGAGGGCTTGAGATAGGTGAGGCTAATGACGAGTTAGGCCTCGAAATTCCAGAAGGAGACTATGAAACTATCGCGGGATTCTTTCTTGAGCAAGCTCAGCATCTACCCACTGTAGGTAATAGAGTCCGATTCGGAAATCTACGAATGCAAGTTGCTGAAATGGAAGGATCAAAAATAGTAAACATAAGCGTACGACGAGTGACAGAAATATCAGAACGCATCAACTAATCGATAACTGATGATGCACCATCCTGACTTTATAAAACAACTCAACACGGGATTAACGCGCGCATCAATTCCTGACCGCGCAACGTTAATTGTGGCTTTCTCCGGGGGACCAGACTCTTCGGCTCTTCTCGCCGGGTTATCGATACTAAGTGGAAAAAAATGTTTCAACCTAATCGCCTGTCATATCAATCACCAAATACGACTCGATTCCTGTGAGAGAGATCAGATTGCTGCTAAATACATTGCGGAGTCTCTTGGTATTGAATTCAGCTCCACCACTGTCAATGTTCCAAAAATTTCAAAACAACAGAAAATATCAATCGAAACGGCTGCCCGCAAAATCAGGTATGAGAGTCTGCGCGAACTATCTGAAAAATACAACGCACACGGTGTTGTGACTGGGCATACAAGAGACGATCAGGCCGAAACAGTTTTGTTCCACGCTGGTCGAGGAACAGGGCTAAAAGGGTTAGCCGGCATGGATTACCGTTCAACTCTGAGATTTCCTCATTCCGAAATCAAACTAACCGTTTTACGCCCGTTGCTCGATACCTCGCGATCGACCATCATCGACTATTGCAAACAGAGAGGCATTCAGACAGTCAACGACGCCTCCAATGATGATCGAGAATATACTCGCAATAAAATCAGACTAGATGTATTGCCAGCCCTTGACGTTGCAACTCCCGGCGCAAAAAGTGCTCTGGCACGATTAGCAGAAAACGCATCTGATGATTTAGAAATCGTTGATTGGGTCGTACAGCGTGAATTGAAGCAAGCCATTTATTCCAACGATAAGTACTCACGTTCAGAAATTAATCGNCTCCCTATTTATCTAATAAGAAGAATACTAATGCAGGGGTACAGAAATCACGTCGGTCATTCGCAAAATCTCGAACGTGCACACGTATCTANAATGGCATCGCAATTATTAAGTCACAGCGGATCTTCTATGGATTTGCCCAACGGAGTAACGTTTTCTGTTGATAAAGATTCATTCAGCTTTAGTTCAGAGCATAACGATGATTGCCCCTANCCGCCGCCTATAGTTGAAACAAACCTAAACCAATTTGGAATTACCCAACTCGANGGTGGATTCAATGTAATCACCGAACTCAAAAACAGACCGCACCAACTCGACACAGGGAATACTTGGATAACTTACGCGTCACCAACAGTTGCAAGTCTCTCACTTCGATTGCGCAACCGAAAAAACGGAGATCGATTCCAACCNTTAGGAATGAATACGGATGTGAAACTTCAAGATTTTTTTGTTGGAACTGGGTTGCCAAAGAGGTGGAGAGACAGAGTGCCACTTATTGAATCTAACNCTGGGATTTTGTGGGTGGCGGGATCTCGTTTGGCCGAATGGGGGAAAGTTATGCCCGAACACACCAAGGTCACTCGACTTGAACTAATCCCACCACTGTGAACAAAAAACTATAAAATCTGAGATAGCCGTGGGTTCGCTGCCAATCCTGGTATTCGACCACGTTTCGCGATTGCTCGATCNTCAATAGCTTTGATATCGGCAGTAAATGAAATCGGTGAGGCTGCAGCAATGTAATAGCCAACAGCAAAAACGCTAACAGGAGCTTGGGCTTCAACGAAATCACGTATCCGGCTGGGAGTAATTCCGCCACTTACGAAAATATCAACGTAACTATATCCTCCCTGATCTAATCGAGCCCTTATCTCGTGGACCAAATCAGGGGTAACCCCGCCCCGTTCTTTTGGCGTATCAAGTCGGATACCTCGCAAGCGTTCCCGAAGAGCTTTCGCAACATNGACAGCTTCTTCAACTTCATCCTTAAATGTGTCAACCAACGCCACCCTAGGCACTTCGGGGGGCATGTGCTTGTCAAACGCTAGGATAGAACGAACAGTATCGCCCATAAGAAGCACGAAAGAATGAGGCATCGTTCCTGAAGGAGTTAGTCCATGCAACTGATGCCCAGCCACGGAAGAGCTTGATGCGCATTTACCAACTACTGCTGAATAATCCATTACCCCTACAACCTCCGGATGAACATGACGTGCTCCGTATGCAATCACAGGGATCCCGGCTCCAGCTTCCACGCACTCGGACGCTGCTGTCGCCCAGCCTGTGCAAGATGCAAGAATCCCTAAGATCGCAGTCTCAAATAGTCCAAAGGATGCATATGGAGCTTTAATGCGCAGCGCTACCTCACCTGCTCCTACAGAAACACCTTCCTCTAACGCCCAAACTTCTCGTCCGCTTTCTGGCAAAACGTGATTCAAAAGGGTTTTCACTTCAGTGATACCGCAAAATACCCCGTCGCGTTCCGCAGTAAACTCAACTACAACTTCTGGGTTAACTCCTTCATTACGTAGGATCGTCAATGCCCGATGTAGTTCGTTATCGGCTGTATACCCGGTCAGTATCGACCGTCCAATTTCAAAATTGCCAGGAGTAGTCATAGTTAGATGCTATTAGGTACGCAAACACAGATGATAAAAGTTGTCTGTCAAATCAACTTTATCTAGAGAATGAAATAATGGTCAAGATACCAATGGTGGTTTTGGGCGTCCTCTTAACCTCAAGCGAAGTAGTCCTTTTATATCTTCCCACGCCGTTGAAATGATCCTGACCCTAGTATCAGGATCATCCTCCCAATGAACCGGGATCTCCTTTATCGCATAACCAGCATTACCGGCAAGTAACAGCAGTTCAGTGTCAAAGAACCATGCGTTATCTTCAACCAAAGGAACAAGATTTTCAGCTGCCTTTCTTGAAACAGCCTTGAACCCACACTGCGCATCTTTGAATTTCGTGAATGGAAACAACAAGTGAATCAAAATGTTGTATGCGCGAGAGGTTACTTCTCGCTTAAATGACCGATTAACCACTTGCGAACCTTTGGACAGTCTCGATCCTACAGCGACTTCATAACCTTCATTGATAATGCAGGAAACTAATTCCGGAAGGGCTTCGATATCAGTAGATAGATCAACATCCATGTATGACCTGACATCGGCATCACTTTCACTCCACGCTTTCTTAAGGGCTCTACCACGACCTCTTTCCTCAAGTCGAGAAATTGAAAGGTTATTGTACGTTTCCGACAATTCTGCTGCGATTTCAGTAGTCCTGTCCACCGATCCATTATCAGCAATCACCACGACCCATTTCCATTCACTATGCTGTTCGATAAATGCGAACAGCTCCGCTACGCAAAAAGGCAAAGCAGACTCTTCATTGAGAACAGGAATTACGATTTCGACCGTTGCTAACATAAAACCCTTGAGTTTAAGAAAAAAATATGTTCAAAAGAAACACTCAATGATAAAAGTGACGAGTTCCAGTGAACAACATCACCAAGCCCAAACGATCCGCCGCTTCAATTACCTCACTATCTTTCACCGATCCTCCAGGCTGTACGATCGCGTCAGCCCCAGCTTTTGCTGCATTTTCAATTCCATCAGGGAATGGGAAAAAAGCGTCACTAGCCATCACACATCCCTCAGCATTATCGCCCGCCGTTCGACCAGCTAAATAAACACTGATAGCTCGATTTGGCTGCCCTGCACCCATACCTTGAAGGGCAAAATCCTTGGCAAACACAATGGCGTTCGAGTGAACTAATTGGCATGCTTTCCATGCAAAAGCCATGTCTCTCAATTGATCATTCGTAGGGGGTTTCTTACTGACAACATCCCATGAGGTCGCATTTTCAGAAATATCGTCAGGTTGTTGAACCAGTACCCCTCCTGTAACGTTGCGAATAGTAAGCAGAGGAAGGGTCGAAGGCATTGCCTCAATCACTCGAGTGCGCTTTCGCTTGCGGAATATCTCTAGAGCTCCCAATTCAAATCCAGGCGCAACAATCACGTCAAATAAAGTCCCTCCCATAGCATCAGCAGTTTCACGTGTAACCTTGCTGTTAAAGCCTACGATACCGCCAAATGCTGATACTGGGTCTCCAGCAAGTGCCTTTAGATAAGCTTCCGCTTGGTTATCATCAATCGCTAACCCACAAGGATTAGCGTGTTTTACAATGGAGACGCAATGCGCTTCTGCCGGAGCAATGAGCGAAAATGAGTTTGCGGATACCCATGCAGCGTCTGCATCAAAGTAATTTAGGTACGACATGTCAATCCCATGTAATTGTTTCGCATTGACTATCCCACCCACTTCACCAGGCGTAGCGTAAATACCTCCAGCTTGGTGTGGATTCTCACCATACCTAGGAATTGCAACACGATTCCAACCAAACGTCAGTTCTTCAGGGAAAAATGAAGACTTATCGTCTGAGGACATGTCATCATCACGAAGATAGGCGGATATGACGGTATCGTAAACCGCAATGTGTTGAAATGCCTTTGCCGCTAATCGGCGCCTGCATTCCAGTGAGACCCCATCGGATACGAGCATATTTCCAATCTCTTCATAATCCGAGGGGTCGACAATTACCACAACATCTTGAAAATTCTTCGCAGCTGCCCGAGTCATAGCTGGACCGCCAATATCGATATTTTCCAAAGCGTCATCAAGAGTTGTATCCGGGTTGGCAACAGTCTGCTGAAATGGGTAAAGGTTATTCACAACAAGATCAATCCCTTCAATGCCATGTTCTTTCATTTCTGAGACATGCTCAGGATTGCCACGTTTACCGAGAAGGCCTCCATGAATTCTCGGATGTAGCGTCTTTACACGCCCATCAAGAATCTCAGGTGCACCGGTTACAGATGCAACTTCGATTATTTCNAGNCCTGTATTTTTCAACATGGCAGCTGTCCCACCGGTACTAAGCAATTCAAAACCCGCTTTTGCTAATACGTGTGCAAACTCGACAAGCCCTGTTTTATCGTGGGGTGAAAGAAGTGCTCTCAATTACATAGTGTCCTTTTCACTTTTAAGTTACCTTTCTCAATTCGCAGGAAATTTCAAAACCCGATTACAGTTTGATCGTCTATAGTCCGATCAGGTTGGTACGTTCCTCTCCAACTGGACGAACCACCACTTCACCAACACGAAACGAACCAGGAACACTTTTCAATACATCTTTTTCCAACCCTGACTCTACAATAATGGTCATNCCAACCCCCATGTTGAACACCCTGAACATCTCCCGATCTTCAACACGTCCGGTTTCTTGAATAAACTTGAATAGAGGCGGGATTGACCATGAGGAAATATCGACGTTTGCNCCGAGACCACTAGCCAATGCACGGGGAATATTTTTGTAAAAACTGCCACCAGTGATATGTCCCAGCCCACGTATTTTGTCAAGCACTGGTCCGATAGCATCAAGGTAACTAAGGTGAGGACGCAGNAGCATCTCACCTAGCGTGTTGGATGTACCTGGGACATTTACGGCAAGAACGGAAGGATCCTTATCTGTCTCAAATATCGACCTGACCAATGAATACCCATTCGTATGTAAACCGTCTGAGGCCAAGCCAAGTATCACATCACCAGACCGGGTGTTTTCGGGTTTAAGCAAAGCATCTTTACGAACTGTCCCAACGATAAACCCTGCTAAATCATAATCGTTGTCATGATAAATATCGGGCATCGTCGCGGTCTCGCCACCAAGCAACGCACACCGAGATTCAGCGCATGCTTTCGCCAGACCAGAAACAATTTCCGCGATTTTGCCAGCGTCAAACCGACTTAAACCAATGTAGTCGAGAAAAAAAAGCGGTCGAGCACCAGCGGGCAAAATATCGTTAATACAGTGATTGACAATGCTTGCTCCAACCGTATCGTGCCGCCCAAGAGCATCAGCGATACGTAATTTTGTCCCCACACCGTCCGTACTGGCGACCAAAAGAGTATCCCCAGCAGGATCAGGATCTATGACTCCTCCAAACCCTCCAGGACCAGCAATCACAGCACTATTAAGTGTTGCAGAAGCAATGTCTTTTATTGTGTTCTTCACTGAGGCCGCTGCATCTAGATCAACGCCTGCATCAGCATAGGTCTTTCCAGTTAGCGGTTCAGTCATATTGAAAAGTCCCCGTGGAAGATGTTTCCTAACTCAAAATAACAGGCAAAATAATCAAGGGACAAGTATACGGTCCAATGGGGTACATTAGACCCCCATTTAGATGACAGACAGCCGCGAAAATTTACGTGTTGCTGGCCAGTTCAAATCTCATTTTGTTCATCTCAAGTTGGACGGGGATCGGATAATTCCCTGTGAAGCACCCGGTACAGTAGGAATTTTCAGGAGCTCGTACCGCTCGAAGTAACCCTTTTACCGAAAGATACGCTAGCGAATCTGCATCGATATATTCGGTAATCTCTGCAACTGTTTTGTTAGCGGCAATCAACTCGTTGAGAGTCGCCATATCAACGCCAAAATGACAAGTGGATTTTATAGGTGGAGAAGCAACTCGAACGTGAATTTCTTTTGCCCCAGCTCTTCGCAACATTTTGATGACACGCGTAATTGTCGTACTCCGAACTACCGAATCATCGACTACTAAAATCCGTTTCCCTGAAATAACGCCTCGCATAGGGTTAAACTTGGTCTGCACGCCTTGTGCACGAGAGCGTTGATCGGGTTGAATGAAGGTTCGCCCAACGTAACGGTTGCGAATAATCGCTTCTGTATACGGGATCTTCGCCTCAGCCGCCAATCCAACAGCGTGCGGTGTCGACGAATCAGGTATCCCAACAACAATATCAGCGTCTACTGGATGCTCGCGATAAACCTCTGCACCCAGACGTTGGCGAGTTTCGTACGCGAGTTCTCCGTTGAGAATACTGTCAGGTCGGGCAAAATAAATTTGCTCAAATACACACATCGCATGAGTCGTACGCGCAGATGCCCAAATTCGCGACCGAATGCCATTTTTGTCGATAAGCACAGTTTCGCCATTTTCAAATTCTCGTACGAATTCGGCTCCCAAATTGTCGAGCGCAGCAGTTTCAGAAGCTACAACCCAACCGCCATTTAAAGTGCCTAAGCAAAGGGGACGTATACCCAACGGATCACGCACTGCGATCAATTGATCTTTCGTCATGATCACTAGGGAATAAGCTCCCTTCAGTCGACGCATGGCATAGGCAGACACTTCAAACCAGTCGCTTCCAGGAGCTTTTGCAAATAACTCCGCAATGACTTCCGTGTCCGAGGTTTTCTCGAAGGTTGATCCAAATTCTTCGGTCATTTCAACTCGAAGCTCAGCGGCATTAATTACATTTCCGTTATGTCCTACTGCAATCTGACCTCTTTGACCGTTTGCAATCAGAGGTTGAGCATTATATTCCTTACTCCCGCCCATTGTGGAATAACGGGTGTGACCAATTCCAAGATGCCCGGGAAGGCCAGCAAGAGTTTCTTCATGGAATACTTGAGAAACTAAACCCATTCGAGCCTTTAGGCGAATTTCATCGCCTTCGGAGGTAGCTATGCCTGCGCTTTCTTGACCGCGATGTTGCAATGCGAACAGACCAAAAAATGCAGTACGCGCCACACTTTCACCGGGTATGAAGGCTCCAACAATTCCGCATTCTTCATGCGGCTTATCGTCGATATTCATATTGATCACGGGTTGAGTATCTGACACTAATGTAGCCGATTTATCCCAGACGATTTAACAAATGTGGCACATGTTTATATTGNCAAAGATGACCGTCGGTTCATTCAAATTTCCACCGATAGTCGAGGCTGCAATTTTAACTTGTCGAAAGTATATAGGTCAACGCGAGAGTGAATATCAAACATTTGAATCATTCTCAGCCGTCACACCTGGTTCAATATGAAAAAAGAACTCGCGGTTTCCCTTCTCACCCAGTACCCCAGAGCTAAGAAAATTTCTAATGCGAATACTTCGGTCTACAGCCCACTTCAAAAACCGCCCTATTACTGCAGCGTGAACCATGGGATCTACGATAACCCCCCCGCGTGGAACTTCTGATTTATTAGCCTCAAACTGAGGCTTCAGCAGAACTATGNCCTGCCCGCGTTGGGATAATAATCCTAATACAGCGGGCAATACGATCTCGAGAGATGTAAACGAAACATCCACAACTCCCAAACCAATATGTTCAGAAATATGTTTGAATCCCACAATGTTCGTACGCTCAATACTAATGACCCGCTTATCATTTAGCAGACGATTATGAAGCTGACCGCGTCCTGTATCCAAAGCGTAAACCCGAGCAGCTCCAGCTTGCAGAAGACAATCAGTAAAGCCCCCAGTTGATGCTCCAACGTCTAGGCAAACAACGTCATTGACTTCAACATTAAACCTGTCCAGAGCCTGTACAAGCTTCTCTCCACCTCGCGAAACATATTTTTTCGCGGTTTTAGTTACAACTTTCGCACCTACATTCACCTGCATACCAGGTGTGGGGGATCTTCGATCGTCAGGTAATTCCACTTTACCGGCCATCACAAGAGCTCCCGCTTCCTTAATATCTGAAACGAGCCCCTGATCGAGAAGGAGCTGATCTAAGCGANTTTTAGAATTCGAGTGCATAAATTCTGNCATTCCTGTAGGTATATCAAATTGACCAAGATTTGCGAATACACCTATCATCACTTACATGTCGGCAAAACAGGAAGTCACAATAAACGCAGCCCGTATACCGAGCATACGCGACATCGTTATTCAAGCACGACCTAAACAGATGTTAAAGAACGGGNTGGTACTCGTTCCGCTCTTTTTCACTGTAAATATCTGGTACAACTCNTCAGATTTATCAGGTATGAGCTCAATTATCACTCGAGCACTTGCTGCACTAGGAATTTTCATACTTATCTCTGCTGCCGTCTACTTCATCAACGACTCAGCCGATGCCAAAAAAGACCGCATACATCCTCGGAAACGTTNCCGNCCCATCGCGGCTAAGCGAATATCGGTTCCATGGGCAGTGGGAATTGCAACCTTAATGATTATCGGAGGGTTAAGCAGCGCTTATCTGATATCGGTTCCACTTTTGATCACAACTGCTTCGTATCTCAGTATCAATATCGCCTATAGNTGGTGGATAAAGAACATCATNCTTTTAGACGTGATGANTGTTGCATCAGGTTTCGTNCTGAGAGCTGTTGCTGGATCGATCGCAATCGATCACGCGATTATNAAAAGCCCCGGTGGCAATATCCCACTCGATCTAACTATTTCACCGTGGCTCTATNTCGTGACGGCATTAGGTGCTCTCCTAATAACGCTCGCAAAGCGACGACAAGAACTTCACGACGGNGGTAAAAACTCTAAATNTCAGCGTTTAATNCTCANCGAGTACAACTTGCCGCTNCTTGATAGTTTAATAAACATTGTAGCAACGGCTACTCTCATTTCTTACACGCTTTACACATTCAGCACTGGCGTGANNGAGGCTAACGTCCCAAACAACCATTCAATGATGTTGACGATTCCGTTCGTCGCGTATGGGATCATGCGCTACTTGTACTTAATTNATGTCAAAGAGCTTGGTGAAAATCCGGAAGAAATTCTTTTCAAAGATCGCCCATTGATGCTCAACATTTTATTTTGGTTAATGACCGGTTCATCAGTGTTGATGTGGACCCNGCTANCAGAATAAAAGTTGCATCTCTAATCTGTTAAATTNTCCACGGATAGAAGGGCACGTTTTCCCCAGCAGTCCTTAAACTGCCATCATCAAAACAAGAAACTCCTGAANAAGTCAAAATCCCTCNATGGCTGAGTTCGNTGGTCGCACAGATTTTTGGAATATCGGTTACCCGCTCGCCGGGGCATTAGTCTATCTAATAGCCCCCATNGCGTTAGNTTACATCGCCTACGCCATACGCCGTAGATGGAAATTGTGGCATACNGCTCAAGCACCAGTGAATTTAGGAACTANATCCAATCGTTNGAAGTCGTTTCTNTCGCTGTTGGCAGGTGGATTGCTCGCACATCGAAAGTTTGTGCGTAAGCGAAATCTTTNTCCCGGGGTGATGCATTTNGCAATCTTCTGNGGATTCNGCATTCTACTTATAGCTACGACNATATCAGCATTAGAATTCAATGCTGAAAGGTATCTGAATTGGATATGGCCTACCGTACATGCGCGCGTCCAATTCGGATTTATTTGGGACGTTCTCGGAGGCGGCATAGCCGCTCTCGGTTTATTCATGGCTTTATGGCGACGCTATGTGATCAAACCCGGGAGATTAAATACAGCACTTGACGATGGCATTGTTCTCAGCTTTCTCTTCGCCATACTAGCCACGGGGTTCCTTGTTGAAGGTTTGCGTATNGGGGCAACCGAATTAAATCCCGCGTCCGCCTATTTCAATGATTCGATCGCTGGTTGGTCCCCGATCGGATGGATAGTTGCAAAAAGCCTTTTAAAAATCGGATTTTCAACAAGTATGCTCGAAACATTGCACACAGCAGGATGGTGGTTACACGCTGGCATTTTTCTCAGCGCAATTATCTACTCGTCGATTCAATTTGATCGGCTGACCCACATTTTAGTCAGCCCAATGAACTGGTATTACAGAAATCTCGGCCCACGTGGAGCGTTAAAGCCGATGGGTGATTTCCAGCAATTGAAAACGTTTGGAGCAAAAGATATCCCTGATTTGGCATGGACTCAGTTATTAAGTTTCGATGCTTGTACCAACTGCGGTCGATGCCAAGACGCATGCCCCGCTTGGGCTTCAGGAAAACCATTATCCCCGCGAGCCTTGATCCAAGGTATGCGCGGCTACATGGAGGAGCGAAGTCCAATTTTGCTCGGAACCCCAAACGGAGAAGTTCCACCGCCGCCATCAACGTCGATGGTCCACGATGCCATTGGAGATGACGTACTCTGGAGTTGCTTAACTTGTGCCGCCTGTCTTGATGCATGCCCGGTAGAAATAAACCACATCGATTCAATCGTCGATATGCGGCGGTTCCTAACTTTGGAAGAAGCAAGCACTCCCGAAACTGCTCAATCTGCTCTCCAGTCGATCGAACAAAGAGGCCATCCTTGGCGTGGCACAACCCTTACGAGGACAACATGGATGGAAGGCCTCAACATTCCAACAATTGCTGAAAAACCTGAATCAGAAATTTTATTTTGGGTTGGGTGTTCAGGAGCTTTAGTGCAACGTGGNTTAGATACAACCCGCTCAATGGCCTCGGTACTAAAAAAAGCAGGTATCGATTTTGCCGTCCTAGGGGATGAAGAGTCCTGCACGGGTGACCCCGCCCGACGACTCGGAAATGAGTATTTATTCCAAACTCAAGCTGAAGCAAATATTAAAACATTTGATCAATATGACGTAAAAAAAATCATCACAACCTGTCCTCACTGCTTCAACACCATTAAAAACGAATACCCGCAACTTGGTGGAAATTACGAGGTTATTCACTACACAGCGTTTGTTGGAGAATTACTTAAGGAGGGCAGATTAAAGCCCACTGAAGCAGGTATCGGTAAGATTGGAACGGTCACGTACCATGACTCCTGCTATTTAGGTCGCCATAACGGAGAATTCGATGCCCCTCGTGAGATCATGAGCGCGATCCCTGGATTAAACTTCGTTGAGATGAATCTCAGCCGTGAACAATCGTTTTGTTGTGGAGCCGGCGGGGGTCGAATGTGGATGGAAGAAGAGGGTCAAAGGGTAAATCAAATGCGAACAGATCACTTTTTAGAGACCACTGCCGATACGGTCGCTGTCTCATGCCCGTTTTGTATCCAAATGTTCGATGAGGGGATAAGCACAAAAGGTTCCGAAAAAGAAAAACGTGCTGTCGATCTGATCAGTATCTTGGATGAAGCAACTAACTAACCATGCCCACTTCAAGTTATCCCATAAATCCACAATTTATAACACAGACTAACCGTCCCCTATCAATCACGATTTGCATTGATGAGGTGGCCTATAACTGTGCAACAGCGGTTCGCGATAACACTTAACAACTGCTAGCATCCTTGTACTACATGATGCCACGCAAACCAAAATCAACTCGAAAGCGCCCAACGAGTACCTCATCCTTCGGTACAAACGGAAGATCTAGCCATGATTCTTCGGAGTATTACGCGAGAGCCCTACAACCGAAATGCCGACACAATCTCGAAAAAACACCTGAGCCTGAACACCCACTAACATACTCAGAATTTGATCGATTCATCGCTCATTCGAGCGAAAACATGATCGAACTGCCTGATCGTTCGATTCACCTTATGGTCACATCACCACCATACAACGTCGGCAAAGATTACGACGAGGATCTGACACACGAGCAATACATGCAGTTGATTGGAANCGTGATGCAAGAAACATTCCGAGTACTTGTAGACGGTGGACGAGCTCTAGTAAATATCGCAAATTTAGGTCGTAAACCCTACATCCCCTTGCACGCATATGTAATTGAGCAAGCATCACTCGCTGGATTTCATATGCGTGGCGAAATAATCTGGAATAAGTCGGCNGGTGCTGGAACATCAACAGCATGGGGAAGCTGGATGTCGCCATCTAATCCCACTCTCCGTGACACACACGAGTACATNCTCGTGTTCCAGAAACCGCCTTTTGGCAGAAAACCNCTTGAAGGTCGGAAAGCCACTATCACTAAAGACGAGTTCTTAGAATTCACGAAGAGTGTCTGGGAATTCGCTCCACAGTCAGCCAAACAGGTAGGTCACCCTGCGCCGTTCCCTGAAGAACTCCCACGACGGGCAATCGAGTTATACACATTTTCTAATGAAATAGTGCTCGATCCTTTTATGGGTACTGGCTCAACAGCGCTAGCTGCTGTCAAGAACAATCGTCATTTTGTGGGATATGAAGTATCTGACGATTATATTGAACTAGCAAAAGAACGCCTAAAGGCCTACAAACTAGGCAAGAAATTTAAACCTAACACAAACATAAAACAATGACTCGAACACTAACCGAATTGTCTATTGGAGAACGCGAATTTGTGATTTCAACTGTCCATCATGAAGCTGAGGCATCAGATTGGTCACATCTCAGTAACTCACGTAAATCGGCTTTATATTCGGCATGGGAGTCACAATTCGACCTAACACACGCAACCCTTAAAGACGGGATTATGAAGGGCTTCGACGCGGCTCAGGGGATTCCAAAAAAAGCCGAAGCTGAAATCCAACAAGAAGTAACAAGAATATTCAAAATGGCCGGTATCAACACGATTGAACAGGCGCGAATGTGGACTGGTAAGGAACGAGCGGATTTGCTAATTGGATACACGTTAAAGTTCCCGACACATGTGATAGAAATCGAACGCGCAGATTCATGGTCAGAGGGTCTCAGGCAGGCACTTTGGTACCAGGCAGCAATCTTCAAAGCCGAGCGAAGACATGTTTTGCCCGTTCTGATTTTATTTGGCAACACCACGACAGAACGGTTCGAGCAGGTGCTTTCTACGTGTGATCACAACCATGTAACGTTGAGCACCCACAGACTGGAACTAGACGGACAACTCGAATACAACCATTCACTGGGGGCACTTATTAACGGACACGTACTTTAGAAACAGCGGGAAACTAACCTCTGAAAGGTACATGAAGCCTACAAACACCCATCACCATAACGTCAGGAGGCAATTTCATTCTCTTGACAAGAGTTCCAGATTCGGATGTCTGAAATAGTTTAAAAAGTTAACTAAGGATCACGATTGTACGAATTTATTAATCACTACTCAGCAATTTTTATAATCCCGATTTTGATTGTTGCAATAAGCGCTTTAGTTCCAATGCGTAATTGGCGAAAACGCATCGTTATCTACATTTCCATAGTAGTAGTTGGACTCATAGTGATCTTTAATCTCCAGCCAGGAGATAGCTCGGTGGCAACCGAATCTCAAGCACAAGCCATCATTACTTCAGGTCAGCCAGTATTTGTAGAGTTCTTCTCAAATACTTGCACAGCATGTCTAGCGTCAGAGCCCATCGTTAAAAGCCTTGAAGGAGCAATCAAAGACAATGTCCACGTTCTCAAAGTCAACGTACAAGATCCAATTGCATCTCAACTGATTCGTAGATACAGAGCTTACGTAACGCCTACTTTCATAGTAGTCGGACCTAACGGTGAAGAAGTGTGGCGTCAGTCAGGGGGGTTGCTCGATAAACAAGCAGCATTAAAAGCACTCGATATTCGTGCATAAACATGATGGTTTACTCTGAAACAAATATCAGGGACCAGGTCGATAGATATCACATAGCCGATTTTCTATTTCCGTTCGGGAAGGACATCCAAGAAGTCCAATAGACTCTATCCCAACACTAGAAGCTGCTGAGGCATACATCCCAGCATCTTCAATGTTCCTCCCCTGACTTATTGCTATGACAAATGCCGCTGCCCAAATATCTCCAGCTCCCGTAAGATCGACCGGCGATGACTTAACCGCCGGTATATCGATCCAGTCTCCAGCTTTCCATATTCGCGCACCGAATTCTCCACGTGTAATACAAAGAATCTCACTCAACGAGAAAAGTTGTTCTACGGGTAAAGTCTCGATCTCAGCCTCAGAAACGACGATCATATCCCATTTTTCCCTTTGAGACGAGAGCAGGTGTCCAGCATGAGTTATAACACCATCCGGTCCCCATCGGCGTAACCATCCCGAAGGCACAAGACAGGAAAGCTTAGGTTCAAACCAGTTCACGCTATCGGTAGGTAGCTCATGGAGTAACGGACTTACATAGAGGATGTTTGGTTGCTTCCAATCACTAGGAATGTCAGATTTCAAAATCTTACTCCCAGAAGCAATTAGTACCTGATTACGATTGTCTCCGTCATAGTAATTCACAAAAGAAGACGTGTGCTCACTCTTACTGCGACGAACATCAATTCCGCTAAGAATCTCTTCAATCGGGTAATCATCACCCACTGAAGTCAAAATTCCAGAAGAAATCCCATGTTTTTGGGCAACCAAAGCTGCATAAGCCGAAGCTCCACCAGGTATATGATCGCCCGGAGGTCCACCCTCGACGATATTTACATCAAAAGAAAGATGACCGATCGCAAGAAATTTTGGATGTTTTGGCATGACTGATAATTAATCCGCGCCCTGCGAGTTCAATAACTTAATCAATCGGAATTTCACGTCGAATCCGTTAGTGTGACTTATTGTGAATAGGTTTTAAACCGCAAGATTCCTGTCACCTAAACATTCAATAATCTTGTAGCTCCTTACTAATGTAATACGCTATTGAATCCGACACTCAAATCACATCACTTTGGAAATATCACTACCCGGCGCTGGTTTCCTTCCCCTTCGGATTCGGTGCGCACTTCATCGTGTGCTGCAAGTGACATGTGCACGATGCGTCGTTCGGCAGGGGACATAGGCTCGAGACTATATTCACGTCCACTAGATCCCACTCGACCAGCTGTACGTCTAGCAAGGTGCCGTAACATCTGCACACGCCGCTCGCGGTAATCTTCTATGTCAATAACAACATGGGCTTTACGACCAAGTTGACGGTTCGTAACCATACGAACAATAAACTGAAGTGACTGAAGAGTCTCGCCGCGTCTACCGATCAGGAGACCTGCATCAGGTCCATCAATTTCAAAGGTCATCGTTCCATCTTCAGCCTCACGAATGTATGTGTCAGCCACCACACCCATTGCACCAAGAAAGTAATCAATAAGTTCTGACACAAGCTGCTCTGCCTCTTCATCTTTTTGGTGAATTATTGGCTCCTCAGATTCTAAGTTGCGCTCAGAACGCGATGCACTTTCTACTCTAGAGGAGCGACGGTTAGATTTGGTCCTGTTGTCGGATAGATCTACAGATCTATCGCCTGAATCAGATGTGGATATTGTCTCAGCCTTTGAAACTACACCACGACTCGCTACTACCCGACCCCTTCCTATGCCTCTACCACTATTTCGAGATCGTCCTTTACCCCCACGACGGCGACGGGAAGAGCGGCCAGGTGACTTAGCAGTTGAAGCATCAACATCAACAGTGGCAGGCAAACTTCCATCATCATCAACATAGGTGATACCGCCATCGGCTAGTAATGCGACATCAATCTCAGCAGGTTCACCCCCAAAGCCCAATATTCCAGAGCGCCCCGTTCTAACTACGCTTATTTCGACGTCTTCTAGTTCGACGTCCATTTCGGCGAGAGCGATTTCTGTCGCTTCGTCCACTGTTTTTCCGCTGAATTTCCGCACTCTGGTCATCTTTATCTGACTCCTTCGGACTAGACTCATCCTTGTTAGATCCTGCAACTTCCGCTGCGCGTTGCGCTACTAGCTCAGCCTTAGTTTGCTCGTTACCTAAAAACGATCGTCCAAATAATTCGATCGGTTGCTTACCACCTACGTAGTATTGAATAACGACGCCGACAATGTTTGAAAACAGTATGTAAACCGCCAAACCAGCTGGAAACTGCCACGTGAATGCTCCAAACATTATGGGCATCATCCACAGCATCATTTGGTTAGTTTGGCGTTGCCGCGGGTCTGTTGACGGATTCGTGGTCATCTTTTGTTGAAGGAACATTGAAGCTCCCACTACTACAGGCAACACGTAATTCCAAGGCAAACTTGCCGCTGAGACAAGATCCACGAGCGAAAGACCCATGAATTGGCTGTTAAATGGCACTGATGAAATCGCAGGATTCCAGTTGTAGAACAATGCTGAAAGATTTGCCATCCCCTCGGGTGTCGACGGCATGGTTTTTAAAATTGCTCGATAGAAACCGATCCAAATCGGCATCTGAATAATCATCGGGCCAAGACATCCAACTGGGCTGACCCCAGCATCTTTGTAAAGGGCCATCGTCTCAGATGACATCTGGCGGCGAGCATCACCGGATTTCCCTTTGTACTTATCCTGAATCACTTTCATCTTCGGTTGAATGATCTGCATCTTCTTCATTTGTCGAGTCTGACGCACTGTCAAAGGAATCATGGCCAAACGAATAAGAATAGTGAAGACAATGATGCTGAAACCAAAATTAGTAAACAGCAACTGATATAGCAAAGCGAGGCTGTTAATCATGGGGCGCATGATTATTTCTTGCCACAGAATGCCAAAAAATTCCATTAAATGGCCCTCTGTAAGAAATTGATGAAATTACTCAAGTGAGTGCTTAATTGCATTGCCCGCCACCCTTGAGTTCAACACATCCTCGTTCAGTCGTATCATCTACTGAGAACCACTTCAGATGCCCGTTAAGAGCATGAACGTAAAGATTCCCGTCGTAAACCAACGGAGACGATTTGACAGGTTCTTCAGTGACGAAAACACCAAGCTCACGACCATCAATAACGGAAATAACCCAAACGTTTTCATCACCTGATGGTACTGCAAGGGCCCGCTCTCTTATTTGCCCTCGTTTGCGATCAAATAAAATTGGAGATGAAACAATTTGACCCTCAATCGAAGCGGACCAGATTTTTTCACCCGTAGAGTCGTCAACTGCATATATTGAACCATCCAAAGCTGATACAAATAATATGCCGTCCTCTGTAACAGGCTTGGCCCAAACCCATGCGCCCGCATCGAATATCCACTCACCATTCGCAATATCTATCCCTGCGCCATCACCGTGTATGTTGGTATTTTGTGCATCAGCATTTCGAGCTAAAAGGTTTAATTTATAGACATTACTAGCAAGGTCCCCAAAATAAATATTGCCACCGGCAATATGAAGTGGGCCCGCAATGGCGTTGCCATTTTCAAACGTCCATATGATGCGTGAGGAAGGATCTTGATCGAATAATCCGCCAAGCTCACCGTCGCTAACATTGATAGCGTAAACAGTCCCTGCCATGGTAGCCACATATGCCATTGATTCTTCAACCGCAACCCCACTCCAAACATTACCGTCGAGAGGGATTCGCCATTTGACAATAGACGATGTGCTTGGTGTAGCGTCAAGTGCATAAAGATATCCGTCGGCACCATCATCTTCATCGCCTAATGCTGAAGTNCCAATAAGAAGTGTNTTATCCATNAAACCGGCTTGTCCGATCAATTTTGTTTTCAATGGAAGGCCNTTCTGACCCCAAATTGATAAGCCAGTAGTAAGGTCAAGGGCAAAGATTTCCCCTTCACAGTCATCACCTCTACAGGTGTAGCCAGAACCATANACNGCNCCATCAGCGACTAAAACGTCAGCGTAGATTGCCCCAAGACCATCTTCTCTCGGATAACTCCAACCGTTGTCCAAATTTCCAGTCACCGGGTCTAAACGAACAAGATTGCCGTCTACATTACCGATAAGTAGTTTGTTGTCGCTTACAACCGGACTCGACCATCCGCCATGAGGAGTCAGATCGTTGACGCATCCAAGCGTGGTAGCCATTATCAAAAAGACACCAAACATCCATCGTAACCATTTTCGGCTACCACGATATGTCATAGTCATTTGCTTACTATCCAACCGACTGTAATTGTTGCCAGTTGAAGCGAATATTAGCGGTGGCGTTTTGGCCTCCGGACGATTTTGAACCCGGTGCAATTAGCAATAAAGTTAGTATCCGGGAATGATTTAGCTAAATATAAATATAGGAACTAATAGATTTTCTTTTCAGGGACAGGATCGTACCCACGAGAACCACCTGGGTAACACCTAGTAACCCTCTTAACGGCAAGCCAAGACCCTCGTAACGCACCACGCGTCTTGATTGCTTCAATAGCAAATGTAGAACATGTTGGATCGAAACGACACTGTCCGGGCATGTACGGTGAAATCATGATTTTATAAACTCGAATAAATGAAAGTAACAACACGCTCATTACGCAACAACTTCTTGATTTAATGGGGTAATTTCTATTCCCAAACGCGCAACCGAACTATGAACCGTCGCATAGAGTTCTGTGTATGAAACGGTGGAAGACAGTGGTTTCACTATAACTACAAAATCCCAACCGCCGCTGGTACAAATATTCGCAAAAGCACTATGAATTCGACGCTTAATTAAATTACGTCTTACTGCTGGTCCTACACGCTTACTGATGGACAGGCCTATTCTCGAACAGCATAGGTTATTAGAAGTTGCAACAACGTTCATATGAGTAGTAGAAACTCGGTTCCCACGCGCCAGTACCCTCCGAAACTCTGCCGGACGCCGAATTCTCTGTGTAATAGGTAAAGACACTGGAAGTGACCTTCTAGACGGCCAACCTAATCCTACCCTTACCTCGACGACGCGCGAGAATCGCACGACCACCCTTAGAACTCATTCTTGATCGGAAACCGTGCACCCGTTGGCGGCGGCGAGATTTTGGTTGGTATGTGCGTTTTGGCATAGTAGAAACAGGAAGCCCTTGAACAAAATATCCACAGGAATATATCGCGGTTAGTAAGCCCTAATTTTAAGTTCCTATCAGTTGGAGTGTCAAACGAATACGAAGGTAATTATTTGCAGAGTCAAATCAGCATAACTATCATTAAGGGATTGTTCTTCTGCTAACCCATTGTGGGAAACAGGCTCATCCTGACTCTCACGGAGTAAACCCTAACATGGCAACAACNTCTGAAGCGCCCGAACAAGTACAGAAAGAACAAGTATCNCTTTCACTCAACAANGCGTTTCAGACATATGTCAGACAAATGCCTCAAGACACTAAAAAGGCAGCACAGCCTGAAATCGCCAAATTCGTGAGGTGGCTAGGTGGTGACAGGCTTATCAGTTCGATCGTCCCCTCTGAAATCGGAGAGTACAACGAAATTTTCGGAGCTAAAACCGCTACTAGAGATGCTACAGAAAGACTTAGTGCAGTAAAGCTTTTTCTNACGTTTCTGAAGAAAAAAGAACATATCGACATTAATTTGGCTCAGCATCTCCGGCTCCGCAAGTCCCGAGNNTCAGCCTCAAAGATCGCAGCAACCCCAANCCAGACTCGAAGTATTCGCCTAACCCAAAGTGGATACAACGAGATGAAAAAACAATTGACGCAACTACAAAATGAACGCGTCCGAATTGTTGAAGATATCCAACGNGCAGCCGCAGACGGTGACGTACGCGAAAACGCCCCACTTGAGGCCGCCAGAGAAGCCCAAGGTATGGCCGTTGGAAAAATACAAGAAATTGAGGCTACGCTTAAGGTAGCCGTTATCATCGATGCCAAAAACGAAGATAGAGACCGTGTTCATATCGGCTCAAAATTCGAACTAACAGATACAACTTCCTCCAAGGTATTCAAATATCAACTTGTTGAACCGAATGAAGCAAATCCGCTGTCTAGCAAAATTTCAATCCTGTCTCCAGTAGGTTCAGCAATTTTAGGCCACCAGTTGGGCGATGAAATTAAAGTGGAAACACCGCGCGGGGAACAGGTGTACAAAATTTCTAAAACCGCCTAGCGCACTGACGCCCAATTGGGATAGCCTTTTTAGAATGGTAAATAGGTAACACATTCCTT